>CAMCWI010000054.1 GCA_945882065.1 Akkermansia muciniphila
CTGAACCTCCTCGGCCAGCGCGAGCCGCAGGTTTATGGTAAAACCACTTTGGCGGACATCGAGGCGATGGTTCGCAAGCAAGCCACCGCGCGCGGAGCGACCATTGATTTCCGCCAGACGAATCTCGAAGGTGAACTCGTTGGCTGGATTCAGTTAGCGAAGGGTGTGTTCGATGTCATCGTTTTGAATGCGGCGGCTTACACGCACACGAGCATTGCTCTCAGGGATGCGATTGCTGCGACCGGTGTTCCCGCCATCGAAATCCATCTCTCGAACATCCATGCGCGGGAGGAATTTCGTCATAAGTCGCTCATCGCGGGAGTTTGTCACGGCCAGATCGCCGGGTTCGGGGCGAATTCTTATATTCTTGGACTCGAAGCCGCCATTAACATTACCGAGTCCCCGAAAAAGGTTTGAGTTCGCCGTTTAATTTGCAGCACGCTCGGTGAGTGTGCGGTCACTTGAGGGTATTAAGTCTTGACGGTTTTTGGCCAAGTCTCTACGCTTCGAACCAGTCTAGGTAATGACGTAAGCAGGGGCGGAGTTCGACTACTGCTTTTTTCGTTCAAACGACAAAACGCCGGGATTCAATCCGAAATAACAACTTTAACGATTAGAAACCGTGGATCTCAAAGACATCAAAGCCATCATTGACCTGATGAAGAAGAACTCCGTTTCGGAGTTTGAGTTGGAAAAACAGGATTTCAAAATCCGTCTCAAGCGTGGAATGGGTGGAAACGTCATCCAATCCGAAGATGGCGGTCAACAGATGATTACTTACGCGCAGATGCCTGCTGCATTGCCTGCGACTGGCGCGGTTGCTGGGGTTGCCGCTGCTCCGGCTGCACCTGTTTCTACCGACGTGGACATTAAGTCTCCAATGATCGGCACTGTCTATCACTCGCCCTCTCCGGAATCTGCTTCCTACGTCCAAGTGGGAATGGAGGTCAACGCAGACACTGTGGTTTGCATCATCGAAGCCATGAAAGTCATGAACGAGATCAAAGCCGAAGCCAAAGGCGTGATCACTCAGATTCTGATTGAGAACGCCAAGCCGGTGGAGTTTGGCCAGCCATTGTTTAAGATTCGTCCAACCTAAAGCCCTGTTGCCTGCGGATTCAACCCCGCTCAACCGACCAGCCCGCATGTTTGAGAAAATTCTCGTAGCCAATCGTGGCGAAATCGCCGTCCGCATCATCCGCGCGGCCAAGGAAATGAACATCCGCACCGTGGCTGTTTATTCCGAGGCAGACGCCAACTCCATGCACGTACAACTGGCTGACGAAGCCATCTGCATCGGCAAATCTCCCTCCAACGAGAGTTACTTGCGGATTGATCGCATCATCAGCGCGGCAGAAATCGCCGATGTGGACGCGATCCATCCCGGTTACGGATTTCTTTCCGAGAACGCGCACTTCGCCGACGTTTGCGAAAGTTGCAACATCCGTTTCATCGGCCCCAGTTCGCGCGCCATGAACGCGCTGGAGGACAAATCAGTCAGCCGCAATCTCGCAAAAAAAGCCGGTGTGCCGACGCCGCCCGGTTCGGATGGCATTGTTGAGAACGAGAAGGACGCTCTCGTCGTCGCCAAACGCATCGGTTACCCCGTGATGATCAAAGCCGTCGCTGGCGGTGGCGGACGCGGGATGCGCGTGGCGCACAATGATATTTCGTTGGTGAAGGGCTATCACACAGCGCGGACTGAAGCGGAGAAGTCCTTCGGCAACTCTGCCGTCTATATCGAGAAGTTCATTGAAAATCCGCACCACATCGAGTTTCAGATTCTCGGTGACAATCGCGGCAACATCATTCATCTCGGCGAACGCGATTGCTCGGTACAACGCCGCAACCAGAAAGTGGTCGAAGAAACCCCTTCGCCACTCATCGAAAACAAGTTCCCAAAACTCCGCAAGGAGATGGGCAAAGCCGCCATTCGCATCGCTGAAGCCGCGCATTATACGAACGCAGGCACGGTGGAATTTGTGGTTGACGACAAGGGCAATTATTACTTCCTCGAAGTCAACAAGCGTATCCAGGTGGAACATCCCATCACGGAAGAAGTCACAGGCATTGATCTTGTGCGGATGCAGATACTCATCGCGTCCGGCGAGCAATTGAAGATGTCGCAGAGCGATGTTCAATTCAAAGGCCACGCCATCGAATGTCGCATCAACGCGGAAGATCCTTTCGACGAATTCCGTCCCAGCCCCGGTCGCATCGAAATGTATTATCAACCCGGCGGTCGTGGCACACGCGTGGATACGCACGCTTATGCCGGATACACGATTCCGCCGCACTACGACTCCATGATCGGGAAGCTCATCACCTACGGCAAAGATCGTCGCGAGGCGATGGACAAGATGAGCCGCGCGTTGGGCGAATACATGATCACCGGCGTTAAGACGACCATTTCTTTCCAACAGGCTATCTTGCAGGATCCGAACTTCCGTCGTGGCGTTTACACTACGAGTTTTGTCGAACAGCTTCTCAGCGGCGCACGCCGTGAGTTGATCGAAGAGAAGAGTTGATTGGGCTTCACGCCAAACGAAATCAGTCCATCCGTTGACACCTGACTGAGCGATGTCTAGCCTGCCGCGCATGTCGAAACTTCCGTTTGAACTACTGCTCGCGCTGCGTTACCTGCGGCCCAAGCGGTCATTCGTTTCGATCATCACACTCATCTCCATCATGGGCGTCATGCTCGGGGTGGCGGTGCTCATCATCGTCATCAGCGTGATGAGCGGGTTCGACGCCGAGCTTCGCGAAAAGGTTTTTGGATTCACCGCGCATCTGCGCGTGGTGAAATACGAAGTTGTTGATGGTGAATTGACCGATCGCACCATGCCAGATTACGCCACGGTCATAAGCGTCGTCGCATCGAACAAGAACGTAATTGGTGTTTCACCGAACGTCCTTGGTCAGGTGATGCTCGAAACTCAGCCCACGAACGGTCAGGCGTTGTTACGCGCCCCGATGGTCCGCGGCATTGATTCCGCCGCCGAAGCAACCGTCAGCCATCTTGCCAGCAACATCGTGAGTGGTGAATTGGACTTGAGCGGACGCGGACTTTTGATCGGCGAGAAAATGTCCCGCTTCATGAAACTGCGAGTCGGCGACCGCGTCTCAATCCTCTCCGAACGCCATCTTCGCAAGATGCGTGCGACCGCTGGCAAGGCAGGCGAGACGCAGATTCCCCCGGACGAGTTTGTAGTGCATGGTGTCTTCGATGCAGGATTGGACACATTTAATTCAGATGTTGTAATTATGTCTCTCGAACGCGCGCAGACGATGCTCGGCCTTGAGGACGCTGATGAAATCAGCGGGCTGACCGTCGCTATCCGTGATCCGTATCAAGCCGGGCGCGTCGCTCACGAATTGGAAGACGCGCTCGGAAAAGATTTCGCGGTCACGACATGGTTACAGGACAGCCCGATGATGCAAGCCGTGGTGGTGGAAAAAAACATGATGCTCTACATCCTATTCTTCATCGTGCTCGTGGCAGCGTTCGGTATCACCTGCACGCTCATCACGTTCATCATGATGAAGACGCGCGAGATTGGCCTGATGAAAGCTATCGGCGCGACCAACAGCCAGATCATGCGCGTGTTCCTAGCGCAAAGCCTGATCGTCAGCGTGCTGGGAATACTTGCTGGCTTCGGCCTCGGCCTGCTCGCAGTTTCGTATCGCAACGAATTCCTTGGCTTCATGCGCAGCGCGACCGGCGCGCAACTTTTCCCCGCTGAGATTTATCAATTCACTCAACTGCCCGCGCTCATCATCCCGTCCGACCTGCTCATCATCGGCGGTGGGTCGCTCGTCATCTGTCTCCTGGCGGCGGCATTTCCTGCACGACATGCCAGCAAGTTGAACCCTGTGGAGGCGTTGCGTCATGAGTGACATCCTTCTCTCTGCCCAAAACGTCTCCAAGTCCTACGCGATGGGTAAACGCACATTGGAAGTCTTGCGCAGCGTTTCGCTCAGTGTCGCGCGTGGAGATTTTCTCGCGCTGCGCGGTGCATCCGGTGCGGGCAAAAGCACGTTGCTCCATCTCTTCGGCGGATTGGACTCCCCCAACTCTGGCGAAATACATTTTGCGGGGCGAAACCTCGCGCAACTGTCAGAACATGACATCGCGAACCTGAGGAACACCAAGGTCGGTTTCATTTTTCAATCCTATCATCTGTTGCCGGAACTCGACGCGTTGGAGAACGTCTGTCTTCCCGCTCGCATGTTGCGCAAGCCTGTGGACATCGCGGAGAAACGCGGACGCGAGCTGCTTGCCCGCGTTGGTCTCGGGGCGCGCATGGATCACAAACCCTACGAACTTTCCGGCGGCGAACAACAACGCGTAGCCATCGCCCGTGCGCTGATGAATGAGCCGGAGTTGATTCTCGCCGACGAACCGACCGGCAATCTGGATTCGCACACCGGCACTGAGATCGTTGACCTGCTCGTCAGCCTGCGCGACGAAAAGAACACCACGCTCATCATCGCCACGCATGACGCGCACGTCGCCGCGCGTGCGCCAAAAGTGATTCAACTCGTGGACGGGCAGATTCAATGAGCCAATCCTACTGGGAAACCCGCTATCAAACGCGCGACATGCCGTGGGAAAAAGGCGCGCCGTCGCCCGGCCTCGTGGACTTCCTGACGTCAACTCACGATCTCTCTGGCCAAACAGTTTGTGTTCCCGGCGGCGGAACTGGTCACGATGCAGGCGAATGGGCCAAAGCAGGCTACCGTGTTTATGGCTATGACCTCGCACCTAGCGCCATCCAACTCAGCCGCGAGCGTGCTTTGACTGATGGCTGGGGCGCGGAGTTTCGCACTGCGGATTTTTTGCGAGACGAACCGCCGTTTCAGTTTGATTGGCTCTTTGAGCACACATTGTTCTGCGCCATCCAGCCAGACGAACGCAATGACTATGTTCGCGCGGCGAGTCGCTGGCTGAAACCCGGCGGGCATTATCTCGCCGTGAATTATCTCATCCCGGACACAGACGGCCCGCCCTTTGGCACAACGCACGATGAAATCTGGAAAAGATTCTCTCCGCACTTCGAGCTGGTCCGCGAATGGGTGCCGCCCTCATATCCGAATCGCACCGGACAGGAGCGGATGTTTCTTTGGAAGCGGCTGTCGCATCAGAGTTGATCGGTCTTGCACGAAAGCCTTGCTGTCATTGACTAACCACGCCACGGTTTTCCCCCGACCGATTCGCGTGCTTTGTGGAATTTAGCGGGCGTTGCCCCGACAGGGCGTTGCCCCGAACTTGCCTTGCCCGTTTCCCTCCCTGATACTCGCGCCGTGAATGACCCGGTCACACAATTGACCAACGACCTCATCGCCTCCTACGCTCGCGCGGGCGGCATCAATCATTTGGACGGCAAAAATCTGCCTTCCAAAACCGCCGTCACTTCCATCACCAAGGATTTGTTGCGCCTGATCTTCCCCGGTTTCTTTGACGAGAAACTGATCCACTCCTCTGAGATCAAGGTGGAGACGGCGGCGTTGCTGGACTCAATTCTCGGCAATCTCGAAGACGAAATCCGCAAGAGCCTCGAATACAATCCGCCCGCCGATCTCGCGAAGAAAGAGATTTCACGCGTCGCGCATGAGATCACGCTGGAGTTTCTCGGCAGCCTGCCGCGCATCCGGGAAATTCTTCAGACAGACACCGACGCTGCGTTCAATGGTGATCCCGCAGCGTTGAGTCGCGAGGAAATAATCGTGGCGTATCCATTCATCGAAGCCATCGCCGTTCAACGCCTCGCTCACGAGCTTTACCTCAAGAACGTCCCGCTCATCCCGCGCATCATGAGCGAGTGGGCGCATGGCCGTTCTGGAATGGACCTGCATCCGGGCGCGAAGATCGGGTCGCACTTCTTCGTGGATCATTGCACAGGCACGGTGGTGGGCGAGACGGCCATCATCGGCAATCATGTGAAGATGTATCACGGCGTCACGCTCGGCGCGCGCAGCACTTCCGGCGGACAACAATTGCGCGGGAAGAAGCGGCATCCGACGATTGAAGATCGTGTCACGATCTATCCCGGTGCGACGATTCTCGGCGGTGAAACCGTCATCGGCACGGGCAGCACCATCGGCGGCAATGTGTTCATCATGGACAGCGTCGCGCCGCACTCGCTCGTCGTTTATGACGGTCTGGACATGCGGGTGTTAAGCAAGGGAGAGAAGAAGACCTCGGTGGATTTCCAGATTTGAAGTAATTGAATCTCGTGGCAGCCGAGGTGACGAGGCCAAAATTCCACGGCCTTCCACCTGTGGCGCAGAAGCAGTCAGAGCCTCATTACGTCTGCTGCTCCAATCGAAGTTGCCACTTCAATACGCACATTCCAACTCCACCACTTCACCGCAGGCACATTGAATGTGGATGTGTGTCACCTGATCACCGTTGCGTTTGAGAGTCACAACGGGTTTGGCGTTCGCGTGTGTATGGCCGTTTGAATTCAGAGACAATGCAGCGGGTTGCCCCGGCACGAGCGCAGAAAATCCCGCAGCAGCGGTGGCGTTATCTCGCGCTGAATGAGGCGCGGAAGCGGGAAGACAGGGTGACGAACTCGCGCCGGACTTCCCGCCGCTTTTTAAGAATGGCACAAAGGCGGATGACATTATTGGAGTTGGTTGCCTGATTTGACCTTCAACATCACGGTCACCCGGCGATTGCTCTCGCTGTCGGGTTCAAGGTTCGGCATCGGTTGAGTGTCAGCGAACCCGGCGACCTTGCGAATTTGTCTTGGCAAGACGTCGTACTCGATGAGTTTACGGCGGGAGGCATTGGCGCGATCCGAACTCAACTCCCACGGCCCGCGATTCAGGTTGGTGTAGGTGCAACCCTTTTCCGTGTGACCTTCCAACTCGACGATGAAGTTGTTTGTGAACCGAGAAATCTGCCACGCCAGCGTGGTAAAAATCCATGTGCCATATTGCGTGAACTCCGCCGAAGTTGGTTCAAAGACGGGTTTGTTGCCCCGGTCAAACACGCTGATACGCATCCCTTCAGGAGTGATTTCCAAGTCCAACGGGTTCTGCTCCGCTGATTCTGGGTTGCTGTGCAACATCGCCGTCAGATCCTCCGCCAGTTTGCGGAGCATGTTCAATTCGATGGCGGACGCTGAATCAAAATTTCCACTCCGCGCCATGACGGTCATCGTGTTCTCCTCGGCTGGGATGATGCCCGTGGATTGCTTCGTGATGGAGGCGAACGGATTGCGGAACGAACGCTCCACAGCTTCCTTTATTTTTTGGTCCTGCGAGACGAGCCACAGCACCAGAAAGAGCGCCATCATCGCCGTGACGAAGTCGGCATAAGCCACCTTCCACGCGCCGCCATGATGTCCGTGACCTTTTTTTCTTCCCATAGCTCAATTCAGATTCTGCTTCACATCCATCACTTCGCCGCCACGGCTTCTTTCAACATCTTCTCAAGATCGTCTGCGGTGGGTTTCACATCGCTCGTCAAACCGCGCCGTGCGACTTCGATGGCCATGATCGGGGCCATGCCGTTGGCAAAACCCACCACCGCGTTGCTGATGGTGCGGAAGTAGGCGTTCTCCGAACCGCCAACAAATGTCATGTTTACGGCAAGTGGATTTAGGAAGCCGTAAGAGACCAAGATTCCCAGGAACGTTCCAACGAGAGCGGCAGCGACGTGATGGCCGATCTCTTCAACCGGCCCGGCGATGCTTCCCATCGTGATAACAATGCCCAATACGGCGGCCACAATTCCGAATCCGGGCATCGCGTCTGCGACCTTCGTCAAGACATCAATCGGCTGGTGATGCTCATCTTCCATCGTGTCGAGTTCCGTATCGAGCAACAACTTCAACTGGTCTGGCTTCACCTTGCCATCAATGATCGGTTTTAATCCGCCGCACAAGATCGCCATCGCATGATGATCTTTCACCAGCGTAGGATACTTCGAGAAGATGCTGCTCGTTTCTGGCGTTAAAACATGTTCCTCCAACGCAATCATTCCGTTGCGACGACCCAGCATGAAGAGTTCGTAGAGTGCTTTGAACAAGTCCTCGTAGTTCTTTTTTCCATAGGGTGCGCCTTTAAGCGTACCGACCATCTGCTTGACCATGCCCAGAAGCACACTTTTTGGTGCCATGATGATCATGGCGCCGAGGCCGCATCCGCTGATGACAATATATTCCGAGACGACGACCAGCGAGCCTAGATGACCGCCGGCCATGGTAAAGCCGCCGATGATGGCGCCCAACACAACGATACAACCAATGATGACAATCATACTACGTTCAGTTTCTTCTGCGGTTTGGCCTCTGCATCATCCTGCTGTTTCAGGAAAGAGCGGATGGCGAGAATGGCCTGCGAATGAATCTGGCAGATGCGCGATTCCGTGACGCCGAACGCCTCGGCAATTTCACGCAAACGCAAATCTTCAAAATAATAAAGCGCGAGAACTTTGCGCTGCATCTCGGGCAGTTGCTTGATGCGGGTGGCGATGATCGCGGACAACTCACGCCGCACCGTATTATCCAGCGGGTCGGGCTGAGATTCATCGGCGATGCGGTCATGGCGGCTCTCGTCGTCATTCTCGCTCACCGGAGAAGCATCCAGACAGACAAACGTGGCCGGGCGGATTTCTTCCAGCAGCTCGTTGTATTCATCCGGGGAAAGGTTCAACGCTTTGGCAACTTCGTCCTCCGCAGCCGGGCGACCCAGCTTCTGTTCCAGCCCCTGCATCACAGCCTGCACTTTGCGAGCCTTGTCGTGAATCGAACGCGGCACCCAATCCAAGCGGCGCAACTCATCAAAAATCGCACCACGAATGCGGACACGCGCATACGATTCAAATGTGCTGCCGCCTTGGGGATCAAAGTTCCGCACCGCGTTCAACAACCCCACGAGGCCTGAACTGTAAAGATCATCTTGATCCACATGCGATGGCATGCTCATGGCCAGCCGCCCCACGACCTGCCGCACCAGCGTCAGGTGTTGCAACACAAGATCGTTCTCATCGTTGCTACCCTGCGCGACGTGACCGTAGAGGTGCGACAAATCCTTCACTGGGATTCTTATCTTCGCCGGGGGCGGTAGCGTTGGAGCTTCGGTGGACATTTAATTCAAATTTATTTTATCGCAGCTGTGGGGCTGGATTGTTTTTTTGCGGCCTTGGCCGCGAGGCTGTCTCTCAATCCGCTCAACCAGACGCGACCCCACCAGCGAAACAGCAAACCGGAAATCAACGCGGTGACACAGGCGCGCAGAAACATCGCGGGCCACGAAACTTCCTTTAGGTAACCCGTGACGACACCGATCCCGAACCCCATCAACCCGCCCATGATCATCATTTTTTTCATTCTCAATTGATCCCGATGCACGTTTTAGCAAGCCATCTGCCATCACGCTGTTTGTCGTGTGTTTGCAGACGTTTCTCGCGTTTTGCGAGGAAACTGACGCGAAAATATTTGTTCCGCAGTCGCCGCGATGAAGTCACCCGGAATATTTTGCCCACTGCTCAGGTGGCGCACTGGGCAATTAGTTCCTAGTGCCAGATTCCACACCTTACCCCAGCGCGATTCCTCATCCAGATGCGTCACGATCACGTCCGCGATGGGTAATTTGGAAAAAGCCCGCGCTTGTGCGAGCAGCAGGGATGTCTCATACGCTGCGTTCACGACGAGATGCACCTGCGCGTTTGGCAAGGCAGCGATGCGTTGAGCGAGCTGAGCCACAGCATTCGCATCCGAATGATTCACGCCTGGCAAATCCACGAACAAAACTTCTGCGTCAGGCAATTCACCGTTCAAAGGAGCGAACCGCTCCACCGTCACGCCTAGGATTTCTCCGAACACACTGAGCGACTCCGCCGTGTTCGCCACAACTCCATCGAGCCGCCACACCGCCGTGCTGCGACCTTCCACGAGCGCGACCTGAGCGAGCCATTTGCAAAGAGCAGTGGTTTTGCCCGCGCCCGGTGCGCCGATGAAGACGTGCGTGCCCGTGACTTTGGTGGAAGAATTTTTCCAGCGCGCAGCGAGAACATGCTTGGTGAGTTCAATCTCATCCGCGAGCGATACAGGCGCAGCTTCGCCGTGTTTCTCGCACAACTCTGCCACGATGCTCTCCGCAAACGCCGGTAACAAACCGGTTTGTTCGAGCAGAGAACCAATGCGCCAATCACCAGCGTTCTCGGTAGGCCGCGTCACTCCCTGCGTGCCGTCGCGTGCCAAGTCGCGCTCGGCGGGCAGAGGGCTGCCCGCCCTACCAGAAACGGCAATATCGGATGTGTCCGTAGTTGGTGCTGGCCTTTGAAAATTCTCCCGCATCTCCGCCATCTCCGCGCGCAACTCCGCCAGCGCGCTCACCTGCACTTCATCAAGCACGGGCGCGGGTGCAGCGGGCGCGGCAGTTTTCTCCGGCACATGCGCCAGCACTTCGATGCGCGGCTTCTGCCACAATCGAGCCAACCCCTCCGCCGGCAGACGGCGCACATTCAACACGACAGCTTCTGGTCCGAGCGTCTCGCGGATTTGCGAAACAGCATCCGCGACGGATTCAGCGAGATAGGTGTGAACTTGCATGGTATGGAAAAATTAGCGCGTACGAGAACCATTCCCGCCGATGAGCGCGGGCAGGACGAATGAGTTGTCGGCAAACACGCCGGTCAAATCCCACTTGCGCGTGCAATTGCCAAAACTTTCGCCCGGCCAGAAACTGCCGCGACGAACGGGACGGCGCGTGTCAGTGGTGGCGACAGGAGCTTCCAATGGTACGGTTACGCTGTCGGCAAACTTAGTTGCGATGTGTGTGTTCATAAATCGGCTTTCGTTATTCGGGAGACGTAACCATGGCGGCACTTTGAATTTCAATGCGCGCCGGGACTTCGGCGTAAGACAACACGGAGAGATCGGCGAACGTGCTTTCAAAGAAGCGACGGAACGCGAGCCGGATTTGCGGTGCGCAAAGAACGAGCGGTTGCTGTCCGTCAGCCAGTAGTTTCTGGATGTGGCGAGAGAGGACGTTCATCACATGCTGCGCGAGTTTTGGATCGAGCAAGAGCGCGATCTCCGTCGGCGATTGGCGAACTCCTTGAGCAATCTGCTGTTCCAATTTCGGATCAAGCGTGATGGCGCGAATCTGGCCGTTTTCAGATTGGAATGGCTTGACCAGTTGAACACCCAACGCGCGGCGGGCGTGTTCGGAAAGCTCGTCGGGATTCTTGGTGACGCCCGCGTGGTCGCTCACTTTTTCCAAAATGCCGGACAGGTTGCGGATCGAGATTCCTTCGGCGAGCAGGTTCTGGAGAACGCGCTGCACCTGACCGACGTTGAGTTGGGCGGGGATGAGTTCGTTGACCACGGTCGGATGCGTTTGCTTGAGATTATCGAGCAGGATTTGCACGTCCTGACGGCTGAGGATGTCGTGCGCGTTTCGGCGAACGGTTTCAGAAAGATGGGTGACCATCACGGACGGCGCGTCCACTACGGTGTAACCAGCGGCTTCGGCAGCCTTGCGTTCCACATCGGTGATCCATGTCGCAGGCAACTGGAACACGGGTTCAACGGTGGGAATACCCTTGAGCGTCACCTTGCTGTTGGTGGCGTTCATCGCGAGCCAGTAGCCGGGCATCAAGTTGCCCTGCGCGATGACCTGCCCTTTGAGCAGGAAGCGATATTCGTTCGCGCCCATCTGCAAATTATCGCGCAACCGGATCGGCGGAACGACCACACCCATCTCCGTCGCGAACGTGCGCCGCACACCGGTGACACGTTCGAGCAGGTCGCCGTTCTTCCGTGTGTCGGCGAGGTTCACGAGTCCGTAGCCGAGTTCGATCTGGAGCGCGTCCACGGACAGGAGAGATTCAATTTTCTCACCAGCACTGCCGGTGGCGGGAGTCGCGGGCACAGGTTTGCCATCTTTGCCGACAGCCGGAGTTGCGGCGGCGGCTTTTGTTGCCACACCGCGCTTCTTCATTTCCCGCGCCATGAATCCGCTGATGACCGCCAGCACAAGGAACGGCAGCATGGGCAATCCCGGCATGATGGCGAACACCACCAACATGCCCGTGAGAATCTGAAGCGCGCGCGGATAGAACAACAGTTGTTTGCCGAGTTCTGTGCCGAGACTGTTTTTGGACGCTGCACGCGTCACCAACATACCGGCCGCCATCGAAACGATGAGCGCGGGAATCTGCGAGACGAGACCGTCACCGATGGAGAGCAGTGTGAAGCGTTGGAGCGATTCAGACACCGTCATTCCTTTTTGCACGATGCCGATGGCGAAGCCACCAAGAATATTGACGAGTGTGATCAATACGGCAGCGATGGCATCACCGCGCACGAACTTGCTCGCGCCGTCCATCGCGCCGTAGAAATCCGCTTCCTGTTCCACCTTGCGGCGGCGTGTGCGGGCTTGTTCTTCGTTGATGACGCCAGCGCTGAGTTCCGCATCAATCGCCATCTGTTTGCCGGGCATCGCGTCCAATGTGAACCGCGCCGCAACTTCCGCGATGCGGCCCGCGCCCTTCGTGATGACGATGAAATTGATGAGGACGAGGATCAGGAAGATGACCAAGCCAACGACGTAATTGCCGCGCACGACAAAGTTGCCGAACGCTTCGATGATGTGCCCCGCGTAACCATCAAGGAGAATCAAGCGCGTGGTAGCTACGTTCAAAGCGAGCCGGAAAAGTGTTATACACAGCAGTAACGTCGGGAAGACAGTGAAGTCAGATGCGTCTTCGAGATAAAGGATCACCAGCAGTATCAGCAGCGAGAGCGCGATGCTAACGGCGAGAAAAAAATCGAGTGCGATGGGCGGCACGGGCACGATCAACAGCAACACCGTGCCGAACAGACCGAGGATGAGCCAGAGATCGGCTTGACGCAGATACTTTGCGATGCCGCCGGACTTGCCTGCGACTGGATTGATGGTGTTGGTGGATGTTGCCATGACTTAGACGTTGTTTTGCTCGGCGTAATAGCGGTAGCGGTTGACTCGATAGACGTAGGCGAGGACTTCCGCGACAGCGGAGAAAAGTTGCGCGGGAATTTCGCCGCCGACCTTGCCGTACTTGAACATCATGCGCGCGAGCGGCTTGTTCTCGATAATGGGAACTTGATTCTTCGTGGCGATCTCGCGGATGCGAAGCGCGTTCAGGCGCGTGCCTTTGGCGACGATCTTCGGCGCCTTCATCGTCTTGCGGTCGTAGCGCAATGCCACGGCGAAGTGCGTGGGGTTCGTGACTATCACGTCTGCCTTCGGAACATCTTGCAACATCTGGCGCACGGTCTTGGCGGCGCGACGACGACGCTGACGCGCTTTCATCTGAGGATTACCTTCGGAGTTTTTCATTTCCTCCTTCACCTCCTGCTTCGTCATCATCATGTCCTTGTTCGTCTTCCAGAACTGGTAGCCGTAATCCAGCGCGGCGATCGCCGCGAGATACGTCACCACGCGCCAGGTGATGCCGAGCGAAGCCGACGCGATGAACGCACCAATGCGCGAAACAGGAACTGCCGTATAAAAGATTGGATCGTTGAGCAGCGTCTTTACTTGCGAGTAAGTCAACGCCGCGATGATGCTGAGTTTCAGGATGGAAATGCCGGTCGGCACGAAAGCTTTGGTGGAGAAGATGCGTTTGAAACCTTCGACGGGGTTACACCGCTCCCATTTCGGAGCGAGTGCTTCTGATGCTGTTTGAAAACGATTTTGAATCGCACCTGCGATCAAGCCGCCCGCCGTTGTGCCGATCAGAATGGGGCCCGCGCAGGCGGCGAACATCAGTGCTGCATCAATTCCGTAACCCGGCATGGCTTTGATCGTGATCGGAATGTCATGCAGATGTGCGAGTACGCCGGTCTGGACGTTCACAAACCTCTGCCACAGATCGTGGCCCACGAACTTGATGGCGAGCAATCCACCGACGAGAACAAAAACGGTCTGCACCTCCGCGCTGCGGGGGAATTGGCCCTGTTTGATGGCTTCCTCCAGCCGCTTCGGTGTGGCTTGCTCCGTCTTTTCGCCTGCTTGATTGTCAGCCATAACGGTTCAGCTCGCTCCTCCTGCCAGTCGCGCCACGTTCAGCATGTCCTCCGGCAGACGGCGCAGATAATTCGCGATGTGTTGCCCCATGAACGTGCATGTGAGTCCAAACGAAATCAGCCCAAGCAACGTGCGGACGGGAAAGCTCTCGGAGAAAACATTCATTTGCGGCACGGCACGGCCCAACACCGCGAACACCAGCGTGACAAGGAACGAAACCGCCATGACCGGAGCTGCGATCTGTAACGCGATCACAAAAACCTTTCCGCTCCGCGCCACCACATCCACGAGCAGGGCTTCGCTCAGATGCGCGCCACCGAACGGCACGAGCGCGTAACTCTTTTGAAAACCCACGATCATCCAGTGATGCAGATCAAGGCTCAACATCGTCATCATCGCGATCCAGTAGAGGATCAAGCCCGGAGCCATAGTGACACCGGAGACGAGTTGATTGAACTCCGCTGGCAATGTGATGCCCATTTCCGTGGCGATGAAACCACCGGCGATCTCCAGTGCGTAAAAAACGAAACGACACACGAAGCCGAGCAGCAGACCGATGCTCACTTCCATGAATATCAACTTCACGAGCAGCCAGATTGAAATCCCATCCGCAGGCACGGTCGGCAGCATCGGCGTGACGAGCAGAGCCACAAGCGCGCCGAGCGCGATACGAAGCTGCACCGGGATCATCTGCGTCGAGAACATCGGCAGCACGGCCAACATCGCGCCGACGCGCGTGAAGACTAGAAACCAGGTTGTGAGTGCGGCGTTCAATGTGAATGGGCGTGACCGGCGTGTTTCTTTGTGCCGATCTTGTTTGTCTTCTTAAAGTCTGCACGGCACATCGAAGGAGTGAGTTTGTGGAACTTCCGCCCTGATGCGTGGGCGGCGGCTTTCATGACAAGCTGAATTGCGGGTGATATTTTCATGGGTTAAAAGTCAATTGACCATCGAAGGAATCCGTTCAAAGACGGCGCGGGTGAATTCAATCATCGTCCGCATCATCCACGGCAGCAGAACCACGAGCAGCGCGACAACGCCGATGACTTTCGGGACAAACGAAAGCGTTTGTTCCTGGATGGATGTGACCGCCTGAAACAAACTGACGCCAAGCCCGATGACCATCACGGTCAGCAGAATCGGCGAGGCCAGAGTCACAGCCTGGAACATCATCGTCTTGATAATTTCGACGGAAAATTCAGGTGTCATAATTCCTTTCTCTAGCCGCCAAAGCTCAACACGAGCGAACGGACGACCAGTTCCCATCCATCCACGAGGACGAACAGGAGGATTTTGAGCGGCAGGGAAATTGTCGCGGGCGGCATCATCATCATGCCCATGCTCATCAGCACCGTGGCCACCACGAGATCAATCAGGATGAACGGCACGAAGAGCAGGAAACCCATCTGAAAGGCGGTGCGGAGTTCACTGATGATGAAGCCGGGGATGACGACCTTGAGGGGCAGTTGATCCGGCGACGTCGGGCCGAGCTTGGCGATGGCGGCGAACAGTTCGACATCTTTCGGACGCGCCTGACGGAGCATGAACTCGCGGATGGGTTTGGCGGCTTCGTCCAACGCCTGCGAGGAGGAAATAGTTTTGGCCATGTAAGGCTGAAGCGCGTTCGTATCAATCTTCTCCCATACCGGGGCCATGATGAAATACGTGATGAACAGCGCGAGACCGATGATGATTTGGTTGGCCGGCGTGCCTTGCAGCGACAACGCGGAACGCACGAACGACAGCACAATCACGATGCGCGTGAAGCACGTCATCAGAAGGATGATCGAAGGCGCGAGCGTGAGCAGCGTGATGGTGAACAGGACTTTGATGGCCACATCTACGTCTTGCGGCTGTTGCGAACCTTCCACGCCGAGATTCAATTTGAACGGAGCGAAACCGGCGGCGAGCGAGAGAGCGTTCGTGGGGCTGATATTGAACGCAGCAGCCGGGGCAGGGCCGATTGTGGGCGCGGGCGTTTGTCCCCAAGCCGCGCGAGCAAGCAAGATCAGCACGAGGATAGTAAGCCACCAAACCCGCGCCCGGCTTGCGCCGAACGCGAGTTGATGGTTCTGCTGCTGGGTGGGAAAGTTCATGGCTTGCGTTGCAACGCTTCGCGCAGCGCGTCGGTAAAATTGGTTTTGGCAGCGGGAGCTTCCTCGGTCGCGCTGACGGCAGCAGCGGGAAGTGTGGCAAGCATTGTCACGCCCGAAGGAGATGCGGCGATGAGGAGGCGTTGTTGTTCGTAACCGATCACGTAGATGGCGTGGCGTTGGCCGAGCGAGCGAGTTTCAAGGATGTTGAGCTTGGGCGTGTGGCCTTTGGAGAGGGTCATGCGCTGCCAGTTGCGGAACAGCCAGACGCCACCGAAGAAAACCGCGATCACGAGCGCCAGCGCGCCGAGCACGCGGAAAAGGGAAGACGCCGCCGAGGGCATTGCGACGGTCGGCAGCGCGGGGAGTACGTTGGTGGAGACGACGAGTGATGTTAAGTTCGTCGCGAACGCGAAATTGATGGAGACAGCAAACAAGAGTGCGCAAAGCATCAGCCGCCGCTGCCGGAGCAGAGCAAACCGGGCACTTATCTCCCGTCCATGGAATCGTGCGATCATCTTGTTTGAATCGTTCGATGGCGTGTTTAGCAACGCCGGTACCACGCGGGAGAACACCAATGAAAACGGGGTTTCCGTAGTGGAAAAAGGAGGCGACTAAGAAATATTTGCCGGGTGAAGAAGGGTGAGTCGGCAAAATTTGCCCAAAGGCTGAATTCAACGCGAAGTCGCGCCGCCGGTGAACAATGCGAAGACGATCAGAAGCGTACAGAAACCAACTGCAAAGCTTTCAAGACCATGTTCGTCCCGCCGATCGGGTCGTTGGGAACTTCTTTGAGATAGTCCGGGACTAAATCCAAAGCGGTTTTGGGCGGCTGGCCTTTCTCCAGTTCGTAAGCGCGGGCGGCGATGCCTATCAGCAACGCACGGCGCTTCAGGCCCTGACTTTGAAACTTCTGCTTCGCCTTCTGCATGAGTTGCTTGATGGAGCCGACGTTGAACAGTCGCGCAAAACTCCCGCTCACACGCCGATAAATCGAATGGGATCGTCGCACCCATTCTTTTTCGTTCTTCATCACGTCCTCAAACGATTCCTCTTTCTTCCCGATGGTTTCCAGCGCGACAATCACCTCACGACATTCCGCAGCGTTCAGATTTGTGGCAACGGATCGCAGTCCAGTCGAGCCGATGCCTTCAATCGCCAACCTAACCAGTCCAGACATCAAAGTGCTACCGCGAGCGGCTTCGTGACCGAGTTTCATCGCGTCCAGATAAGTCCGCGCTGCATCACCGTTGCGATGTTCCAACTCAGCCAGCTTGCCCTCGGCGGAGAACGCTTGGGCGAGTTGTTTCATTGAAACGAGTAAAGACAGCGAGTAAGGACAGACAAGTGAACCTTGGTTCCAGTCACACTATTCGCGGACTTCACTGTTGGAGTTTGCAAGGACACGCGGCTATCCTCTCTTCATGCGAGCGTTGGACATTCAACATATTGGCAGCGAGCTGGCGATCCGCTGGTCGGATGGCGGCGAGGATTTTTTCCCATTTGAAAAACTGCGGCGGGCGTGTCCGTGCGCGGGTTGTCACGGGGAAATGGATATATTGGGGAACGTCTATAAAAACCCAGACAAGCCCCTGCCTGCGTCGGCATTCGAGTTGAAGCGGTTCGTTCCGGTGGGCGGTTATGCGGTCCAGTTGTTCTGGGCTGATGGACATGGCAGCGGGATTTTTGCGTTTGATTATCTCAAGCGGCTTGCGGGCGTGGCGTAATTTGCCGGGGGAGACTCAGTCAGGATACTGCGTGCCGGGATCAAAAAGGGGTTCATCAAGAGCCGGCTTGTTGCGGTTCTTGGGATAACAATTCGCGGTCAGCCTGCGTGACGTCGTCGCCGTTTTTCAAATCCCGGCAAGTCCAAGCCGCAAGATTTCTGACGAATACCCCGTTTGGTAATCTGGATATTGAAACGCGAATTCTAATTCCCGTTTCAACTTCGCATTCGAGATTCGCTTGTTCGTCAATCCGCGCTTCCGAGGTGACGTGGAATCATCAGTCGCAGTCGGCGGCAGCGGTTTGCCCAGCTTGGTGGCGAGCCATTTGAAGAATTCCAACTGACTCACAGGCGCGTCATCCACCACGTTGTAAATCTCCCCCGCCCGCCCGCGTTCCAGCACCGCGATGATCGCTCCGATCAAATCGTCGCGATGAATCATGTTCAAGATGCGCGCGCCGGAACCTTCAATCCGTGCCTCGCCACGCAGGAATTGTTTCAGCAGATAACCGCGTTCCGGCCCGTAAATCCCCGCCGCGCGCAAAACAATCGCCGGGAACTTTCTTTCAACTCCGGTGGAGAGTAGAACTTTTTCCGCCTCAACCAACACACCGGCGGTTTCAGTCGCGGGTTCGGTCGGGCTGGTTTCATCCACGAGCGAGCCGTCGTTCTGGCCATAAACGCCGGTGCTGCTGGTGTAGAGCAAACGCGGGGTGCGCTGGCCCGGCACGACGAGCCACTCGATCAAGTTCCGCATCCCTTGCAGATAAAGCTGGTGATATTCCTCCACGCCGCCGCCGCCGGACGCGACGCAGTTGACGACCCAATCAAAGTCGTACGGCAACACTTTGAGCGAATCGAGCCGGGTGATGTCAGCGTGGAGCGGCGTGATGCGAGCCGCTTTGAGCGCGGCGTCGGATGAAGTGGATCGTCGCAATCCAAAGACTTCATGACTGCGTCGGGCCAATTCCGCTGCCAGCGGAAATCCCACGTAACCACAACCGACAATCAAAACGCGCATGACAGAAGTTAAACGCAAAGGCGCGGCGCGGCCAAGCAACAACCAAGCCCCATCGAACACAGAAGCCAGGAAATCCATCGCGGCGGAATCTCCGGAAGGCATTACTCCAAATCTGAACTGGCAAAAGA
>CAMCWI010000055.1 GCA_945882065.1 Akkermansia muciniphila
GTTTCATTCCTTTTCCTCCCAGACGCCGGTTTGCAGATACGGCTTGAGTCGCGCCTTGAGAGTTTCGCGGGCGCGATGGATCAAAGATTTCGTCGCGGACAGCGAGCAACCCAGCACTTCGGCGATCTCTTCGTAGCTCAATTCCTCCTGCCGACACAATGCCAGCGCGATGCGTTGATTCTCCGGCAACTCGTCAATCGCAGCGTCTACCTTGTGTTCCAACTCGCCTTGGAGCAACTCGCCTTGCGCGCCACGGATGCGTTTGTCCACGACTTGAAACAACGGCTGATCATCGGAATCATCGCGCATCTGATCGAGAGACTCCGCCGGGTGACGGCTGCGACGGCGGAATTCATTCAGGCAAAGATTCCGAGCGATGGTGAAGAGCCAGGTGGAAAATTTGGCGGTGGCCTGATAGCGCGGCGCAGATTTCCATGCTTGCACGAAAACATTTTGCGCGATGTCCTCGGCCTCCGTCTCGTCCCGCACGGTGCGCCAGACGAGATTCACGATGGGCTGCTTGTATTTCTCGACGAGTTGCGTGAATGCGGCAGCATCGCCCTGTTTGACGCGCAACATCAGGGCGGCATCGGGATCGAGTTCGGTGGGCATCACGACGTGAGGTTAAGCAAACACCGGCGCGCGCTCAAGGTTTCGGGGAAATCAGCCGCGAGCGGTTCGGGTGGTGTGGCAGGCGTCTCGCCTGTCCGGTTGCGGGATCATTTTGAAACAGAATCCGAGCTTAAAGAGCGGGGAAGGACGCGGTGTTACCCCCAGAATGAAAGCTGCGTGGCCACAATGACTCATCACACCTAAAACATGCGAGCCAAGCTGGGATACTGGATTAGCAGTCGCGGCGATTTACCCCATCAAAACATCTTCGAGGATACGGCTGGCTGACGAGCGGTCGCCATCTTTCATAGCTGCGCACCTCGTCCATTTGTTCGAGTGTGCCGCCGCACATTCCATTTGTCATGCAGGTGAACATCATCAAGACTCGCTACGTCGAATGTCTTTTCCTAAAATCGAAATCATCGTCATGAAAAACCTTTATGCTCTCGCAACTGCTGGATGCCTGATCGCCAGCGTGCTCAACACCGCCACCGCCCAAGCCGCACCCGTCACCGGTTGGCTAAGTTGGCGCGGGCCGGATCAGGTCGGCATGACGCGCGAGACCGGCCTGCCCGACAAGGTTGATCCCAAGAATCCGCTCTGGCGCGCGGACTTCCCCGGCCAATCCACCCCCGTCATCGCCAACGGCAAACTCTATATCGTGGGCGTGCTTGGTGAGGGCGCGGATTTGCAGGAAGGCGTAGCGTGCTTCGACGCCGAAACGGGCAAGAAACTCTGGCAACAACTTTACAACGACTTCATCAGTGACACGATCTATCTGCGCTACGCCACTTCCTCGCCCGTGGTTGATTCTGAAACGGGAAACATCTTCGTCCAGGGCACCCAGGGAATTCTAGCCGGGTTCACGCCAGATGGAAAACTGCTCTGGAAAAAATCGCTCATGGAGGAAATTGGCCGGCTCACGTTTCCGAACGCGCGCACAGCGTCGCCTGTAATTGATGGCGACCTCGTCATCACACGCGGCATCACGGCCAACTGGGGCGCGCAAGGCCCGGCGGGCGACCGCTTCTATGCCTTCGACAAAAAGACCGGCGAACTTGTCTGGGCCAGCAGCCCCGGTGACCGACCCAAGGATAATTCTTTCTCGCACCCGCAACTCGCGTGGCGCAACGGCAAGCGTGTGTTCTACACCGCGCTGGGCGATGGCAGCGTGGCGTGCGTCAACGCGCGCACTGGCGAACCCATCTGGCGCGTGCCGCTGTTTCGCGCGGGCATCAATGCCACGGTGCTCGTTCACAACAACGACAAACTCATCGCCATCTTTGGCGTGCCGTATGAACCGGGCCAATTGGTCGCGCTAAAAATCCCCGATGTGTCGCCCACCAACGCCGCCAGTGCGCCGCTCGTACTCGACCGCAAGGATGTTGAACTTTGGGCAGCGGAGATTTCGTCCTCCACCAGTTCGCCGATTCTCGTGGGCGACGTGGTTTATGTCGTCGCGGAGAAGGGCGACCTCTGCGCGGTGAACGCGAACACTGGCGAGATCAAATGGAAACTCAAGCTCGGCATCGAGCAGCGCAATTCATGTCCGTTCTACGCCGACGGCAAACTCTATGTGCCGATGCTCGACAATCCCGCTGGCAAGGGCGAAGGCGAAAGCAGCGAGGCCGGAACTGCAGGCGCGTTCTACATCATCAAGCCCGGCGATCAACCGGAAATTCTCCAGCACGCCGAACTCGAAGGCCGTTGCTTCGGCACACCCGTGGCCTACAACGGCAAGCTCTATTTACAGACGACGAAGCATCTCTATTGCTGGGGCACCAAAGGCAACAACACGAGTTTGCCCGCCGAACTCAAAGCGGAACCGTGGCCGAAAGCGGGTGCTGCCAAGTCCATTCAAATCATCCCTTCTGAAGTCACGTTGCGCCCCGGCCAAAGTGCGGCGTTCCGCGCCCGCAAGATTGATGCAAACGGTTTTGCCGTCGGCGACATCGCGGACATGAAGTCGTTGAAGTGGACGAATTACATCCCGCCCACGGCGCGCGTGAAGTCTTTGATGAGCGGCAAATTTGACTCTGAAGGGAAACTTGTTTCTGACACTGCCACGAAGCCTTCCGCCGGTGCATTCGAAGCGACGATGGGCGATTTGAAAGGCTATGTTCGAGGTCGCGTGCTGCCTTACCTCCCGCTCAGTCAGGACTTCGAGGCCTTGCCACTTCCTGAAGTGAACACCAACGAGAACGCCGCCTTCGCTTATCCGCCGTTGCCGTGGATTGGGGCGCGATTCAAGTTTGAAGTGCGAGAGAAGGACGGCACGAAATGCCTGACCAAGACGATTGATAACAAATTCTTCCAACGCGCCACCGTCTTCCTCGGCGCACCCGACGCGAAGAATTACACCATCGAAGCCGACGTGATGAGCGACGGCAATCGCCGCAAGATGTCCGAAGTCGGCATCATCAATCAACGCTACGCTATCGTGCTCAAGGGCAACGATCAGAAGCTGGAAGTCAGTTCCAACTTCGAGCGCCTGCGCGAAGCGGTGGATTTCAAATGGCAACCCAACGCGTGGTATCACCTCAAGTCTCGCGTGGACATCGCAGCGGACGGCACTGGCGTCGTGCGCGCCAAAGCATGGAAACGCGACGAACCAGAACCCACAGCGTGGACCATCGAAGTCAAACACAAGACAGCGCATCAGGAAGGTTCGCCCGGTCTGTTTGGTTTCTCGCCGCAAGACATGCGCGTCTATATTGATAACATCAAAGTGACGGCGAATTGATTGCCAGAGTCGCTGCGAATGTTTGAACTCGTTTCGGAATACGCGCCCTCCGAAACTCATCGGCTGCCCGTTCGTCAACTGTTTGCAACAATGCCGCCATCAATTCTAGGCTGATAACACAACGTTGGCGGGAACTGACTTGGCGGCTGGCCTTGATCTTTGGGGCGTATTCCTTGTTGCGCGGGATTTTCTTTTTCTGGAATCACAGCCTGTTCGCAGACGCGAGCACCGCTCAGGTGGCAAAGGCTTTCCTCGCCGGAGTGCGATTCGATCTCGTTGCCATCTTCGTCATCAACTCTCCGGTGATCGCCTTGACGATGCTCCCTTGGCGATCTCATCCGCCACGCAACTATCAGCGCATGGTCAAATTTCTTTTCCTTGCGCTGAACTTTCCGTTTCTGGTCATCAACCTTGTGGACATCGAATACATCCAATTCACGGGGCGGCGTTCGGATCTCACGTTGCTTGAACTGGGAATGGATGCGGGTGTGAAGTGGAGTTCGCTGGTAACGGAATTCTGGCCGCTCGCGGTGCTGGGCGTTTTAATAATGGTTGCGCTTTACTTCCTGTATGGCCACACGCGCTCGATGGAAAATACTAACGCTCGACCCATAGGCATTCTGGCGTGGGCGGGAAGTCTATTTGCAGTTATCGCAATCACCGTGATCGCCATCCGTGGAGGATTGCAAAAAATACCAGTCAACCTCGTCAACGCCGCCGTGCAGAACCACCACGGCCTGACCCTGCTCACGCTGAACTCATCTTTCAACGTGATCAAATCTTACAACAACGACACGTTGACCAAGCACGCGTTTTTCAGCGATTGGGAACAACTGCGCCAATACCTGCGTCCGCTCGTGAGCGGGGAAAATCTTCTCCCCATATCCACGCACCAGGACAACGTGGTCATCCTCGTCGTCGAAAGTCTGTCTTCGGAGTATTGCGGCGCAGGCAACGGCGGAAACCGTTATACACCATTTCTGGATTCGCTGGCAGCGCAGTCCCTGTTCTTTCCGCATCACTACGCCAACGGTCGGCGCTCCATCGAGGCCATGCCATCTATTCTCGCCGCGCTTCCCTCGCTCATGGAACAATCTTTGGTGGAATCGTCTTACAGCGACCACCCCATTCGGGGACTTGGCAATCTCCTTTCGCCCCACGGCTACACGACCAGTTTTTTCCACGGCGCAACCAAAGGCACGATGCACTTCGATACTTTCATGCGGCAAGCTGGTGTCGAAAATTATTTCGGCCTCGCTGACTATCCCGATCAATCCGACTTCGCCGGTGACTGGGGAATCTTCGACGAACCTTATCTCCAATACGTCGCCAAACAGTTAACCACTCAAAAACCGCCATTCGCAGCGGTGGCCTTCACCCTTTCATCGCATTCGCCCTATCCGATCCCGACGAAATACCACGGGCGGTTCAACAAAGGCTCGCTCGCCATCCACGAATCCATCGGTTACGCCGACCACGCCTTGAAAGAATTTTTCATCACCGCACAAAAGCAACCGTGGTATTCAAACACCCTCTTCATCATCACCGGTGATCACACGCAGAAACTGGAGACACCCGAATACTCAAGTGTCCTCGGTCATCATCGCGTGCCGCTGTTGTTCTTCCATGCGCAACAACAATTCACAATAGTGGACACCAACCGCGTGACGCAGCATGTGGATATTTTGCCGTCGCTCTTGGACTTTCTGCACATCCAACCTGAACAACAATTGTTGTTTGGTCGATCCGTTTTTCGCGCGGGTGAAGGACGCGCCTTCCTGCACCAAAGCGGGCACTTCTGGCTGGTGCGCAGCAATCGCGCATTGGAGTTCATTCCCGCCTCGCAAAGCCGACTGTTTGATGTTGCGACCGATCTATCGCTCAAGAATCCATTGCCGAACGAGCCGGAGCGACTCCAGGCAATGGAGATGGAAGCGAAAGCTCTCGTTCAATATTTCAACAACGGCCTGCTTCAGCGTCAACTTTACGACCGGGTGGAAACGGCAACGCCAAACCAAACACCCAAGCCTGCATCGCCGTGAGCGCGGGCGTTGACGCAGACATCGGACATTTCTACTTTCACCCGTGATGTTTGAACTCGTTTCGGAATACACGCCCGCTGGAGATCAGCCACAGGCGACAGCGCGAATTCCCAACACTGCGTGAGCCTCACGCTTTATGCGTGAAAATTCCGCGCGAAGAGGACGCCCGAGCGTGCAAAACACTCGGTTTCACGCATAAACCGGCTGTGGCACTGGCGTTGCTAAAAGATTTTTGAAAACAGGTTTGACAGTGTGGCGTGCATCTCTAGAGTGCGCCCACAGTTTCACCGAAACCAAAACAAAAAAATAACACTATGAAAAACACACGTAAAAAACTCGGCGCGTTCACGCTCATCGAGCTGCTCGTCGTGATCGCGATCATTGCGATCTTGGCGGCCATGCTCCTCCCCGCACTCGCCAAGGCCAAAGCCAAAGCGCAGCGCATCAGTTGCACCAACAACCTCAAGCAAGTCGGCCTCGCCTTCCGTATCTGGGCCGGTGATAACGACGACAAAACACCGACGACCGTGGCTCGGTCAGCTGGAGGCGCCTCCGAAGCAGTCGGTTTCGCGTCAACAGCTCAGTGGACTACTGGTGCACCGACCTTGGCTCAACAAGTTGGCCTCTTTTGGATATTCTCAGTGATGTCCAATGAATTGAACACGCCGAAGATTCTTTACTGTCCTTCCGACAGCGCGGTTTCCCACAACGTATCAGGTGCTACGCATTCCCAAGCCACAGCGTTCGCTCCTAAAACGGCGGCAGTCGAAGGGTTTTCATGGGACTATAACACCAGCTATTTCGTTGGTGTTGATTCGCAGGACACTTCCCCCAGCATGTTCTTGACTGGCGACCACAATTTGGGAACAGGAACCTCTCAAGCCACAAAGACGGGACAGTTCATCAGTGCCGGCACAAACGCCAACTGGACTGTAGCGACGGCAATTGGCTGGCAGGACAACGGCCATTCCAAGCAGGGCAATGTCGGTTTGGCAGACGGCAGCGTGCAGGGTTTCAGTTCCACTGCTTTCCGCTCGGCTCTGAACAATACTGGTGATGCAGGCCGGACCGCCGGAGTCTTTTTGAGCCCAGCTGGTTCAGCCGGCGCAGGCGTCAACCGTCTCCAGTTCCCCTAATCTGAAATCCGTTTAAGTTTCAACAAACACGGCATCCGCAAGGGTGTCGTGTTTTTCTTTTGGTAGACCCGAACTCCTCTTATTTGGCGCTGGTCGAAGAAGTCGCCGGCAATCGGATGGTTGTCAGCAACGGAGGGTCGGTGGCGAGCGTCTCGGGTTATGTGGGCCGACAACTGTCTAGCAGCAATAATCTGGCAATCGCCACCGGCACAAATTCGCTGTTGAATAACCAGTATCTGACGCTCGGGGCTTCCGGCCCCAACAATCAGAGGGTCGTCGGGAACGGCGGTTTGGACAAACAGCGCGAATCGAGTCTTTAACATCACCGGTGGTTTTCCGGGTTGGAACTGCGATTTGCACGCCTCCACCAACGTCACCTTGCCAATCACCAACTGGACCATAGTGGATGGGGGTCTACTTGATTGGATGGGCACCACAAGCATCACCAACGGCTTCAATGCAGCTATTCCGACACTCTTCTTCCGGCTGAGGACTCATCCTTGACTCACCCCCGGATTTTTATCACCCGACTCGATAGACAAGTTCAGGTGTCATCTCGCTGCTAGACTCGGAAATGCAGAAATGGGTTCTTGGTATCGTCACTCATGCGCCTTCACCCCAGCCTTTGCCGAAGGCTTTCCGCAATTTTCAAGAACGCCTGCCCCGCCGGTTTGTCGGGCGAAGAAACCACCACGGGCACGCCACGGTCGCCGCCTTCGCGGATTTCGGTGAAGATGGGCACTTCGCCGAGGAACGGGATTTTCAATCGCTCCGCTTCCTTGTGACCGCCGCCGTGACCAAAGATTTCAACCCGGTCTCCGTTGGGCGTGATGAAGTAACTCATGTTCTCCACGATGCCGAGAATCGGCACGTTGACCTTCTCGAACATCCCGATGCCCTTGCGCACGACACCGAGTGACGCCTCCTGCGGCGTGGTGACGATGACGCCGCCGTCCAGCGGCACAGTTTGGCAAAGTGTGAGTTGCGCGTCGCCCGTGCCCGGTGGCATATCTACGAGCAGATAATCCAGCTCGCCCCAATCCACGACGGTGATGAACTGCTGGATCGTGCGTTGGATCATCGGCCCGCGCCAGATGACGGGTTGATCGTCGTTCAGCAGGAAACCCATGCTCATCAACTTCACGCCGTGACTCGATGGTGGAATCATCCGCTCCTGCTCATTCAAACCAGGACGTTGATTGATACCCATCATCAATGGAATGCTTGGCCCATAGATGTCGCAATCCAACAAACCCACGCGCGCTCCGAGATGCCGCAAGCCGCAAGCAAGATTCACTGACGTGGTGGATTTGCCCACGCCGCCCTTGCCGCTAGCCACGGCCACGACGCGCTTGATGCCGGGCACGCGATTTTGATTTGCCCACGGTGTCGAACCGGCAGCACCAGCCGGAGCGCCCGAGGCAGCGGCGGGTTGGTTCACGTCCACATGCACGACGCGCACACCGGACAAACCTTTCAGCACTTGCTCGCAGTCAGTTTTAATCTGCTTGGCAGCTTCGATGTTGGCGGAGGTCAGTTGCAACGTGACTGCGATGGCGTCGGCGTTGGTGGCGATGTTCTTGACGAGGCCGAACGAGACGACGTCGCGCGAATAGCCGGGATACTTCACGGCCTTGAGCGCATTGAGAATAGTTTCTTGCGAGAGCGAACTCATGAAACAATAGGGTTGCCAGCCGCGCGTGTGAAGGCAAGTTCGCATCCGCCAAAAAGCAGTCATCAGAAACTGCTTGGCAAAGACCGTGGAGTAACTAGGCTTGCCTTAAGCTAATCCAACCGTCGCCGGTCATTCATCGGCAGCAGTGGATAAGGCCAATAAACCAAAACACGAAAGACTGCTATGAAACTCATCAAAATGCTCACGGTTGGACTCTTCGCACTGGCATTGATCGCCGGCCCCGCTGCGTACGCTGCAGAAAAGAGCTGCTGCGAAAAGGCAAAGGAAGCTGGCAAGGAATGCACACACAAGTGCTGCGTGGAAGCTGCCAAGGCTGGCAAAGCGTGCGAAAAGTGCGGTGGCAAGAAGGACGAAAAGAAGGAAGAGAAGAAATAACTTCCGCCAAAGCTGTTTGAATCACGAACGACCGGAATTATCCCCGGTCGTTTTTTGTTATGGGAGCGAATGTGTTCTTGAGTTGAAGTAAAACCCAGTTAGGTTTTCATCGTAATCCGCGAGCCGAGCAACAATTGTTGATGACCTTTTGATTTTCTTCCGGGCGGAAGAAGCGGGTGCTGAGTCGGAAACGTGTGTCGCCCAGCATCCGCTTATTATTTTGACGAGTTCTCCCAACGCTTCTGGTTTTTAACTTGGTTGTCGCAAATGCGCCTGCTCTACTCCCGCCATGTCTGCCGCCCGCCGCGCCGTCATTGATGTCGGCACGAATTCGGTGAAGCTGCTCGTGGCCGATGTTTTAGGCCGCGAGATTCAACCCGTCTGCGAGGAGAGCAAACAAACCCGGCTCGGCCAGGGCTTCTACGAGACACACCGCCTGCTTCCTGAAGCCATCGCAAATACCGCACACGCCGTCGCCACTTTCGCTGAACGCGCGCGCGCTTTGAAAACGCTTCACATCCGCGTCATCGCCACGAGTGCGGCGCGGGATGCCGTGAATGCCGATGAACTGTGCTCCGCCATCGAACGCGTCTCCGGCCTCCGGCTCGAAATCATCTCCGGTGAACTCGAGGCGGACTGGGCATTTCAAGGCGTGTCTACAGACGACGCTCTGGCGAACACACCTCTGCTCCTTTTGGATGTGGGTGGTGGCAGCACGGAATTTATTTTGGGCGAAGGCGCCGAGAAACATTTTTGCCACAGCTTCCGACTCGGCACAGTGCGTTTGATGGAAACAATTCCACACAGCGATCCACCCGCAGCAGACGAACTGGCGGATACACGACGTTGGTTGCGGGAGTTCATCGAAGATAAAATCCGCCCCACGCTCGGCCCGGCGTTGGAGCGCGAATCAATACTTCATCCAGAGCGAACTTCCATCCCGCTCGTGGGCACGGGCGGCACGACGACGATTCTCGCGCGCATGGAGGCGACGTTGGAAACTTATGATCGTGCGGTCATCGAGTCTGCGCGCCTCAGTCTGGCGCGCGTGAAGTGGCACACGGAAAACGTCTGGTCGTTGCCGCTGGCAAAACGACAGGAGATCGTAGGTCTGCCCAAGAAACGCGCGGATGTGATCCTGCCGGGCGCGGCGATCATCGAGGCAGTGATGGAGGCGTTCAGCTTTGAGGAATTGCGCGTCAGCACACGCGGGCTGCGGTTCGCGGCGGTGATGAATGAACCGGCTGAAAGGTTGCGGGATTTTCAACGTGACCAGAGCTGGGAGTTCGATGAACTAGGCTAGCAAAAGCGGTTACACAAATAGTCAACAGTCCGACCTACGGCTCGATGAAGCTTTCGATTCGCCAGAAGCCTTGCGAGTTATCGAACCGGACGGGAACAGCCATCGGGCCGGATTGCTGGGATTTGATGCGGAGGATTTCCTGCCAGTGACACAGGTTGAACGAGTGGAACACGAGGTAGGTCGCGGTGGGCTTGGCTTCAAAAACAATTTCTCCACCAAGCAACGGGCTGACCAACGAAAACGCCACGGCTACCGGGATCACCGGCCCGGCGGCGATGGCTTCCCGCCACTTCACGTAGCTCTGGAGGTCCACCGCGTGCGTCGGATCATAGGCGGTTTCGAAGGCTTCCAGCATCGCATTGAACGCGGGCATGTTGGTCCAGGTGTTCGTCACGCCAACGTCGGATTCGACCGCGACGCGGACCTGAGTGCTGATGCCGTTGGTCAGTTCCCAGGACACGCTGTTGCTGATGGCGCTGAATGAGGATTGGTCAAAGGCCATCAGGGTATATCCGGTGAGGTTGGCTGCGATGTTGGTGAACCACTGGTTGCGGTCTGCGGCGTTCGTCCAGCCGATCTGTCCGCCGTCCACGGGAAGCCGGTCGAACCACACGGGCAGGTCCGCGTAAACCGGAAACGCAGGCACGCCTTGAGTGACGAGATGCTGGCGGATGGCCGCGTAGGTGTCGCGCAGCAGCAACAGGTGATCGCGCTTTTCAGAACTCGTCAGCGCGGACCAGTTGGGCAGCGCCTGAGGTTCGATGTCGAGATGGAGGGCGTCGAACTCTTCGGGAACGGTGCGGCCGGGGGTGCTGTTGAAGTTGAGGACGCGCAGACTGATTTTCGTGAGCAGCGTGAGGTGGTTGCTCGGAAAAATCGAAGTGGTTTCTGACATCAGAAACTGGGATTGGATGCCAGTCGCGTGGAGCTTGGCGTTCCACGTCGCGCTGACACTGGGGCTCGTGACGGGCTGCGTGCCGTAGCTGCCATAGACGCGTTTGACCGACTTGCCGGTGAGAAACGTGACGGTCTGATTCTCGAGCACGGCGTTGCCGACGATGTTGGCTGCGCCGTAGGGATTGCCAGCATCCTGCCAGAACCAAACGCCGCGGTGTTTGCACTCTGCTGCTGGCAGGGACAGGGCGAGAAACAGCGTCGCAGTCAACAGGGGTTTGAACACGCGGACAGGATAATTCAGTCGCCCAAGGAATCCACGCGAAAATCCAGTGGTCAATCGGTCGTCGTGATGGTCAACAAGCTGCGCGGTCGGGACGGCTACAAGGAAAGCGGATTCGGTCGCGAAGGCGGATTGCAGGCTAGATTGACCTGACTTAACACAAAGACGCAGAGGCCATAGTCGCCGACACCATCGCCAACTCGGAGTTTGGGCTTGGAGAATCCTACTGGGCGAAGGAGGCTGGGGCGATTTTGTAAAACGATTTATTCCATGCGCAGGAACTTCACCGCTTCTTCCATGTCCGCAGGGATTGGTGCTTTGAAACTGACTGGTTTGCCAGTGCGCGGATGTGTGAACCCAAGTTTGTGGGCGTGAAGCAAAACACGCGGTGCTTTGTAGTGCGTCAACTCCGTCAGTTTCTTCGTCTGGCGCGGGCCGTAGGTGGAATCTCCCGCAACGGGAAATCCGAGGTGTTGGAAGTGAACGCGGATCTGATGCGTGCGCCCTGTGAAGAGTTGCGCCTCGACGAGTGTGGCTTGGTTGAGGCGTTCGATGACGCGATAACCGGTGTGCGCGGCGCGGCCGTCGCTCTCATCGCGCACGGCCATGCGTTTGCGATGCGTGGGATGGCGTGCGATGGCGGCACGGATATTTCCTTCGGTGCGCGGGAGTTCGCCGCAAAGGACGGCGAGATAAAATTTTTCCACAGTGCGCCCTGCGAATTGCGCGGAGAGCGAGGCGTGCGTCGCATCATCTTTTGCCACGACGAGACAACCGCTCGTTTCCTTGTCGAGCCGATGAACGATGCCGGGTCGCGCCACGCCGCCGATGCCGCTGAGTCCGCCCTTGCAGTGATGGAGTAATGCGTTGACGAGCGTGTGTTCTTCATTGCCCGCCGCGGGATGCACGACGATGCCGGGCGGTTTGTTCAACACGAGCAGCGATTTGTCTTCGTAAATGATTTTGAGCGGAATGTCTTCGGGTTTGGCTTCGGCGGGTTTGGCTTCGGGGATTTCAATCCGCACAACTTCACCTGCTCGCGGCGAGTGCGTGGCTTTGGTGGGTTTGGCGTTGACGGTGATGTGACCTTCTTCGATGAGCCGCTGGATCGCGCCGCGCGACAGGGCAGGGAACTTGAGCCGCAGAAAAGCATCAAGGCGTTCGCTAGGATGCGAGTGTTCGATGAGGAGGGTTTCAGCGCGAAGCGACATCAGGATAAGTGTTACAGGTTGAACGTTGCAGGTGCTGGCGCGGTCGAGCTTCATAGCTTGCGACCTTCAACATTGAACCTTGCAACTATTTTTGGCAGCGCGTTCCGTCTGCCACGTCACCCAAAACAACAGTGCCACACCCACGCAGATGCCGCTGTCGGCGACATTGAAAGCCGGGAAGCCCACCTCGCCATTCGCCGTGTCCACGTAGAAGCGGAGAAAATCAATGACGTGTTGGCGGGATGGTATGACACGGTCAGTAAAATTGCCCGCGATGCCGCCCAGGATCATGCCGAAGGCAAGCTGCCCAGTGAGCGTGTGCGTGCTGAAATGTTTTCTCGCAAAAATTAACACGACGAGAGCCACCCCTGCGACAATCGCCAGGGCAGTGTTATTGTCGCGAAACAAACTCCAGGACGCGCCAGTGTTCCCCCAATGGACGAAGCGGAAGAAGCCGTCCACGATGACCTTTTCCTGACCTTGACCGAGTGATTTCAGGACGAGGAACTTGGTCAATTGATCGAAGGCGTAAACAAACACTGCCACCAAAACCATCCAACGCACCGGTGGTGCGGGAATTGCAGACGGGGCATCGGTAGTTGCGCTCATGTTACCGGCCTGTAAAGCACCGGATGACAAGCTTGGCGGATTGGGCGCATGGAAATCCAGCGCAAAGACATGTTGAAAATTCGGTTGACAGTCCATGCTCGAATCCTAAACTGAGTTTGAAAGTCACGTTGTCTCACAACCGATAACCTATTATGAAAACGATGAATAAAACCCTAACTTGGCTGATGGCAGCCGTAGTGTCCCTCGCCATGGTCGCTCCTGCTGGAGCTGAAACCGCAGCCGCCCGCACTGGCAAAGTGGTGCGAATCAAAGGCGACGCCCGTTATTCCACGGGTAAGAAAGTTTGGGAGCCGCTGAAGGTCGGCACTATTCTCAAGTCTGGCTCCATTGTACAAACGGCGAAAGATGCTTTTGTGGACATCGTCGTCAACGAAGATGCCAGTGCCGCCGCCATCACTCTCAAACAGCCGAAGCCCGGCGTCGCATCTCCCTCAAGCGCAGGCGGTGGAGTTGCCACTCCCTCCGCTGATCAAGACGTGATCCGCGTGCTGGAAGATTCTTATCTGGTGTTCGACAGCATGAGCGCAAAGGGAGACGCCACAAGCCGCGTCACCGAAACCCTGCTTGATTTGAAGAAAGGTTCAATCTTTGGCAGCGTCAAGAAGCAGGCTGCAGCATCACGATTTGAAGTCAAAATCCCCAATGGCGTCGCAGGTATTCGAGGAACAATCTTCCTCATCTCTGCGTCTGGTAGCGTACAATGCCTGAGCGGCTCGGTGGTCGCTGCATTCACCAGTTCTTCGGGTGACGTGGCAACACAGGTCGTTGGTGCCGGAAACGAACTGAACACAAACACGGGTGAAATATCACCATTGCCCGCTGCAGCAGTTGGCGCGATGACAACAATTTCCCAAAGCTCCAATTACGGGGAATCCAAGGACAATAAGAAGAAGAAAGACAAGGGCCACGGCCACGGCCACGGTCATGTATCGAATCACAATCCGAACAATACGCCCCCTCCTCCTGTAAATAATTAAATCCGGCTTTTTGGATATCATCCAAACCAGAGCGACCTTGAGTTGCTCTGGTTTTTTTGTTTAGTTCGCCGAAGTGAAACTCCAGCCGCTCAAGCAAACTCCCGCCCTCATCGCGGCTGTTGTCATCCTGCTCGTCTCTATTGTCGCCGTCAGCCGTGTGGATTTCTTCGAGCGTCTTGAGCACATGACCTATGACTGGCGCGCGCGCACCGCCCTGCACTTCCCCTCGCAAGTCTCCACAAATCTTGGTTTCGCTCTTGTGGATGACGAGACGATTGACGCCGTGAAAAGCGGTGAACTCGGTTACCGTTTCGGTCTGTATTGGCCGAGGCATGTCTATGGCCGGCTCATCAACGAACTCTCCGCGCAAGGCGCAGACGTGATCGCTTTCGACGTGCTGTTCGGGGAACGCCGCGAGGATCATGCGCCCTTGATGATTGATGGAAACCTTATCGAGTCTGACGAGTATTTCACCAATGCACTCCGCAGCGCAGGCAACATCATCCTCGCCACCACAGTCAATCTCACTCCGCCCGATTTCTTTGCCACCAACGCCGCCGCAGTGGGCCACGTCTCCACTGAAAAGGATTCCGATGGAATCCTGCGTCGCGCGAAGGCGTTCACCCAGGAACGCGTCTGGCATCTGGGCATCGTCCTCGCCGCACGCCATCTCAAGCTTGATCTCGAACACGCCGATGTGGACCTCGCTCACGGACGGATCACCCTGCGCGGCGAAGGCGGCATCGAGCGTATCATCCCGGTGGATGCCGACGGATTTTTTTATGTGGACTGGGCTTTACGTCCTGACGATCCCCGTCTGACCGTTGAACCCGTTCACAGCTTGCTCCGCCAAAACCGCCTTCGCAAACTCGGCGAATCGTTTGAGCCGCTGGTGGACTGGCGCGGCAAACTCGTCGTCGTCGGCTCCAGCGCGCAAGGCAACGACCTCACAGATCTTGGCGCAACTCCACTGGACAAAAACACATTGCTCGTCAGCAAGCATTGGAACGTGGCCAACTCCGTCCTCACCGGCAGGTTTATTCATCCAGCAACGATCCCATTGCAGATCGTGCTGATCGTTTTGCTTGGCGTGATGACGGCGTTGCTCAGTTTGAAGATGCGCGTCGTGCCCGGCCTGCTTGCGGTATTGATGCTCGCCACAATCTATTCAGCACTCTGCGTCGGCGTGTTCGTTCAACAACGCCTCTGGCTGCCCATGATCCTGCCGCTATCTGGCGCGCTCTTTGTGCAATACGCCTTGCTCGTCACGTATCGCGCCCTGTTCGAACAGCGTGAACAACGCCGCGTGAAAGCCATATTCTCCAAAGTCGTCTCGCCGAACGTCGCCAAGGAATTGCTGGGTCGCGAATACCTCCTGCTCGGCGGCGTGCGCTGCGAATTAACCGTGTTGTTTGCCGACGTGCGCGGGTTCACCGAGTTGACGGACACCGCGCAGGAACAGGTTGCCGAGTATGTCCGCGCCAACAAACTCAACGCCGAAGCCGCCGAAGTCGCCATCAACGACTCCGCCCGCGAAACACTCGACACCGTCAACACCTACCTAGCGCTCGTCGCTGACACGGTGAAGAAACACGATGGCACGCTCGACAAATACATCGGCGATTGCGTGATGGCGTTCTGGGGCGCACCCACGGCTCAACCTCAACACGCGCTGAACTGCGTGCGCGCCGCCATTGATTCACAACAAGCCCTCCATACTTTGAACCAAGGTCGTGTTGCAGAAAACAGTCAGCGCGAAATCGAGAACAAAGCCCGTGTCTCTGCCGGACTTCACCCCAAGCCGATGCTCGCAATCCTTTCGCTCGGCACGGGCATCAACACCGGTTCAGTCACCGCAGGCTTGATGGGTTCAGCCGATCACATCTTTAACTACACCGTGTTCGGACGTGAAGTGAATCTCGCCAGCCGTCTCGAAGGCGTGTCTGGTCGCGGACGCATCATCATCGGCGAAGCCACGTATGCCGCGCTGTTGAGGGACGATCCTGCGCTCGCCGCACGCTGCATCGAGCAGGAGACGACCAAGCCCAAAGGTTTCCAGAAACCCGTGCGCAACTTTGAAGTGCCGTGGCAAACGTGATCGCTCACGGAATTCTGATTGAACTCACCGCCGCGCGTCGCTTCTACTGAATACATGGACGCGCCGATTCCAGCCGCATGGCAACCCGTCACGCCGCAAGGCGTCGCGGCTTTTGCTCACGCGCCGTGGCGACGTCTATTGCTCGTGCAACTCATCGTGGCGTTGCTGGTCGGTATCGCCACGGCGTGGTTCATCCAACTCAGCTACTATCCAACCATCACTTCAGCCATCGAACAGTTGCCGGTCAAAGGAGAAATTCGCGCAGGCAAACTCACTTGGAACAGCGCGCAACCCACCGTGCTCGCCGCAGGAAGATTTCTCGCGCTGACTGTGGACCTTGATCATGCCGGACAAAAAAGAACCGTCGCCGATGTGCAATTTGAGTTCGGTCGCACGAATGTTTTCATCCACTCGCTGCTGGGCTACGCCGTCGTGAATTACCCGCGAGACTGGGTGTTCGCGTCAAATCGCAACGAAATCGAACCGCTCTGGGGCGCATGGCGACCTCCGATTCTCGTGCTCACCGTGTTGGGCGTCACGGCAGCGTTGATGGCAAGTTGGTATCTGCTCGCGACGCTTTACGCCGGGCCAATCTGGCTGCTGGGGTTTTATTTGAATCGCGATCTGGACTGGCGACGAAGCTGGCGGTTCTGCGGCGCGACATTGCTGCCGGGGGCAATCTTGATGCTTTTCGCGATCTCCTTCTACACGCTCGGCGTCATGGATCTGGTACAACTCAGTTTTGTGTACGCATCACATCTAGTGCTCGGCTGGGTGTACTTGCTCGTGGCACTTTTCTTCGTGCGCCGCGTGGGTGAAACCAGCGCGCCAAAGAATCCGTTCAAGCCCTCGAATTAACAACTCGCCTGAACATTACGGAGTGTGGCCGTCCTCGGCCACAGCGACAGGCGAACAACCAAGCGTTACCATTTTTCGGAAGCCTCTCGCACAACCACGCCGCTGTGGCCGAGGACGGCCACACTCCGGCTTACGCGTTTTTCGCCGCGAGGACGGCTTTTAGATATTTTCCCGTGTAACTCTCCGCGCACGCCGCCACTTGCTCCGGTGTGCCTTGAATCACAATGTTCCCGCCGCCATCACCGCCTTCCGGGCCGAGATCAATCACCCAATCCGCCGTCTTGATCACATCAAGATTGTGTTCGATGACGAGCAATGTGTTCCCCGACGCTCGCAATTTGAAGAGAACTTCCAGCAACTTCGCCACGTCGTGGAAATGCAACCCCGTCGTCGGCTCGTCGAGAATGTAGAGCGTGCGCCCGGTCTGCTTGCGACTCAACTCCGCCGCCAGCTTAATGCGTTGCGCCTCACCACCACTGAGGGTTGTTCCTGATTGGCCGAGGTGGATGTAACCCAACCCCACTTCAGCCAACGTCAGGCACGGATCGTAAATCTGCGGCAGCGCGCGGAAGAAACTCACCGCCTCATCCACGGTCAGATTCAACACGTCAGAAATGTTCAAACCTTTGTAAGCGATTTCTAGCGTCTCGCGATTGTAACGCTTGCCGTTGCAGTTCTCGCACGTCACATAGACCGGCGGCAGGAAGTTCATCTCGATCTTGATGAGTCCATCGCCCTGACACTTCTCACAGCGACCGCCCTTCACGTTGAAGCTGAATCGCCCCGACGCATAGCCTCGAATCTTCGCCGTCGGCAACTTCGCGAACAGATCACGGATTGCGTTGAACATACCGGTGTAAGTGGCCGGATTGCTACGCGGAGTACGACCAATCGCCGTCTGATCAATCACCACGATCTTTTCCAATCCTTCGTAATTCTTGATCTCCTTGTGCGCGCCGGGCCGCTCCTTCGAGCCATAAAACTTCCGCATCAACGCGCGTCGCAATGTATCATCCACCAGCGTGCTTTTGCCCGAACCACTCACGCCCGTCACGCACGTGAACAAGCCGATGGGAATCCGAGCGTTCACATTCTTGAGATTGTTCTCACTCGCGCCAATGATCTCAATCGTCCCACGGTCCTTGTCCGGTTTCTTTCTTTCCTTCGGCAACGGAATGTTCAACTCACCTGTGAGATAACGCCCCGTGAGTGAGCGTTTGTTCGCCAACACTTCCTGCAACGTCCCCGCCGCTACGACTTCGCCACCATGCACACCCGCGCCCGGACCGAGATCGAGAATGTAATCCGCCGCGCAAATCGTGTCGGCATCGTGTTCCACCACGAGCACGGAGTTACCAAGGTTGCGCAGACCTTTCAGAGTTTCGAGCAGCCGATCATTATCGCGCTGATGCAGTCCGATGCTTGGCTCGTCCAGAATGTAAAGCACGCCAACCAACCCCGCGCCGATCTGTGTCGCCAGCCGGATGCGCTGCGCTTCGCCACCGGAGAGCGACCCGCTCTCACGATTTAACGTGAGATAACCCAACCCCACATTCTTGAGAAAGCCGAGTCGCGCGCGAATCTCTTTGATGACCTCGCCCGCAATCTTCAACTGGAACTCGCTGAGTTTCAGCGTTGAAAAGAACTCATCTGCCTTGTTCACCGAAAGCAAACAGACATCCATGATCGAAAGGCCCGGAATGGTAGGGCGCGTCACTCCGTGCGCGCCGCTTTGGTTCGGTGGGGCGAGGCTACTGACGAGCCGGCTCGCAGGGACGCTCGCCCCACCCAGAGTTACCGCCAAAATTTCCGGCCTCAGCCGCTTCCCCTCACACGCATCACAAAACTGCGGTGACATGAACGCCTTGAGCCGATTGCGCGTGAACTCGCTTTCACTCTCCGCATAGAGCCGTTGCATGTTGGGCAACACGCCCTCGAACACCCGCTTCACCTTGCTCACCTTGCCCGCGCGCCAGAAGTTGAATTCAATCTCCGTCTCGCCCGTGCCGTGCAGCAAAATCTTTTTGAAGTCCGCTGGTAGATTTTTGTAAGGCGTCTCTATGCTTTGCTCAAAGTGACTCGCAATCGCCTTCAACATCGCCTTGTA
>CAMCWI010000056.1 GCA_945882065.1 Akkermansia muciniphila
AAACTCAAACCGCAGCAGCAGCCTCGGTGGGTTTGTTGCCGAGCTGTTCGTGTCCCCAACGCAACATCCGTTCGGTGGTTTCCCAATTAAGGCACGCGTCGGTGATGGAGACTCCATACTGCAATTCTTTCGCGGGCTTCGGGAACGGTTGGTTGCCTTCGTGCAAATGGCTTTCCACCATCACGCCGATGACGGAGTGAGTGCCGTTGATGCGTTGCTCGATCACGCTGCGCCAGACTTCTTCCTGTCGCGCGTGTTTCTTTTCCGAGTTGGCGTGGCTGCAATCCACCATCATCACAGCGGGGAGCTTGTGCTTCGCGAGTGTCGCTTCCGCTTCCGCGATGCTGGCGGCGTCGTAATTGGTTCTGGCGCGTCCTCCGCGCAAAACAACGTGCCCGTTCAGATTACCCGTCGTGCGAACGATGCTGATCGCGCCTTCCTCATCGAGGCCGAGGAAGCTGTGGCGATGTCGCGCCGCACCCATCGCATCAATCGCGACTTGCAGGCTGCCGTCCGTGGCGTTCTTGAAACCGACCGGCATGGAGAGGCCGCTGGCCATCTCGCGATGCGTCTGGGATTCGGTCGTCCGCGCGCCGACGGCTGCCCAACTGATCAGGTCCGCGATGTATTGAGGAACGATTGGATCAAGAAACTCCGTGGCCGTTGGCAAACCCATGCCTGCGATCTGCACCAACAGACGCCGCGCGATCTTCAATCCCGCTTCGATGTCCTGAGTATCGTCGAGATGCGGATCATTGATCAGACCCTTCCAGCCGATGGTGGTGCGGGGTTTTTCAAAATAGACGCGCATGACGATCTCCATGCGATCCGCGAGTTCTTTGCGAAGGACGTTGAGACGTGTGGCGTATTCCATCGCACCGCGCTCATCGTGAATGGAGCACGGCCCGATGACGACGAGCAGGCGCGGGTCTTCCTGATTGAGGATGCGGATAATACGTTCGCGGCTCATGGCCACGGTGGCGGTGGCTTCGGGCGTGGGAGGAAACGCGGACTTCACCACGCGGGGCGAGGAGAGGCGGACTATTTCGCGGACATGCAAATTTTGCGTCTTGAACATCGCCGGGAGTATAGCGGCAAGCTGCGCGGGCAAAAGAAATTTTAGAGTGCTGGAGAAAAACTCCGAATGATGCCGGTGAGTTTGGACGCAGCTCAGGTTTGCAACGCGAGTTCACCTTCCGGGAGAGGCTCGAGTTTTTTCTGGGTGTTCAAGGCGACGCTCAATCCCAAGATGCCTGTAAAAAAATAAAGTTCATAAGAGACCCCTCCGAAAATGGAGAAGAAGAAAATGGCTCGTGCCGTGAAATACGCAAAGAGAAACGCGTTTATCGTCCTCAGTTCCGGGAGTCCGTACCGGTAATTTCTGTAGAGATAGAGGGCACCTGCCGTGATCAGCCACAAGAACCCCAACAGCCCGTAGATGCCAAGCGGAATCAAGAGCGAGAGCGGCCCGTTGTGATAATCACCCGACACAGCGGCCCACTCGTAGCTTGCGTTCGCGCCATAACGCGAATAGTTGTGTTGGGCCATATAAATATCCTGACCTGACACGCCGTATCCTTTGCCTCCAAACAAGTAAACCGGCACCTCTTCCAAAACTGTTCTCCACAGGTCAATGCGCCATTGCGATGAGGATTCAGCTTGGATCTTGATCATAGGATCCACGTTTATGGGCAGAAAGCTGAAACATCTTTGAACCGTGGGCGGCATCTTGTCAATGAACGCCAAAAGGACACCCGAAAACAACACCGCCATCACGGCAACGATTAACATGACTCTTGTACGCCACAACCGTTCGACGATAAAAAGTATTACAAATGTCAGCGTCACCAGAATCAGGTGGGATCGGAATCCGCCCAAAAATCCCACGGCAATTCCACCGAGAAACAGCACTAGCCTCCAGGGGCGGGTCAGATCAAACACCCCTTGAATGCCGTACCGGGCCAGCATCCAGCTAAAAAAACAAGCCGATGCCGCCACCATCCCAGTAATGCGCATTTCTCCGAGCGCATCGCTTTGCAATGAATCAAAGAGATTGGTCTCCGTCGTTGTCGGGAACAAGCGATAGACAAAGCTTGCGGACGGTCCGATCCATGTTGCCACCTGACTGAACACGGCCGAAAGACCAGGCAGATAGAACAACGCGATGAACCAATAGGCCTGTTTTGGGGAAATGGTTCTGCTTGAAAGGGCAAAGAACCCGACGATTGCCGATAGAATGTAAAAATAATGCCGCCCGCCGACAACTGATCCGCCAGCAATCTTAAGTCCGACGCCGCCGGTCATCGCGGCCGTGATGACGACTACTCCGGCAAATACGGCTAGGGGCAGAGTCAGCGATGGCACATGGGCAAACTTGTTCTCTGAATTGATTGAGCGATTCAATACGGCGAAGAAAAGCCCCAACACGGCAAAGATCGCCCAGATGTAGGGAGCTCCGGGCAGAAAGGTAGCTTGCGCTGTTATGTTCCAACACCCGATCAGGACGGGATGATACCAGCGCATGAGCAGGGGAAAACTCAGACCCGCGATGGCTATCGCGATTACGACCATGCTGACAGGGTCGTTGACGTCGGCGAGCAGGTAGCCAAGCAGCACAGCAAACGGAAGGCACACCCCGAAGATCAGGTGATTCCTTGTGACTGCAAACGTACTCGCCATGTAGGCGAAGATTAAAAGCGGGCGAGAGACATTCCGCAATCTGATTCTTTAAATCGGTGGGATTATGGGTGTGATTAAACCGAGCGAATGCTGTTGAGAAACCGCGGGAGAAACGCAAGGGCGCAAAGGCCGCAGAGAATCGAAAAGTTCAACTCACCACGGACAACACATCGTCCAATGATCGTATCCCAAACAGGAATTCTCTGCCCAGAAAGCGTTCGGGGTTCTCAGCGTCGCTGTCCCGCAGTGCGCATGGGCGTCAGGATGAGAGGTTGAAAATTTCTGAAGCATAAGCTGGCTCCTTGTAACGACTTCTGTTTCTTATCTTCGGAATGACGCTCGTGCCAAACCCAAACTCTAACATTCCCACGCCAAATCCAACTCCGCCGCCACGCCACCGTACGCCCTCCGCTCCGTGCTGCAACAACTCAACGAGTGGTTCGATCCCCCCGAAACTCCTGTTGACCCTGGCCAAGCAGAGTGGCTTCGTCCGTCGCAAGGCGCGCAAACTCTCGCCACTGCTCTTTGTCCAAGCCACCGTTCTGCTCATCAGTCAAAGTGCCGTCTCGTTTCGCCGCTGGGCTGCGCTGGTCGGGGTGCTTGGTGATCTGTGTCTTTCCAAACAAGCCTTGTGGAAACGATCAGCGTCCGGGCCGTCGCCTTCCTCCAATGCGTGCTGGCTCTGGTGCTTGCCCGACGTTTGCAACTTCCTGCCGCCGCATGTTCGGCGGCCCTGAAGTCCTTTGGCCGTGTGCTCGCCCAAGACAGCACCACGATCAAACTCACGCCCAAACTGGCCGCCGCCTTTCCCGGCTCGCGCAACCAACGCGGGTCCAATCACGGGCATCTTAAAATTCAAGCCCTCTACGATCTGCTCGCCCAACGCTTCGTGTCTTTCAGTCTGATCGGATTCAACCGCAACGATCAAGCGGCTGCCTATGATGTCGTGCGCGTGGTGCGCGTGGGTGATCTGGTGCTGCGCGATCTGGGTCACTTCGTCACCGCCAGCTTCCAGAAAATCGCGCAGGTAGGCGAGCTTTTCCTGATACTTTAGATGCTATCCGTTCGCGTCGTTTTCAGCGTGGTAGGCATGCTTATCAAGAACCGGGCTCAAAAATAATTTAACACTCTGCATCTCCTTTTACGCCCCGACCTGCCGTTTGATCGCGTCACAAATCTGCGTGCTCCAGTTTTCAAGCACGGCTTGTTTTGGGCCTTCGATGAGCAGTCGCGCTTTGGGTTCGGTGCCGGAGTAACGCAACAGCACGCGGCCGCCCTCGGGCTTCACTTCGGCTTCGGCTTGCTCGACGAGCTTAAGGATGCCATCGAGTTTTTCGAATGGCGTCTTCTCGCGCACCTTCACGTTGGTGACGAGTTGCGGGAAGCGCGACCAGCACTTGGCAAGTTTGCTCAAGGGTTTGCCGCTCGACTTCATGATGCGCAACATCTGCAAAGCCGCCGCCAAGCCGTCGCCGGTGGTGCCGTGTTCACGGAAGATCAAGTGCCCGCTCTGTTCGCCGCCGAAGTTGTAGCCGCCGCGCAGCATTTCATCAATCACCAGCTTGTCGCCCACGCCGGTGCGGATGACTTTGCCGCCCGCTGCTTTGATGGCGACGTCGAGGCCAGCGTTGCTCATCACGGTGGAGACGAGTGTTTTCTCGGCGAGCGTTCCCTGTTCAAGCATCTCCAGCGAGGCGATGGCCATGATGTCGTCGCCATCAATCAATTCACCACGTTCGTCGCAAAGGATGACGCGGTCGGCGTCGCCGTCGTGCGCGATGCCGACATCGGCGCGGAATTCCCGCACGAGCTGGCAGAGGTGTTGCGGGTGCATCGAGCCGCAATCTTTGTTGATGTTCTTCCCGTTGGGCGTGTCGCCGAAGACGATGACTTCCGCGCCGAGTTCGCGCAGGACACAAGGCGTGGCTTTGTAAGCCGCCCCGTGTGCGCAATCCACCACGATGCGCATGCCTTCGAGTGTCATGCCCCGTGGGAAACCAGCCTTCGCAAATTCGATGTAGCGTCCGAGCGCATCTTCGATACGCACCGCCTTACCGATCTCTTCGGCGGTGGGTCGGATGTTCTCGATCTCGCCGCTGAACACGAGGTTCTCGATGCTCGCCTCAACCTTGTCGTCGAGCTTGTAGCCGTCTGCGCGGAAAAATTTGATGCCGTTATCCGCGTAAGGATTGTGAGACGCAGTGATGACGATGCCCGCATCGGCGCGCAAGCTGCGCGTCACGTACGCCACGCCCGGTGTGGGCAGCGGTCCGATGAACAAGACGTCCACGCCCATCGAGAGAATTCCTGACGAGATGGCGTTCTCCAGCATGTAGCCGGAGAGCCGCGTGTCTTTGCCGATGACGATCTTGTGGCGGCCTTGACCGCGCGACTGGGTTTCCAGGTTCTTGAAGACATGAGCTGCAGCGCGTCCGAGCTTCAACGCGGTTTCTGCTGTGACGGGTTCGACATTGGCCGTGCCGCGCACGCCGTCTGTTCCGAATATTTTTTTAGGTTTGCTCATTACTTGATGATGTTGATCACGTTCTTGGGTTTGGGAGGCGTAATCTGGACTTCTGCCGGCTCAACGTGAACCACAGTGATGCCGCTCGGCACAGCCACGTCCACATGCCCCCGGAAATTCTGAGTCAAGTCCGCCGAGGTCGCATCCACGAGGCAATGTATTTCACGTTCGGCTAAACGGTTGACGACTTCAGGGCGACCTTTGAGTGTGATGGTCACAACGGACGGCTCCACCTGAAACGTGCGCACATCTGCCGTACCGGAGACGATCTGCAACGGCAACGCCAGGAACACGCGTTCTGTCTGGCCTTCCTCCGCGCTCGTGGTTTTCACCGTGAGCCAGATGGCAAACGCCAGCACGACAGAGAGCAGTTTCCAGCCAAAGTTTTTGAACAGAATGTCGCGGAGCAGATTCATTTGCCACCTCCGGGCGGTGTCGGGCGTGGCTCGTTGCGCGTGATGACGGCCGGGCCGGACTTCGACGTGTTCGATTGAAGCGAGCGCAACCAATCGCCAATGCCGCGATTCCGCGCCGCGTGAACGATCACCGACGTGAGGAACGAGCGCAGTTCCTCAACGGTGACTCCGCGCACGAGCTGACCTTTGTAGGCGTAAGAGATCGCGCCGGACTCTTCGGACACGATAACGATGGGCGCATCCGTTTCCTCGCTCAAACCCAGTGCGGCGCGATGTCGCGTGCCGAGGGATTTGTTCAGATCAGAGCGTTGCGTGAGCGGAAAGATGCACGCAGCATACGCGATGCGGTCGCCCTTGAGGATCACGCCGCCGTCGTGGATGGCGTTGTTCGGGAAGAAAATCGTCTCAAGCATTTCTGGCGTGGCCTCGCAATCCACCACGATGCCGGACTCGACGGCTTCGTAGAGTTGGATGGATTGCTCGATGGCGATGAGCGCGCCGATCTTCACATCAGCGAGGCGTTCACAAGTGCCGATGACGACCTCGATGTTCTCGCGCTGTTCCCGCGCCGTGGCGAACAAGGGGAGATTGCCCAACTCACCCAACATGCGGCGAATCTCGGGTTGAAAGATGATGACCGCTCCGAGAATGATGACGAGCGACGCATTACCGAGCAGCCAGCGCAACACTTCCAATTTGAGCAACGCCGCCGTGAGAGTCAGCGCCAGCAACAGGATGGTGAACCCGATGACGACCGGCCAACCGCGTGTTCCGCGCACGAAGCGCGTGGCAAAATAGATGCCCACCGCGAGGATAAAAATCTCCAACGCGGGCCGCCAAAAGTCCTGGATGAACTGCCACGGTGACATCATTTCTGCCGTTCTAAAATTGCTTCCGTCATCCGCACAGCCTGGACGGTTTCCGCCACGTCATGTGTCCGAATTATTTGCACACCCGACTCCACGGCCAGACACGTCGCCGCCAGTGAGCCGGGCAACCGCTCGTCCACACCCGCGCCAGACAGCGCGCCAATGAAGGATTTGCGCGAAACGCCCAGCAATAACGGGCGTCCCAGCTTTGTAAAACCTCTCAATGCGGCGAGCAACTGCAAATTATGTTCCAGAGTCTTGCCGAAGCCGATGCCGACATCAAACACCACTTGGTCAGCGGAGACGCCCGCTGTGTTCAAACATCTCAGCCTATCTTTGAAAAATTCTTCCACATCGCGCACTACATCCGAGTAAGTCGGCTGCGCCTGCATCGTCTGCGGAAAGCCTTGCATGTGCATGGCCACATAGCCAGCCCCGGTTTCAGCCACCACACGCCACATCGCGTCGTCGGTGCGATTCGCCGCCACATCATTGACGAAACTCGCGCCAGCGGCCAACGCCGCACGCGCCACGGCGGGTTTCATCGTATCAATCGAGAGCGGCACGTTGACCTGAGCAGCGAGACGTTCGATCACCGGAATCACGCGGCGTAATTCCTCGGCTTCACTCACTGGGAAAGCGCCGGGCCGCGTGGACTCGCCGCCGATGTCGAGCAGCTCTGCACCTTGTTGAACCAAGTCCAGCCCGTGTGACACCGCTGCGTCCTCGGCGGCAAACCGTCCGCCATCCGAGAACGAATCCAGCGTCACGTTCACGATGCCCATGACGAGAGCGGGGCGTGGAAAAGTGAAGGTGAATTTTCGTGCGTGAAGGATCATCTAGCACTGGCCCTGTTTGTGTCTGCTTGTCGAATTTGCTCCATTGCTTCAGCCGCCCACACCCGAACGATGCTGGCTTCATCTTGCAAAGACTTCTCCAAAGCGGACAAAGCCCCCGCAGCACCAGCCCCCATCTGCTGCAGCAGATCAACTGACCTTAACCGCACGGTGTAATTCTGTTCTTGGAGTAACTCAACCAAGGCAGGAATGGTCTTCGAGCTTTGAGTCTGATCAATTTTTATGATCGCTTCCGCCACTGTGATGCGAACTATCCCATCCTGATCTTGGAGCGTTTCCAGCAAAGCTGGAATGGCAGCTTTGGCAGCGGATAGTTCTTTGCGGCGAAGCGCACCAAGGTCGTAAGCTGCGGCTTCGCGGGCTCGCGGATCTAAGTCTTTCAAAACCACAATTAACTTCGGCACTGATTCCGCGTATCCCGGAGCCAACTGCCCAACCGCGTAAATGTGCGCAGGTAATGGTCGCCAGTATTTCGTGTCAACAAACCTCAAGCTTTGAATAATCGCAGGGATCTCAGCTTTGAACTTTGGGCAAAGTTCAGCCAAACTTGTAATCGCAACTCCCGACACGTTCGTTGCTAAATATTTCTGTTGTAGGGCACCCATAACCACCTCGACAACTTGACGTGATTCTGGAGCAATCTTCCAAAGTGCTTGAATAGCCGTCGCGCGGGCTTGTGGCGACCATTGATTGGCTAATCCGACATCGCCCGCACTCATCGCGACTGCTGTTGGCTCGTTCTGGTTCACAGCCTCAATTAATGCAGAAATGGCCGAGTCAGCCGCCGCCCCCATTTCACCCAATGCAAAAGCAGCGTTCTTCCTCCGCTGCCAGTCAATTCTTGGGGAGTTTGGAGTAACATCGAAAAGTGTTTTTGGCAGTTTGGATTTAAGACCGACATACTTGTCGTGCCACCCTGATTTATTAGTTAATTCACCGACCAGGTAAGGAATCGCTAAGATGCCCATTTGTCGGAACGCCTTCTTTGCCGCCAAAGAGGTTTCTGGATTTCCCGAAAAATCATCCAGCCAGTCGCCGGCCTGTTTTCCATTGTAGAGCGGTCCACGCTGATCGGGACTCAACAAAAGAAAAGCAATTGCTGTAAGTATCAAACACGCAAGTATGAGAATGATCGTTCTTCGATTCATGATTTTTGTTTCAGATCAATTTTATGTGGCAACAGCACTCTTTTGAATCAACTCAATCTCATATCCCTCCGGCGCGTCAATGAACGCAAACGTCGTCCCGCTCGAACTGGTCGTCGGACCGTCGGAGTATTTCAAGCCGTGCTGGGCGAGGTGTTTCTCGAACTCCTCCAAGCTGTCCACCTCGAACGCCAGATGCGTGAGGTCGGCCTGACACTTCACGGGTTCGCTGCCGGGGAAAAAGCAAATCTCGATCAACTCCTCGCTCTCCGGCGTTTTGAGAAACACGAGTTCCGAGCCGCGCGGGGATTTATGGCGTTTGATCTCTGCGAGTCCGAGGATGTCGCGATAGAATTTCACCGTGCGTTCGAGGTCGTTGACGCGATAGCGCGTGTGCAGAAGTTTTCTGGCCAGACTCATGGCCGCAGGGTAGCGGGAAGACAATTGCTGGCAAGGAGCGGTTTCCTGTCTATTCGCGGCTCAACGGCGTGGAGGCTACTTAGCCCCAACACTGCTCTGCTTTGGCGGCTGCGAGAAATTGCTGCAAGGTTTTCAATCGCGGTTCAGCCAGCTTTCGCGCCGCAGGCAATTTAAGCTGCGAGAAAAGCGTGTCCGCATTTTTCTGCAATACGCGCAAAGCATCGGGAAAAGTTTGAAAGCGCGTGTCCCGGCCGATCTTGCAGACGGTTCGCAACACTGCCACCGCACCCAATTGCTCCAAGATGTCCGCGTCGCGCAGGATGATGCCCTCGATGATGGTGGGGTTTGCCTGCGGCTGATGCGTGCGGATGGCTTCGACGACGGCGGGAATTTTTTCAGCGGGAAACCCGATGCTCTTCAATACGCTGGGTGTCTGCCTCATCGCATAAGCCACGCAATCCCACTTGGCCAATGCCTCCAGTTCTTCAGGGCGATGACCGACAAACACTCCGAGATCGTGCAGCCAAACTGCGGCAAAGACGATGTCGTCATCGTAGGTTTGACCTGCGCCGACTTCGCAAGTCAGTGCGTGAAGACGCGGCTGATGACTGAACTTGTCCACGGGCTTCGCTTGCTCGCGGATGTAAGCCACGAGCGCGTCGCGAAAACCGAGTGAGTTCACAGGCATCAGGCTTTGGCGGAGCATTCCAGCACTGCTGTGGCACAACGCGCGCAGAGCGTCGGATGCGCGGCGTTTGATCCGACGTTGGTTTCCCAATGCCAGCAGCGTTCGCACTTTTGGCCGTCGGCTTTCGCTATTTCAAAATGGACGGAATTAGGAGTTTGAGCCTTATATTCAATAGGAGTGATTTCCAATTGAGATATGTTAAAAAGCTCTCGTAAGTCATCAATTCGCAAAGCTGCTTCCGGAAGCGAAAACTGGTCACCTTTGAAAGACACTTTGGCGTCGAGGTTTTTCCCAACGATCTTTGCCTTACGTTCCTCTTCCATTTTTGGAAACAGAAAATTTCTTAACTCGAACCAGTCACTCCAAATTTTGCGTTCGCCTTCAGGAATTGAAAATTTACCTAGCTTGAACTCACTGCCATGTACCGACCCCGTCGGCTTGCCCGGAATAAATTCCCAAGCTTCGTCCGCCGTGAACGCCAGCATCGGCGCGAGCATCTGGCACAAACTGGTCACCATGCGGTGCAGCGCGGTTTGCGTGGAGCGGCGGCGATCTGAATTCGCCGCGTCGGTGTACATCCGGTCTTTGATCACGTCGTGGTAGATCGAAGACAATTCCACGGCGACGAACTGGCTGACCTTTTGATAGACAACGTGGAATTCGTATTTGTCGTAAGCTGCGAGGACTTCGGCTTCGAGCTTCGCAAACTCGCCGAGAATCCAGCGATCCAGTCCGGTGAGTTTGTCATCAGCCACGGAGTGCGTTGCGGGATCGAAGTCGTAGAGGTTCGAGAGTTGATAGCGCAACGCATTGCGGATGCCGCGATACGTCTCGCCGACTTTGTTGATGCGCTCCTCGCTCACGACGATGTCACTGCGATAATCCTGCGACGCGACCCAGAGCCGCACGACATCCGCGCCGTATTTCTTCACGTAGGCTTCGGCGGTCTGCGGTTTCTCGTAAGCACCTTGTTTACTCTTGGAAATTTTTTCGCGGTCGGCGTCCACCATGAAGCCGTGCGTCAACACGGTCTTGAACGGCGCCGCACCATTACCTGCGAGCGAGAGCAGCAATGAAGATTGGAACCAGCCACGATGTTGGTCGCTGCCTTCGAGATAAACATCGGCCTGGAACGGCTTATCTTTGCCGGAGATTTCTTTGCGACGCGCGATGACGGCGCGCGATGAACTGCCGGAATCAATCCAAACGTCGAGCGTGTCGCTGGACTTGGCGACGGCTTCTGCGCCGCTCCAATTCGCAGGCTTCACGAGCGACCAGAGTTCGGCCACAGATTTCTCAAACCAGATGTTCGAGCCGTGTTTCTCGATGAGGTCAGCGGCGTTGCGCACGATTTGGGCGTCGAGGATCGGGTTGCTTTGCGCATCGTAAAACGCAGGGATGGGCACGCCCCAAGTGCGCTGGCGGCTGATGCACCAGTCGGGCCGCGATTGCACTGCGCCTTTGATGCGGTTCACGCCCCAATCGGGAATCCACGCGACGCGATCAATCTCGGCGAGTGCTTGCTGCCTGAACGTAGTCGTGGACGTTAGTCCGCGCTGACTCTCCTCGCCGGATGATGTGCGCCGACTGACGTCGGCGGCTACGTGATCAATCTTGATGAACCACTGATCCATGGCGCGGAAGATGACGGGCGTCTTGCTGCGCCAGCAATGCGGGTAGCTGTGCGTGTAGTTTTCTTGGTTGAGCAACGCGTTCTTTTGCGTGAGCAATGCGAGCACGGCTTCATTCGCCTCACTCTTGCCAGCCTTGGCGAGAATGGATTTGCCGAGCAGTTCCGCAGGCATCTGTTGCTCGACGGGCAATTCGTTTGAGTGCGCGAGCGCGCCGTCGTCGTTGACGGGCGAGTAGATCGGCAGTCCGTTTTGGCGACCGATGTTGTAGTCGTCCAGACCGTGACCGGGCGCGATATGAACGAAGCCTGTGCCCGTATCGTTGGTGACGAAGTTGTCGCCGGAGAAAAGTTTCCCGGTGCGATTGCAGAACGGATGCTGGTATTCGATCGACTTGAGATGTTCGGCATCTAGGCTGCGGACGATCTGGTAATCCTGCCAATCACACTTCTCGGCCACGACGGGGAGCAGCATGGCAGAGACGATGAATTGCTCCTCGCCCACCTGCACGAGTGAGTAGCTGAACGTGGAGTTGTAGGCGACCGCGAGATTCGCGGGCAACGTCCACGGCGTAGTCGTCCAGATGACAATGTTAACGCTAGGCCGACCGACGACGGGGAATTTCACAAACACGCTCTGACTGACGTGATCGGCGTATTCGACTTCGGCCTCCGCGAGCGCGGTGCGACACGGGATGCTCCAATACACCGGCTTCTTGCCGCGATAAACAAAACCTTTTTCGACGATGTCGGCGAACAGGCGTAGTTCGTCGGCTTCGTATTCCTTGTTCAGCGTGAGGTAAGGGTTTTCCCAATCGCCGAGCACGCCGAGGCGTTTGAATTGTGTGCGCTGGAGATCAATGTATTTGCGCGCATAGGCGTCGCAGGCTTTGCGAATGGTCACAGCATCGGCTGAAGTGTCGCCCGCTTTCCGCATCTCTTGCGAAACCTTGAACTCGATCGGCAGCCCGTGACAATCCCAGCCCGGGATGTAGGGCGCGTTTTTGCCGCGCAACGTCTGATACTTGATGATGATGTCCTTGAGAATCTTGTTCAACGCCGTGCCGATGTGGACATCGCCGTTGGCGAACGGCGGGCCGTCGTGCAGGACAAATTTTTCCGCAGTGGCGCGCGAGGCTTGAATCTTCGCGTAAAGATTCGCGGCTTCCCACTTCTTGAGGCGTTCGGGTTCACGCGTGACGAGGTCGGCCTTCATCGCGAAGTCCGTGCGCGGGAGATTGAGTGTGTCTTTGTATTCCATGCGGTTTTAGGAACGCGCACGGTAGCAAACCGCTGGCAGATGAGTCAAACGAACGGGCGGGAAGTTTTTAACCACGGATGGACACAGATGAACACGGATGGAAAGAAACTGCGGCGTGTCGTTGGATTCCTAATCTTACTCGTAATCTTTTTCTTAATCTCCGGTCAGGAGAGATCAAGATTAAGAGCCGTCAGTAAGCGACAGCTTTAGTCACGCTCCGATTCATTTGGAACATTGCTTGCGACGCAACGCGGCAGCGAGCGCGCCGAGGATTGCCAGACTTGCCGCCGTGGGTTCCGGCACGGAGAGCGACGTGGAGGTCACAGAAATATTGTCGAAATAGACATCGCCTGAACTGCCTCCGGAAAAAACAAAGTCCTCCATCATCAACCGGAACGACCCGAATGATTCCCCTTCAATGCAGATTTGATAGCGATGCCACAACCCATTGTCTGCGAGCGAGACCGCCAGCCCCGGATAATTGTTTTTGGTGGCCGCATACCAAATATGGTCCCCGCCTTCATTGACAGGATTAAGGGTGAGTGCCGTGCCAAGAAAACCACCCAAGTCACCCGGGGTGCTGCACGGAATGGCAAGGCCAAGGTAGTCAAAGCTGACCATCGTTGTGCCGGAAAACAAAATCGGATCGGCGGTAAAGATGTCGCCGCCATAAGTGACATCGCAAAACGTCAGCACGCTGCCACGTCCCGAAGACAGCGGGTCGGCGACGATCAATCCGTTGTGACTTCCGCCATATTTTCCAGTCCATTGCCCCAGGCCGCTTTCAAAATCCTCGCTAAAGCCTGCGGCACTCGCCGACAAACCGCCCGCCACCAATATGATTCCCGCCACGGTGCTGACCGAGGTTTGAAATAGGCGTTTCATAGTTTGATCCGTTCAATTCTCTCCGGCTGGGTGTTGCTGCGGCTCAACCACGAACGTGCGCGCAAAAACTCTCCATCACCAGTCATTCAACTGTGCGGAAACAGGAATTTAACTCCACAAGGCGTTACCCGTAGTCTTGTCCGGTGGAATCCACTGGGAGGGGTAGGGTGAAACTGGAAGATATTTTCGTCAGGATCAGAAGTGGTTACGATTAAAGGTATGATTAAAGGCCATACAAGCGCGAGCGTGTCATGTAGTTTTCAAAACTGGAAAAGAGTGTGCGGACAAAACCGGGCAGTGGATTGGAAGGCTGGGACTTGAAGTAAGCCGGAACAATTCCTTTCAACCACGAAATACACGAAAGGAAAACGAAACCGAGATTGTACGGCGGCAATCGGTGTTGGATTGAAACCGCGCCACCGTTTGGTGTTCACACTGTCCTGACCCGCCCTTCCCATCCGCCCTGCCTTTTCGTGTGTTCCGTGGTTCATCCTTCTGCATCGTTCCAGCTAAGACGATGGGGTTGGCCTTTGGGCCTGGGACAAAGCGAAGATAGTAAATGTCACCATCTGGTCAAAGGCAGCGGATGACGGTGGTGCGGGGGGTGGCGATTGAGTCAGAGCCTCCTCACGTCGGGTGCTACAAATCATCGCCGCCCGAACCGCGCGAGCAGTTTCGCGTGGATGTCCCCGAAGCCGCCGTTGCTGAAGACGCACACCACGTCGCCGGGTTGCACATGCGTCCCGGCGTGGGCGACGATGGCGTCCACGTCCGGCAGATACGCCGCGTTCTTGCCTGCGGCTTTCAAGTCGGCCATTAAGCCTTCCGGGTTCAATCGCTCCTCGGGTTTGAGCAACTCGAGTCGTGCGACTTGCGAAACGATCACGCCATGCGCGTCCGCGAACGAATCCGCGAGCTCCTTCTGGAAAACATTCCGGCGCGTCGTGTTGCTGCGTGGCTCGAAGATGGCCCAGATGCGTTCCTTGGCGTACTTCAACCGCAACGCCGCGAGCGTTTCGCGGATAGCCGTCGGGTGATGGCCGAAATCGTCAATCACCGTCACGCCGCCGGAGATGCCGCGCACTTCCATGCGCCGCTTGATGCCGGTGAACGTGTCGAACGCAGACTGAATTTGTTTGTTCGAGAGGCCGCAATGTTTCGCCGCCGCCACGACTGCCAGCGCGTTGCGCACATTGAATTCGCCCGCCAGATTCAGATGAAACTTCGCGCTCGGGATCTCAAACTCGCTCGCCGTCGGGCCGAGCCGCATGTTGGTGGCGCGAATCGAATTGTTCTCACCAAGCCCGAAGCGTTTCACCGGACAGAAATTCACATTGAGCAACGGCGAGAGATTCGCGTCGTCGCCATTGCCGAGCAGCAAGCCATTGCGCGGCACGATGCGGATGAGATGCGAGAAGGTTTTCTGCACAGCGGCTAGATTCTCGAAGATGTCCGCGTGATCAAACTCTAGATTGTTCACGATGGCGACTTCCGGCAGATAATGGATGAACTTGCTGCGCTTGTCGAAGAACGCCGTGTCGTATTCATCGCCCTCGATGATGAACCACTCGCTCTCCGTGAACCGCGCGCCCTGCGACAGATTGTTCGGGATGCCGCCGATGAGATAGCTCGGATTCAATCCGTTGTGCTCGAACACCCAGGTCAGCAGCGAGGTCGTGGTGGTCTTCCCATGCGTGCCCGCGACGACGAGGCAGCGTTTGCCCCGGATGAAAAACTCGCGCAACACATCCGGCAGCGAACAGAACCGCAGCTTGTGATCGAGCGCGTATTCCGCCTCGGGATTCCCGCGAGCGATGGCGTTTCCGATGACGACGAGGTTGGGTTTATGCGCGAGATTCTTCTCGGCGTAACCATTCATCACAGCGATCTTGCGGCTCGCTAGGAAAGACGCCATCGGTTCATAGACATTGCTGTCAGAGCCGGTGACGGAGTAACCCTTTTCCAACATGGCCACGGCGGCGGCGGCCATCGCCGTGCCGCCAATACCGACAAAGTGAACTGATTTGATTTCGGAAAACATCGCGGCCAAGACGATAGGCAAATTTGCGACTCAGGAAAGCGGGAAGTTGGGCTGGCCAATTTTTAAACCACGAAACACACGAACTACACGAAACAAGTTTGCCACGAAGGAACGCAAAGACGCGGGAAACAATTCTCCCTCTCCGCCGTGAAACGGGGGAGAGGGCCGGGGTGAGGTGTCGCGATTAATTCAATGACTCATTCACGAATGTCGGAATAAACTCCTTGGAACTAATCACGGTGACATACAGCCCAACATCCTTTTCTGTGTGCTTGCTGATTCCGCATAACTCAAGCTGGCGTCTTCGTATCGCTTGAATTTATAGACCGCGTCGTTCATCAGCGCGCTGTTGAATACGTTTAGGCTAACCAACAACTCAAAATCCTTGATGGAAAGTGCAGTCACCTTCTTAAACAACCCTGGCTCAAGTTGCGTGATTACATCCTTGAGACACCGCTCGCGATAATCGGTCAGATACATAAAGACCGGCACACGCGTCGCGAACTTGATGAGCTTTTCCTGAATCTGCTTCCGCTTGCTCTTGTATTCATTCTCCGCCTCGGTGAGTTCCCGCTTTTGTTTTCTGTCAACTTTCCATCGTTCGCCTCGCGCTTGGCCTTCTTCACCGCCTCGGACTTGTTGATAATCGTTTCGATGTCCTGATTCAACGCACGGAATCCCTCCATGTTCATCAGCGCATCCATCGCGGCCTGATTGCTCATCAGGCGAGCCAGCGTTTCGTTGTCCAGGTTAACGAGCATCGCGCTTTCCCAACGCCGTGCAAGCAGCGTGGCTGTCGTTCCGCTCATAGCCATGTCGAGGATTCCCGCCGCATCAATCTGCTTCATTGAACTTCCGTCGTAAGCCAGCACAGGCAAGGATCTGATGAACTGCTCAACTTTCTTTTTCGGGTTGGATTCGTTCACGTTCAACCGGCAACTGTAATCGGCGATTTGCCGCAACGCCCGATCCGGCGCGAAGCCGAAGACGTAGCACTCATTCTTCACAACTTCCTCGCGGTTCGGGTCGGTGCTGTCGGGATTCTTGATTGTCCACGGTGATTGCATACGGAAGGCGGCTTGGAAATACGTTTCCGGGCTGGAGGAATTCCGCAGCATCAGGATTCCCGTCCACGGCTTGACCGTGACGCCCGTCGTGAGCTTGCCGCATGAGAGCGTGATGGACTTAGATTTCAGCGGGTCGTCCATTGCATCCAACACCGGCGGCAAAGCATCCACGAGGATGCCCGCTGCGCTGCCCGCCGCCACGACGACTTTGTAATCGCGGGCGGATTCAAGTGTCTATGTGTGGTACAGGATTATGTGTAGGCGTAGAAGTGGTATCGCAAAGCCGCAGAACAAAATCACGGCATGGCTCAATGCTCTCTGGGCTACTGCTACGCCAGCGGCAATGGTGTGGTAGAGGATGAAGCGGAAGCCGCGAAGTGGTTCCGCAAAGCAGCCAAGCAGAATTCCGAATCAGCTCAATACCAGCTAGCCCCTAGCGTAGCAGTTGCCAAGATTAAATTGAGCCTCGACATCACCTTTCTCTGCTTGGGATTTAGTCTCCTCGAAAGATTTTTTGACCTGTTGTGCTGTGCTTTGCAGCATAGCGAACTACAATGACTGCCACCACCAACACCTAGAGCAGGTGCTTCATTCATTTAGTTTTCATGCCGCGAACTTAGTTGGTTTCAACTAACTGACAAGTCTGCCGAGCCATTCCCATAGTTGAAACCTTCACTTTGTCGACACGCGTGTGTGACATTTGCTTTGCGAACTGTGTTGATATTCGCGTTGCCATTAATCAACCGATGATGGAGGAAGATAATTGGAGTTATTTGAGATCGGGGCACTGCCTGAAATCATTGCGTAATTTTTTTTCCCTTTTCTCAAAATTAGATGTTGTTTGAGAAGATAATCTGCCTCTGTAACAATGCGGCTTGGGTCTTTTTCTTGTTTGTCATTTAGGTAAATTCCACCTGATTCAATATCCCTCTTTGCTTGGCCTTTTGAAGGCGCAAGGCCTGAATAAACAACTACTTCGATCAGCGACTTGTTGAGTGGCAATTGACTGGGATCAACAACTGGACCAGGTAATTCTTGACGTGCTTCAAGAATAGATTGAGGGGGCAGTTCAGCTACACTTCCCGTAAAAAAAGCTTGGCTTGTATTGATAGCATCCTCAGTGGCTTGTTCACCATGGATCAAATCCGTTGCCGCCTTTGCCAGCGCCTTGTGCGCCACGCGCACGCCGGGATTTTCCGTGTGCTGCTTTTCCAGCGCAACGATCTCTTCCTGCGAGAGGAACGTGAAGTATTTCAGGTAGCGGATCACATCGCGGTCGTCCGTGTTGATCCAAAATTGGTAGAAGCGGTAACCGCTCGTGCGTTTCGGATCGAGCCAGATCGCGCCGCTGACGCTTTTGCCAAACTTCGAGCCGTCGGCATTCGTGATGAGCGGGAGTGTGAGGCCGAAGACTTGCCTGCCGAGTTTCTTACGCGTGAGTTCGATGCCGGCGGTGATGTTGCCCCATTGATCGCTGCCGCCGATCTGGAGTTCGCAGTTGTGATCGCGGTTCAACACCATGAAATCAAACGCTTGCAGCAGCATGTAGCTGAACTCCGTGTAGCTGATGCCGACTTCGCGGTCTTCCATGCGGGCGCGCACGGATTCCTTGGCGATCATTTGATTGACCGAAAAATGTTTTCCGATGTCGCGCAGGAAATCCAGGAAGCCGACGGGCGTGGTCCAAGTGGCGTTGTCGAGCAGGCGCGCGGGATTTTGCTTCGTGTCGAAGTCGAGCAGCTTCGCCAACTGCAACTTCACGCTGGCGATGTTGTGATCGAGAATTTCCTTCGTGAGCAACTGGCGCTCGGCGGTCTTGCCGCTGGGATCACCGATGCTGCCGGTCGCGCCACCCGCAAGTGCGATGGGATGATGGCCGAGTAATTGAAAACGTCGCAGCGCAAGCAGCGGCACGAGATTGCCGACATGCAGCGAATCCGCTGTGGGATCGAAGCCAGCGTAAAGCACCATGTTCTGGCGATGCCATAAGCCAGAATTGTCTTCGGAAACTCTGCCGCCTTCGACGACAACATTTGCATCCGTGCAATCGGCGACAAGGCCGCGCCACTTAAGTTCTTCAAAAATGTTCATCCTAATTCAGGGTAAATAGTCGGGGAGGGTTAGCCAACTCTGAGTTTACAGTCGGGTGTGACTGGAAAGTGCCGTGCGGTCTTTGCTGGAGTTCACGCTTTAGCGTGTCGGGGCGACGCACTACGCACGGGGGATAAACAAAAATTTGAACTCTAACTTACGGTCGCCTCGCGGCGAGTGGAGACGATGAAGATCGTAAACGCTTTGAAGATGCAGGCGTAAGAGCCTGACTGAAAATTGAGAGAGGTGCGGTATCCCCCATCACCGTACTTGCACGAAAACCCCGCCGCCGCTAAT
>CAMCWI010000057.1 GCA_945882065.1 Akkermansia muciniphila
TTCGATGGATTCAAAACAGTTAGCCAAGCTTTGCAGCGAACTCGCCGACAACAAGAAAGCCGAGAACATTCTCGTGCTGGATGTGCGGAAACTTTCGACCATTACGGATTTTTTTGTCATCGTCTCCGGCACCAGCTCGCCGCACCTGCGCGCGATCGTGAATGAGATTGATGACAAGCTGCGCGCCGACCACGAACTGCGTCCGCGTGCTCTGGACGGAAACATCAACGGCGACTGGGTTGTGCTCGATTACTTTGACGTGATCGTCCATGTGATGCGCGCTGAAGTGCGCCAGCGGTATGATCTCGAAGGGTTGTGGGGCGATGCACCGCAATTGAAACAAGGGATCAAGCCGAACGTCCGAGCCAGCATCAAACCCAGTGTGAGACACGCACCGAAGCGGAAGACCAAGGTCGCGAAGAAGAAAGCTGCGAAGACGGAGTAAGTGTGAGCGGCGAAGTCGGGTTTGTTTCCGGTCGGAGTGTGGTCGTTCTCGGCCACGGTCCCGCTCCGCGCGGGATGGTTGTGCGAGAGGCTTCCGAAAAATGGTGACGCTTAAGTTGTTGAATATTGCTGTGCCCGAGGACGGGCACACTCCAATCATTTGATCCCGGCCAACCGTTCTTTCCAGACGCGATACAACTCCACCGTCGCCCGCACATCGCGCAGACAATACTCAGCCACGTCGCGCTGCTTCCCGGCGGCGATCATCGCGGGCACGTCCATGCCGGTGACGCCATGCGCCTTGGGTGAATCAATGCCGAAAGACTTGCAGTAAAAATCCAGATTGAACTTCCGCGCCGCGCCCTCTCGACCACTGACGTTATAAAAAGTGAATTGCTCGGCCAGATCGCAGTGCGGCTCGACGGCGTAACGGTAGCCCAGCCAGTTCTTTTTCGTGATCGGCACGTTCAACACCGCAGAGCGCAAATAGAGAAACGGAACGTCAAAGCCGCGTCCATTGAACGTCACCACGGAGTCGTAGTGCTTGGCCACATCCCAGAACGCGGTGAGCAATTCCACCTCATCCGCGCACGGCATGAACTCCACCGGGCCAGCTTCCGCACCGTCCTCCTCGAAATCTTCCGCCGTGTAGAGCACCTGCCCGCGCTGGGACTCGGCGTTCAACATGGCGATGCAAACGACATGTCCTGTCAGCGGCCACAGGCTGAACATGCGGGCGATTTCCTCGCGCTTGGTCGCACGCGCGGTTTCGTCCGGGATTTTTTCCGCCTCGCGCAGCAGATACTCCTGTTGGACTTCGTCGAAGTTCTCCAGAGGTTGCGCGGTGGTTTCGATGTCAAAAACGAGAGTGGGCATGGGATGAGTTGGGTGAAATAAAAAACCAGGATGGGAAACTTGTTTTGTAAACCAAGCTTTCCATCCCGGTTGTGAAACGGACTACTTTTTCTTCTTACCTGCTGCTTTCTTTTTCTTTGCTGCCACGTTCCTCACCCCCGATCAATTTATGTGTTTATATTTTTTGTTCTCAGGCAAAACATTTTTGCCGTCAACGTTGGGACATCCGGGTTGTATGTGATTGCGAGTACGACTGGCAATCTTTTTTCTCAATCTTCTCGCAGAAATTTTTTCACTTCAACGCGAATAAGACGCGTCACTCGTAGCGCAACGACTCGATTGGATCCAAATTCGCCGCCTTGTACGCCGGGTAAGTTCCAAAAATAATTCCCACGAGCGAGCAGAGCGTGAGACCGAGCGCAATCCAGTCGAATGGAATAGTCGGCGGCACTTTGAAGTAAAACGCCACGCCGTTGCCGCCAAGAATTCCCAGCAGCACGCCGATGATCCCGCCGACTTCGCACAACACCACGGCCTCGACGATAAATTGTGTCATGATGTTGCGCTTCTTCGCTCCGATGGCGCGGCGGATGCCGATCTCTCGCGTGCGCTCGGTGACGGAGACGAGCATGATGTTCATGATACCAATGCCCGCCGCGAGCAGCGCGATAGAACTGATCACCGCCACACCGATGCGGACGGCGCGTGTGAACTTTTCAAACTGCGCGATGAGCGAATCGTTGGAGAACAATTCAAAATCATCCTCTGCACCCGGCGGAACTTTCCGCGCCACGCGCAGAATGCCCCGGACCTGCTCCACGCAATCTTCATAGCTCGCCTTGTCCTTTGCCTGCACCAGAATCGAAAGACTTCGACGCCATGAGCCGAAGCGATTCAGCCCGGTGCTGATGGGGACGATCACAAAGTTGTCCTGACTGCCGCCCATCGTCGCGCCTTTGGGCGTCAGCACGCCGATGACCTGATAGTTGATGCCGTCCATTTTCAACTTCTCGCCCACAGGTGAGCCGAAGGGAAAAAGAGTCCGAGCCAGTCCGTCGGCCAGCACGCAGACATCGCGCGCATTATCCACATCGTTGTCCGTCAGCGCGCGACCATCGGCAATAGTCCAGTTCTTCGCGGGAAAGCTTCCAGGTGTTTCGCCCATGATGCGGACACCGGGCGCAGATTTTTCAAAACGCGTCTCCATCTGGCCACCCCAGAAATCCTCCTCGATGCCCACACTCGTCGCGAGCGTCGCCTTTTCCGAAACAAGCCTCCCGTGCGCGAGGTTGAAGTCGATGCGGCGGCGGTATTTTTCCCAACCCTTCGGTCCCTCGAACTGCACCCCCGGCCATTTTTGAATCTTGAACGTGTTCGCCCCTAACTGGCTCATCTCCGTCTCGACGTTGGTCTTCAAAACACGCATCGAAGTCATCACGACGATGATCGAGAACACGCCGATGAGTACGCCCAGCAACGTGAGCGCGGAGCGCAGCTTGTGCGCCGCCACGGCGTTGAGCGCCATGAAGAGGCTCTCGCGCGCTTCGGTGAGCAGGCTGATTTCGTGTTTCAATTTCATTCGCTCCTCAACGCATCCACCGGGTTCATCCGCGCCGCGCGCCATGCGGGTAGGAATCCTGAAACCACGCCCGTCACCAGCGAGACGAGCAACGCCACGCCTGCCACAGTCAACGACATTGTAGCTGGCAAAAACTTTTGCATCACGAGCGTCAACGGCCACGCGATGGCCAGCGCGATCAATCCGCCCATCAAACAAATGCAGCCCGCTTCCGTCAGGAATTGCAGCAGAATGGTGCGGCGTTTCGCGCCAATGGCTTTGCGGATGCCAATCTCGCGCGTGCGCTCGGCCACGGAGACGAACATGATGTTCATGATGCCGATGCCGCCGACGAAGAGGGAAAGTCCGGTGATGAAGAAACCGATGGCGGCGATTGTTCCCGCCACGCGATTGAACATCTGCACGAACTGTTCCTGCTGGTTGATGGCGAAGTCGTCAGCGTCGTTCGGTTGAAGGCGGCGAATCTTTCGCATTGCGTGGCGAAGTTCTTCGCGCGCGTCTTCAAGTTCGGCGAGTTGGCGCGCCTTCACATGGATGGCGATGTCAGGGTTGTTCCAGATCGACCCGATGAATTGCTGGATCGGGATCACGGCCTGATTATCCATGCTGAATATTCCCATGAACGAACCTTGCTTCTCCAAAACGCCAACCACTTCAAACGTCTTCGAGCCGATCTTGATCCGTTGTCCCAACGCCGAGCCACCGCCAAACAGATTGGACGAAACTTGCGTGCCGATGACGCAGACGGGGCGACCACCAGCGGCTTCTTCAGCGGAAAAGAAATGTCCCACAGAGATACCGATGCCGGAGGTAATGGCGTATTGCTCCGTGGTGCCAAGTATCTGAACGCGCCCGGAATTGCGTCGCTCAAACTCGACGCGCGCGCCCGATTGTGCCACCGGTGCGACAGCGGATGACAGCTCAAGTTGCCCGATGAGCTTGTTGGCGTCGGCGAGCTTGAGTGGACGGCGACGCTGTCCTTTGCGCCAGTCGGCATCGTTGTTGTTGAACCACGCGTCTCGGCTCACAAAAAAAACATCTGCGCCCAGCGTGGAGATGCTGCTCATGAAGGATCGGTTCAATCCCTCGATGGCCGTGCCCATGAGCGTGACGGTGACAATGCCAATGACGATGCCGAGCGTGGTGAGAACCGAGCGCAGCTTGTTGGCGCGGATCGCCGCCCACGAAATGCCGAACCCTTCGCGGATCTCGGTGAGGAAGTTCATGGGGAAGACTTGTCGAGGGTCGAGGGTCGAGAGTCGAGTGCTTGCAGCGGTGGCGCGATGACGGGCGGCTTCTGGCTCTCGACTCTTTCGTCACTCGCGATCAATCCATCTCGGATACGGAGGATGCGGCGGGCACGGCGAGCCACGTCTTCCTCGTGCGTGACGACGATGATTGTGTTTCCAGCGCGCCAGAGTTCCTCGAACAACGCCAGGATTTCCTCGCCGGTTTTAGAATCGAGATTTCCCGTGGGTTCGTCGGCCAGAAGGATGGATGGCTTGTTCACCAGCGCACGCGCCACGGCAACACGTTGGCGTTGGCCGCCGGAAAGTTCGTTGGGCCGGTGATGGACGCGATCCGCCAAGCCCACTTGCGCCAGCGCGCTCAAAGCGGTTTGGCGTCGCTCCACGGACGACATGCCGGCATAGATCAGCGGCAACTCGACGTTGTGCAGCGCATTGGAGCGCGCGAGCAGGTTGAACGTCTGAAACACGAAACCGATCTCTCGATTGCGGACCTCAGCGAGCGCGTTGTCATTCATCTGACTCACGTCTGTGCCGTTGAGCTCATATGATCCGGACGTGGGAGTGTCTAGACATCCGAGCATGTTCATCAACGTGGATTTGCCAGAGCCGGACGGCCCCATGATGGCGACGTATTCGCCGCGCTGAATCTCCAGTGACACGCCGCGCAAGGCGTGAACCATCTCCGTGCCCATCTGGTAACGACGCGTAAGGTTTTGGATGCGGATGAGAGTCATGCAGAAAAATCCAAATGACGAATGACGAATGACGAAAGAAGCCCGGATATGGTTTGGCTGGTAGGGCGCGTCACTCCGTGCGCGCCGTTCCGTGCCTGACAGACGACGGCGCGCACGGAGTGACGCGCCCTACCAGCGGGTTCACACGCAAGCGACGCTCGCAGGCAATTTCCAACTGCGGCTCGAAACTTCACTTCTTTTCCCCACCTTTCTCTCCGCCTTTGGTGATTTTCTTGCCGTCTTCCAATTCCTTGCTGACAGCCTTGTAGCTACCGGAAACAAACTCCTGTCCCTCACTCAAACCCTCGGTGATCTCCCAATAGTCGCCATCCGTGATGCCGATTTTTACAGACGTCATCTTCACCTTGTCGCCGTCCACAAGAAAGACCATCTCGGTTTGCTTCGGTAAGTCTTTGGACTTTTTATCCGATGACACGGCATTCGTTGTGGTGGTTGAATTGGTCTTCGTCATGGATGAACTCACATTCGTGCCGGAGTTTTTTCCGAAATCCATCTTTGGCAAACGCGTTGCGACAGCGGCGTAAGGAACCGTCAGCGCATTCGTCACGTAACGGCTCTCGATCTCCGTGCTGACAGACATGCCGGGGCGGAATGATTCGATTTCATTGATGCGGATGCGGACTTCAAACTTCGTCGCCTCCTGACTGGAACTGCTGCTGCCGCCAAACGCGCTCGCGGCACTGGAACCCTTGGAAGAATTCGCAATCTCGGTGACGACACCTGTGAACTTCTTGTCGCGGAAGGCGTCCACCTCCAGTCGCGCCTTCTGGCCGGGCTTGATCAGCACCACGTCCACCTCGCCGATGTCCACACGCGCCTCCATCTGGTTCAAGTCAGACACAGTCATGATCTCCGTGCCTTTGTTGAACGACGTGCCGAGGACGCGTTCGCCTAACTGCGATTGCAACCGTGTCACCGTGCCGTCAATCGGCGCGAGAATGGTCGTCTTGCTCAAATCCTCAATCGCCTTGTCGAGCGAGAAGCCCGCTTGCGCCGCCGAGTGAATGGAATTTGTGTAGCGCAACTTTGCCACGTCGAAGGCGGTTTTGAAATCGAGCATGACAGAATCCGACACGAGTTGGTTTTTGTACAACGCCTCGTTGCGCTTGAACTCAGCGGCGGCACGCTCCATTTCCGTACGCGAAAGCGTCTGACCCGCTTGCGAGGATTTGAAACTGGACTCGGCGGAGTTGCGGCTCGCGCGATACGTGTCCGATTTGATCTGCACCAACAGGTCGCCCTTCTTGACGTGATCGCCCTCGCGCACGGGCAACGCCACGATCTCCCCGGCGACTTCCGGGCTGATGACGACTTGAACCACAGGCTGAATCTTGCCGTTGGCAGGGATGAGTTCGATGAGGTCGCGCTTCGTGACGTTTTCCGTAGTAACGGAAATGGCTTTGTCGCGCTTACAACCCATGAGGGGCAGGGTGAGGAGCGCGATGATTGTGGCGGTGCCGACGACGAGGCGGGTGGATTTTGAGTTTGCCATGCGAATCTGTTTCAGGGCTTGGACAGGGTGAGTGTGAAAATGTTTTGAAAAATCCCCAATGATTTGGCTGTCCGACATGGATTCGAACCATGACAAAGGCCTCCAAAGGGCCTTGTGCTACCATTACACCATCGGACAAACCAAAATGAGGCTAGTCAGAAGGGGGATTTAGCGCAAAGAAAAACTCTGAGGCAACGGATTGATTCCAAATGCGAATGAAGATCGGTAGAATGTCCGTCAACACATCATCCGACCTCCCCCCGTCCCTCTCCCCATCGGACGGGGGGAGGGGCTTTCGATGATTCATTCGGTTGAAGCCGCCGCCAGTTCTCCCTACACTGCGCGCATCGTGACCACTGTTTTCATGACATGAACGGCACACCGGCAATCTCAATCGTCACTCCCAGCTTTCGCAGCGGGAAGTGGCTACCGCTGTGCATCGCGTCCGTGGCGGATCAGGGCGTGTCGCATGAACACATCGTGCAGGACGCTGGGTCGGACGATGGAACGTTAGATTGGCTTGCGAAAGATTCCCGCATCACGGCGGTCGTTGAAAAAGATCGGGGCATGTATGACGCGGTGAACCGGGGCTATCGCAAATCCTCCGCCGAGATTCTCGCCTACCTGAACTGTGATGAACAATATCTGCCCGGCGCACTTCAGCACGTTCTGGATTATTTCCAGCAGCATCCAGAGACGGATATTTTGTTTGGCGAGTGCCTCGTCGTGGATGGCGACGGCAACTACATCTGCGAACGCCGCTCCGTCACGCCGCAACTGCTCCACACCTGGACGGCGAGCAATCTGGCGTTTCTCACCGCCGCCACGTTTATCCGGCGGCGCGTGTTGGAGAAGCATCAACTCTGGTTCAATACGGAATTTCGCGATGCAGGCGATCAGGATTGGGCGTTGAGAATTGTTCAAGCTGGTTTGAATACGGCTGTGCTGCCGAAGTTCGTGAGCGTGTTCACCGAGACGGGAGTGAACATGAATCTGGGCGCGAACGCCTCTCGCGAACGCAAAGCCTTCCACGCCTCCGCTCCAACCTGGATGCGCCTGCTTGCGCCTTTGGCAGTGGCGCACTTCCGACTTCGCCGCTGGCAAGCCGGGCATTACGACTGCAAGCCACACGCGTATTCGATCTTCACCCAAGCGAGCCGGGAACGGCGCGTGGAGTTTCAGGTGCGGAACCCAACTTTCCGGTGGCTGCGTCCGCCTTCGACGCCTTGACGAAGTGGGATTACAACCTAATGCCTTTCGGAAATGCGTTTTGAAAATCCCAAAGGGATTACATCTTCCAGCCCAGACCCCGAAAGCTTTCGGGGCTGGGTAGGTGATCACAGAAATCTTCAACCCAAACGGGGTTGCATCACCCTTTGCGCCCCATGGATTCAACCCCTTCAGGGTTGATGGGGCAGAACGTCTTTTCCCAGGGTAGCTCGTTCCTCGCAACCGCTGGGCTATATGATTCAACCCCATTGGGGTTGGGCAACGGTGACGCAACGCTGGTTTTCATTCGCTCTGTCACAGGTTCTATTTCCGAAAGGCATTAGATTACAACCGAGTGAGGCATAATGTTCGTCCTCCTCCTCGTCCTCGATGTATTAATGGTTCGAGGACGAGGACGAGGACGATTCTAAGCCGCGCCGAGTTTTAATCTTACCTGGATCGGTTTTCCCGCCTGAAAACGTTCTTTACATTCCCCCGCGCAGACGCAAATCTCGCGTCAACTTATGGACGCTTTTTGGAGTATTTTTGGCATGCCGATTGGCGTGACACTTTGTTTCGGCCCCGCTCTCGTTGTCTGGTGGTTCACCAAGGACAGCGAACCCGGCCCTGACGATTCAAAGCACTGAACTACGTCGCTGCTTGTCCTGCTGGACGCGTTCGTAAGATCAAGTGAACACCATCACGTTGGTAACTGAAACAGTTTATGAGCGAACCCGTCGTAGCCCAAAAGTTTCCCACTGTTCAAACCGTCAAGCCCGGCAGCTATTATTGGTGTACGTGCGGACGCTCCAAAGGCCAGCCGTTTTGCGACGGTTCACATAAGGGGACAACTTTCTCGCCCATGAAGGTGGACATCGCCGAAGAAAAGAAGGTGGCGTGGTGCGGCTGCAAACACTCCAAGAACGGATGTTTCTGTGACGGCTCGCACAAGTCTCTTTGAGCCGGACACAAATTTTCACGCCAATTCTGGCTCTTCAATTTCCTTTGGTGCAGCAAACGTCGGCGTCCCATCTGCAGCTTCAGGATACTCGAAGATTTTCCCCTCGTAGTTTCTGATCATGACGCGGTCGGCGTTGTGACTCAGCACATATTCAGGACTCACGGGAACCTTGCCGCCACCGCCGGGTGCATCAATCACATACGTTGGCACGGCATAACCCGTCGTGTGACCGCGCAATGCCTCCATGATCTCCAACCCTTTTCGTACACTCGCTCGCAAGTGTGCAGAGCCGGCAATGAGATCGCACTGGTAGAGGTAATACGGCTTCACCCGGCACATCAGCAATTTTTGCATCTGTGCGCCCATTATTTCCACGTCATCGTTCACATGCTTGAGCAGCACGGCTTGGTTGCCGAGCGGGATGCCAGCGTCGGCAAGTCGTCCGAGAGCATCGCGCACTTCAACCGTCAGTTCACGCGGATGATTTGAGTGGATGCTGACGAACAGCGGATGAAACTGTTTGAGCATCGCGCACAACTCCGGCGTGATGCGTTGCGGCAGGAAAATTGGGATGCGCGTGCCGATGCGGAGAAACTCCACATGCGGTATCGCACGCAAGCGGCTCAGGAGATATTCCAGCTTCTCGTCGCTGAACAACAGTGGATCGCCGCCACTCAACAGCACATCACGTATCTCAGCGTGTTGCTCAATGTAGGCGATTTGTTTGTCGAACTCAGGATGAAAGTCGTAACCCGCCGCGTTGCTCACCAGCCGCGACCTTGTGCAATACCGGCAATAGGACGCGCACCGATCCGTCACGAGAAACAACACCCGGTCGGGATAGCGATGCACCAGACCGGGCACTGGTGAATGCGAATCCTCCCCGCATGGATCGCTCATCTCCCACGGAGCAGCGTGAGTTTCCTCCACGCGTGGAATCATCTGGCGACGAATGGGGCAAAGCTCGTCTGCTGGATCAATGAGATTAAAGAAGTACGGCGTGATGGCGAGCGAGAGTTTCTGGTTGGCCAATTGCGTCCCGGCAAATTCCTCCGGCGTCAGTGTGGGCATCAACCGTTGAAGCTGTTCGAGCGTGGTAATGCGGTTCTTGAGTTGCCAACGCCAGTCGTTCCAATCGCTTTCTGAAACATCACGCCAGAAACCGCGTCCATGCGATTTGAATTCTTTAAGCGATCTGCCCGGGAACTGCGACTTGATATCAGTATGCATCGTTTGCTGGCTGGACTATAAGTTCCCGCGTTCGTCTGTCAAGTGAGTCACTGCGGGCATTGGACGGCACTTGAATCGCTACCGTTCAAACTACTTTATGGATCAAGCCTTGTGTATGAGCTCCTTCTTCTCGTCGAGATCGGCCTGCAATGACTTCCGCTCCACCACGAGTTGTTTCTGAAGTTGTTCCAACTTCTCAAAGTCACCCGCCGCACTGGCAGTGTTGATCTCGTCCTTCAAAGCCAGTTCGCGCTCGGCGAGCTTGGCTTTGTGTTTGGATTCCAGTTCGGCAATCTGCTTTTTCTGCGCCGTGGTGAGTTTGACGGTTGGTGCGGTTTTATTCAACCGTTCCATTGCGAGTTCGTAAGAGGATTTCATATTGAGTCATTGTGTTGGAGATTTGCTACTGCGCTTTTTTCTTCCACGGCATGTCAGGGAATTTCTCCGGCGGTTTGGGCGCTGGCGCGGGCATGGCCGGTTTGGCGAGTGCGAGTTCAGGATCGCCCGCAGGCGCACTGCCGGGGGCGGATTTGTCTTCGCGCCACGATGCGATGCGGGCTTGCAGGCCGTGATGCTCGGCGGTTTTCTTGTCGCCGGACTTCATGTAGAAGAGTGAGAGGTTCGTGTGGACGAGTTGTTCCCTGGGCTTGAGCCGCTCGGCTTTGTGACCGTGGGCGATGGCGGTGGCAAAATCACCTTTGCGATAGAACGCCATACCGAGCGCGAGTTGCGCGTCGAAATGTGCTGGTTCAACTGCGAGGATGGCGTTCAGCCGGGCGATGGCATCATCAAACTCGCCGTTGCTGAAAGCGAACATCGCGTCGTCGTATTGTTCCTGGAGATTTTCTGCCACGCTCAACGCTAACGAGCGCAGCCATGTGACGCAAGGAAGGTGTTACTTCAGTGGGTGAGCATCTGGTTTCCGCCAGATACTGATTCATTTGGCCGCAGCAGCGTTGCGTCTGGATAACTTCTGTCGCCTCAATTCCAACACCGTCACCGCTTACTGTCTTCGCGGCGCGGGCTGGGGTGTGACGGGAAGCGTGTTGTCCGCATTGCGCGCAGGAGATTGATAGCGCGCCGGGGGCAGACCTTTGGACGGATCAGCGGCGCGATTATTCCGCGCTAGCCAGACCGCGAAATAAACAATCGCCGCCACGACCAAGACGCCCAGCACGATGCCACCGCGACGCAGGTTGACCTTGGAGAATTGCAGCATGACGAAATCGAGCGCGCCCTTTTTGTTTTCAGAGAGACGCGGTGGCTCGGCGAACTTCTCCGTCTTGCCCAGTTCCAATTCAAGAGCCTTGATAAGCTGTGGCACGTCGAGCTTGAGCAACGTGGCGTAGGTACGCGTGAATCCCCTGATATAAACAGGCGCGACAAAGATATCGAAGTTCCCCTCTTCAAGCGCGCGAATATGATCGCCACGGATCTTCGTGATCTCGGCGACCTCGTGGATTGAGAGGTTTTTTGCTTCGCGCGCTGCGCGGAGTTGTTCTGCGACCGTAGGCATCCCGGCGATTCTACGCGTTTATGATCTGCTTGGGCAATGCAGGAAACACAGGCCCTAGATTGTCTGTTAATACCTTGACCATTCCACTCTGACCTTTCACTTTGCCCGGCGTGTTCCTGAAAACTGTATCTGTGTGCGCGGTGTTCTTCGCGACGGCACTGTGTTTCGCCATCGAACCCGAACGCTCGGTCATCCAAATCCAAACCTATCGCCAGTCGCCCGACTGGTCTGCGCCGTGGCGGTTCGACGCCGTGCAACGCTCCGGCGGTTCAGGCTTCGTCATCCGGGGCAAGCGCATCATGACCAACGCGCATGTCGTCAGTTGGGCGCGTCAGATCATCCTGCGGAAATATCAGGATGCGAAGCCCCACATCGCCCAGGTGGAATTCGTGGCGCACGATTGTGACCTCGCCATCCTGACCGTGGAGGACGAGAGCTTCTTTGACGGATTACCCGCGCTCGAATTTGGCGAGCTGCCCCCGGTGCGTTCCACGGCTGTCACTTATGGTTATCCGGCTGGTGGCGAGGAAATCTCATACACGCGCGGCGTTGTTTCGAGAATTGAACTCAGCCCTTACTCGCACATCGGCAACCGCCGCTTGCTCACCGTGCAAACAGACGCAGTGATCAATCCCGGCAACAGCGGCGGGCCCGTGATTCAAGACGACCGCGTGGTGGGCGTGGCGTTTCAAGGCATTCCAGGCTTGGAAGGCGCGGGCTTTTTCATCCCACCTCCCGTGATTCAGCGTTTCCTCAAAGACATCGAAGACAAACGCTATGATGGCGTGCCCCTGGCAGGCGCAGGCATCACACCCTTGCAAAATCCTGCCTACCGCGCGCGTCTGAAATTGCCTAACAACAACCTCGGCGCGCGCGTGGATCGTGTCCGCTCCAGAACTGGTGCTACCAATGTTCTGCGCGCAGACGATGTGCTATTGAAGATCGGTGAGTTTCCCGTGGCGAGCGACGGAACAGTTTTGTATCAGGGCAATCGCGTGTTCTGTGCGCTGGGTTTTCAACTCGGACAAAGCGGCGATAGTGTGCCAGTGCAACTCTGGCGTGATGGTCATGCACAAGACGCGCAGGTGACAGTAGAGGCTGAGACCGATGATCAGCGCGAGGGCAATCAATATGATGTACAGCCGCGCTATTTTGTTTTTGGCGGACTGGTATTCACATCACTTTCTCGCGATTACATGCGAGACTCCGGACGCGAGGGTGCTGAGACGGCGGCGGGTGAATTTAACTACGAGTTGTTCTTCAGGTCGCGTGAAGAGCCGGAGATGACGCGCGAAGAACCCGTTGTTCTGAGCAGCGTATTGAGCGATCCGGTCAACGCAAACTTTAGCACCCGAGGTCGAGTATTGGTGGATCGCATCAACGGAATCCGCATCGAAAAGATTGCCGACGTGATCTGCGCGTTCACGACCAGCACGAATACCCACGACATGATCGAGTTCGGAAAACGCGGAACATTCGAGTGTCTCGACCACGCGGAGGCCGTTCGCGCCAATGACAAAATCCTCAAGACCTACGGCATCTCACAAGACCGACACCTATGAAACAATGTCCACTCTTCACATTACTGGTGTTGATCGCCACGCTCCCGTCATTTGCGGAATCGCCTCCTATCATTGCCCCATCCGCTTGGGAAAAATCCGTACTGCGGATCGAAGTTGCGCGGAAGGCTTACGATTATTACCAACCGTGGAATCGCCGCAACGATCGCGCCATGAAGACGGGCATCGTCGTCGGCGAACGTCAGATTCTCGCCACCGCTCAAGACCTCTCCGACCAGACACTCGTGCGTGTTCAAAAAAACGGACGCGGTAAATGGACGACTGCGCGCGTCGAGTGGATTGATTATCACGCCAACCTCGCGCTCCTGACGGCGGAGGATGCTGCGTTTTGGAGCGATCTTCGCCCCGCCAACCTAAGCGGCAAACCGCCCGGCGAAGGCGCGCAGTTACAGATCGTCCGCTGGCGCGAGGGTAAATTGGAAAATCGCCAAGCCGAGTTCACACAATTCACCGTCCGCGAGAGCGAGGGCAGTGCCATCAACCATGTGCAGATGGAATTGGATTCGGAGATTCACGATGCCGGATCAGGCGAGCCAGTCGTCGCGGACTTGCGGATTGCTGGCATCACATTTTCTCAACGCGGACGCGCGTGCAGAGTCATTCCCGTTTCGTTCATCCGCTCCGTTCTGGAAGCGCACAAGTCCGGCAACCAGCGCGGTCTCGGCTACTTTCATTTCTACTGGCAACCCGCCGAAAACCCCGCATCGCTCGCACAACTTCAACTCATCGGCGAACCGCGCGGCGTTTTGGTCATCGACGTTCCCGAACGTCTCGACGGCAGCGCACCAGTCCTCAAGCCGCACGACATCATTTTGCAGATTGATGGATTCGACGTGGACATGCAGGGCGATTACACCGACCCGGAGTTTGGTCCACTCACGCTGGAAAATCTCTCCACGCGCGGCAAGTGGGCTGGCGATGACGTCAAAATGAAAATCTGGCGTGACGGCAAACCGCTCGACGTAACTTACCGTTTGCCCGGATACGATTTCCAAAACTCGCTCGTCCCCATCGCGGTTCGCGATCAGCCTCCAGATTACCTCATCGTGGGAGGACTAGTGTTTCAACCGCTTACAACTCCCTATCTGCAACGCTGGGGCGCGGAGTGGGAACGTACCGCACCGTTTCGCTTGAACTACTATCGCAGCGACGAAGCCACCAAGACCAAGCCGTCGCTCGTGATTCTCTCACAGGTGTTGCCGGACAAATTCAATATCGGCTATCAAGAATATCGCTCGTTCGTGGTGAACCAAGTGAACGGCCAGCGCGTGACCAGCTTGACCGAATTGCAGGCCGCGCTGAAACAACCCAAAGATAGTTTTCACGTCATAGACTTCGTGCCGAACGAATCTCTCCAACGAATCGTCCTCGCCGCTGGCGAAGCCGAACGCCAAGCGACCCAACGCATCCTCCAACGGTTCGGTATCACGGACGCCGTGCAGATCACAAGCAAGACTGTTGCGGCGAAATAAAAGTTGGCGGAGCGCGGTTGTGTGCGGAAACACCAGCCGCAGCACGCCCGATAATTCTACGGTTTCCCCGCTTGCCATGCGCTACGGCTTTTGCGCCTCTTGTGCCTTTTCGTGGCAACGCTTCACCTCGTTAAAAATAATTTCCCGCTCGCGACGCGACTCATTTTTCAAAATAATCCGACCGTGCCGAAGTGGATCAAATTCATCATCGCTGTCCTGCTGTTGCCAGTTTGCGCCGGAGCGGGCATGACGCTTTGGCGCGTGATGAAAGCGTGTGGCGGCTCGGATGTCACGCTCGTGCCTGTGGTTGGCGGTGCGCTATGCTGGCTCGCTATCTTTCTGCTGTTGCCAAAACCGATGTGGATTTACGTCTTCGGCCACGAACTCACGCATGTGATCTGGGTCTGGCTCTTCGGCGGCAGCGTGAAACAATTCAAGGCCACATCCGAAGGCGGACATGTGATCGTGGACAAAACAAATTTCCTCATCGCACTCTCGCCGTATTTCTTTCCGCTCTACGCCGTGATGGTCGTGGCGGTGTTCGTCGCTGGCCACCTCATCTGGGACTGGAAAGGCTTCATGGTCTGGTTTCATCTGCTCGTCGGCGCGGCCTACGCATTTCACATCACACTCAACGCCCATGTTCTCAAGACTCAGCAATCCGACATCACAAGTCAGGGCTATCTCTTTTCCGCCGTGTTGATCTTCCTCGGCAACATCCTCGTGTTGCTCATCGGCATCCCACTGCTCACGGCGAAGGTTGATCTTACAACCATGCTTGGGTGGTGGCTGGAGAACACCGGCCGAATCATTCATCTCATCGGGGAAATGTTTTGATGCCTCAGCGCGTTTCCCTACTCTCACTCCTCGCATGACGCAGAATCCCATCATCGCAGCTCTCGACGTTCCAACAATTGAACAAGCGTTGAAGCTCGCGCAACAACTCGCTCCCGCAGTTGGCGCGTTCAAGATCGGCAAGGAATTGTTCACCAGTGCCGGGCCGGACATCGTGCGCCGCGTGCGCGACACGGGCGCGAGTGTTTTTCTCGATCTCAAATTCCACGACATCCCAAACACCGTCGCCAAAGCCATTGCCGCTGCGGTGCGACTGGACGTTCAAATGCTGACGATTCACGCCAGCGGCGGCAGCGAGATGATGCGCGCCGCCGAACAAGCCGCACAACAGACTGCCGCACAGTTGGGCCATACCGCGCCGCTTGTTCTCGGCGTCACCGTGTTAACGAGTCAGGATTCCAACACGCTTGCAGAACTCGGCGGCGAGACAGATGTGGCCAAACAAGTCGAACGCCTTGCTTTGCTCGCCGCGAAGTCTGGATTGCGCGGACTGGTTTGTTCGCCGCTGGAGATCGCGGCGTTGCGCCGCATCCTGCCGCCGGAAATACAACTCGTCACGCCCGGCATCCGCACTGGTGCAGAGAAAGCCGACGATCAGAAACGCACACTCACTCCGCGCGAAGCCATTCAAGCAGGCGCAAGCTGGCTCGTCATCGGACGCCCCATTACCGCCGCCGCCGATCCGCGCGCAGCGGCAGAGAGCATTTTGAACTCACTGAGATAAGGAGACCCAACAATGAAAACACTCACCGTTGTCGCCACATTTGTAGCCCGTCCAAACAAGGAAGCTGAATTACGCGCCGCGCTCATCGGACTCGTTGCCCCCACGCGCAAGGAATCCGGTTGCATCAATTACGACCTGCACACCTCGACCGAGACCCCCGCAAAGTTTCTCTTCCACGAAAACTGGACCGGGAAACCCGCGCTTGATGCACACATGCAGACACCGCATATCCAAGCATTGTTGCCACGCGTGGATGAATTGTGCGCGGAAGCTCCCTCAATCACGACATGGGACAAGATCGCGTGAGGAATGTTTGGCGTGGAGTGCACCCGTCCTCGGGCGCAGCGACTCCCGCAATTCATGCCGCTTAAAACAGCGAACATTCTCCTCTCCATCGTGAGTTGCTGTGGCCGAGGACGGCCACACTCCGAAATCAACTTACGGCCCAGTTCAAAATCGCCTTCTGTGCGTGCAGCCGGTTTTCCGCCTGAGTGAAAATTGTATCCGCGTTCGCCTCGAAGGTCGTATCGTCAATCTCCTTGCCACGATACGCAGGCAGACAGTGCATGACCAGGGCGCCGGGTTTGGCGAGCTTCACGAGCGCTTGATTGATCTGATAACCCTTCAAAACCTTAAGCCGTGCGGCGGATTCCGCCTCCTTGCCCATCGAAACCCATACGTCAGTGTAAAGCACGTCTGCGTCGCGTGCAGCGGCTTTCACATCCTCGGTGCAAATGATTCTTCCATCAGCACGCTTGAGCAAGGCGGCGGAAGGTTGAAACTTCTTCGGCGCGGCTATTCGCAATTCAAACCCAAGCTTCGCTGCCGCAAACATCCACGACACGGGCACATTGCACGCGCCGTCACCGACGAACGTGACGACCAGACCTTTCAGCGTCTTGCGCGTTTCCAAAATGGTCTGGATGTCCGCGAGAATCTGGCACGGATGCTCCGCGTCGGTGAGCGCGTTGATGGTTGGAATACCGGAGTATTGCGCGAACTCCTCCACGTCGCTCTGCGCGAAGGTGCGGAATATCGCGCCATGAATCATCCGCCCCATCACGCGAGCGGTGTCTTTGATCGGTTCGCCGCGTCCTAGCTGAATATCCGCCGCGCTGAGAAACATCGGGCGTCCGCCGAGTTCACTGATGCCGACCTCGAAGGACACGCGGGTACGCGTGGAAGATTTGGAAAAAAGCAGCATCCAAGTCTGTCCGGCGAGCGGTTTGGTTTTGTGTGCGCCGCGCGTGCGCTTCATCGCGACGGCGTCGGCTAGGATACGTTCCATGTCCGCCTGCGCCAATTTTTCAATGCTCAGTAAATGTTTCACAATGCTTTTCTGGCCGTGCTAACAAAGGTTCGCCCCAGCCCAGCTCCGTTAAGAGCGTCATGTTTATAGTAGCGAAGATGACCATACTCAAGCTCCGTAGGAGCGGCATAGGCTTTGATCAATCCATCGTGCTCCATTAGGAAATGATTTATGGCAACCGTTATAATCAAGCCCTTAAACACAAAGCTTGGCCAACAGGATAGCCTAAACCCAACGAACCCAATCGCCGCCTCAATCCAAACGGCAATACGCCGCCAGCCCGTGCAATCCGCCCTCGCGCCCGAAGCCGCTTTCCTTGTAGCCGCCGAACGGGCTCGTCGGATCGAACTTGTTGTAGGTGTTCGCCCAGACGACGCCGGCGCGCAGCTTGTTGACCATCTTGAAAATCTTGCTGCCCTTGTCCGTCCACACGCCCGCGCTCAGGCCGTAGGGGATGTTGTTCGCGCGCTCGAACGCCTCCTCCGGCGTGCGGAACGTCATCACGCTCAACACCGGCCCGAAAATTTCCTCCGACGCCACGCGATGCGCATGAGTGACGCCCGTGAGAAACGACGGCGCGAACCAATATCCTTTTGCCGGGAGCGTGCATTGCGTCTGGGTCAACTCCGCACCTTCGTCCACGCCGCTTTGCACCAGCTCGCGGATTTTTTCGAGCTGCGGCCGCGAATTGATCGCACCGATGTCCGTGTTTTTGTCGAGCGGGTTGCCGACGCGCAAGGTCTGGATGCGGTCGCGCAGTTTCTTGATGACCTTGGAATAAATTCCTTCTTGCACGAACAGCCGCGACCCGGCGCAACAAACGTGGCCCTGATTAAAATAAATTCCGTTGATCACGCCTTCGATGGCCTGATCAATCGGCGCGTCCTCGAACAAAATGTTCGCCGCCTTGCCGCCGAGTTCGAGCGTCAGCTTCTTCTTCGTGCCCGCGACCGCCTGTGCGATACGCTTGCCGACTTCCGTGCTGCCGGTGAACGCGAGCTTGTTGATGTCCGGATGATTGACGAGCGCCGCGCCGGTTTCGCCCGCGCCGGTGACGATGTTCACCACACCTTCGGGCAATTCCGCTTCCTGAAAAATCTGCGCCAGACGCAGCGCCGTGAGACTCGTGGTCTCGGCGGGCTTGAGCACAACAGTGTTGCCGCAGGCGAGCGCGGGCGCGATTTTCCACGCGGCCATGAGCAGCGGAAAATTCCACGGAATGATCTGCCCGGCGACCCCGAGCGGCTGCGGCGTTTTGCCCGGAAACGCGTATTTCAATTTGTCCGCCCAGCCCGCGTAATAAAAAAAGTGCGCGGCCACGAGCGGCAAATCCACGTCGCGGCTCTCCTTGATGGTCTTGCCGCCATCCATCGTTTCGAGCACGGCCAGTTCACGCGCCTTCTCCTGAATGATGCGCGCTATGCGGTAGAGATATTTGCCCCGCTCGCGTCCCGGCATCCTGCTCCAGACCTTGTCGTAAGCCTTGCG
>CAMCWI010000058.1 GCA_945882065.1 Akkermansia muciniphila
TGCGGCAGGACGCGGTGACCATTGATTACATTTCGCTGCAAACTTATTGCCAGCGGTCATTGCCGTCCGAATGGATCGCGTCGTGGGGCAGCACCGGGCCGGGGAATAGCGGGACGAATTGTCTGCTCGCGGGTGCGGTGGCGATCCGCACGTATGCTATCGGGTTCGTCAACAATCCATCGAGTGCGACGTATGACATCTGTGGCACGACGAGTTGTCAGGCTTACAATCATACTGCCAGCGACAGTCGCACGACGGCGGCGGTGAACGCTACGGTGAATTACGCGATGATCCAGCCGGGTGCGACGCGGATTGGTTTCAAGCTGACGGAGTATTCTGCCGAGAACAATCAACTCGGCATGGCATGTGGCGATGGGTTCACCGCGCCGACGGGAGGTTGTCTTGCTGATCCAGTTTGCGCGGGCGAAACAGAGTTTGGGCACGGACGCGGCATGTGTCAGTGGGGCACGGCGCGTTGGGCGAGCGGGCGGCGGATGCAGAATCGCGTTACGGGTGATTCCGTCACGAACGGGTTGCCGCTGCAAAACTGGATTTGGTTGTGCGAGCATTACTATCCTACGTTGCAACTCGTCCAAGGTTCGCCGCTGGCTGTGAATGATTATGTGCAAGTGCAAGGTTCGGCGAGTCTCGCAGTGCGGCAATGCGCGGATGGCAGCATCAGCACCGGGACGAATTGTCCGCTCATCACCACGAAGGCAACCGGCGCGAATGGCATCATCATCGGCGGCCCGGTGCGGGTGACGAGCGATGGCGTGGGTTACACTTGGTGGCGAGTGCAGTGGTTTGATGCGAGCGCGACCATCGGCTGGGTGCCGGAGAATTGGTTGGAACGGATTGCGTCGCCGTTCAACACGCCGCCGGTGCTTGCGGTGATTTCCAACAAGACGATCAACGAAGGTGCGTTGCTCACGTTCACGAACACTGCGACGGCGTCCACGAATGCGGATGTCCTCGTCACGGATTTTGAAGCGTTCGCCAGCGGCACGAGCAGCGGCACGGTGTTGTTTCGCAATCCGAACTTCTCAGGATCAACGGCGGCGTTTCTGGATGTCGCGCCCAATACGACGAGTGTTACTGCCACTTTCCCGACGGGCAATGTCAGCGCGGGAGTGTTGCAAGCGAACTGGAGTTGGAACGCGACTGCAAATCCGTGGTTGCGCTTGACGACTTCCGGCACGGCGAACCTGTCGAACCCGGTGATGGATGTGACGCGGAAGTTGAAGTTTGATCTCTACACGGACAAGGCGGTCGGTGTGGCCATCGCAGTGCGCGAGACAGCGAACGCGGCGGGCACAGCCATCGGGTCGAATGGCGGCACGACGCCGGGCGTGATCGAATTTGCCGGGGTGACGAATGTGGTCAGCGGACAACCGCAAGTGACGCGCGTGGTCGGTGCGAGCAACTGGATGACGCTGATCTTTGATTTGCCGAGCGAGCCGGTAGTTAATTTTGTTGGAGGCAACGGCGTTCTTTCTACGGCTACGGGGCTTGGTGTGCTGGAGCATCTGGCGTTTGTGCCCGCAGCGGGCATCGGCCCATACAACGTCTATCTGGACAATTTCATCGTGTCTGCGCCGATGGTTTTGACTTACAGCCTGAGCAATGCGCCCGCTGGCGCGACGATCAACGCGACGAACGGTGTTTTCACTTGGACGCCGACGGAGGCGCAAGGGCCGGGCATTTACAACATCACGGTGCGCGTGACGGACAACAACCTGCCGCCCGGGAGCGACGCGAAAATTTTCCAGGTCACCGTCAACGAAACGAATCAAGCTCCCGTGCTGGCGGCCATCATGAATCGCGTTGTTCACGCGGGGACGCTGGTGTTGTTTACGAACACGGCGATGGATGCCGATGTTCCGACGAACTCGCTTGTGTTCATTCTGGACGCTGGTGCGCCGTTGACGACCAGCATCGGGACGAACACAGGCGTGTTCAACTGGCAGACGAGCGATGCGAATGTGGGATTGACGAACAGCATCACCGTGCGCGTCACGGACAATGGCGTGCCGCCGTTGAATGATGCGAAGCCATTCAGCATCGCGGTGCTGGCGCGACCGAACATCTTGAGCGCGGCGGTTTCTGGCGGAGATTTCAATCTGACGTGGAGCGCGATTCCGGGGCAGAAGTATCGGGTGCAGTTCAAGAACAACCTCACGGACGCGAACTGGAGCAATCTTTTTCCCGACGTGACGGCGACTCTCGCCACGGCCAGCATCAATGATCCGGTCAGCGCGATGCAGCGATTCTATCGCGTGTTCGTGGTGACGCAGTGAGCGGGGTCAGAGCTAGATATTCCGCAACGCGAGCGCGGCAACGGTGGCGATGAGCATCAAACCGGCGGGCATGAACTTCTTCGTCTTGGCAAGCCGGATGGCGAAGACGACGAGCAGCGCAGCCATGAGGATGTTTGCGAGGCTGGCGCGAAAGCCTGCGGCAAAAACATTGGGCACGGCGCAGAGGATGAGGGCGGCCGCAAATCCGCAAGACATGTAGAGCGAGACTTTGCTGTTCGCTTTGAGAAAGCCGATGAGTCCGCCGACAATAATCAGGACGATGTAAATCCAGAGCACAGTGGTGTTTTGCACGGCACGCAGCGTGCCTCAAGCGCCTTGCACGTCCAAGCTCAGAATTTCGCCCGGCTCGCAGTCGGCGGCAATTTCCATCGGGCGGCAGCAGACTTCGCAGTCGGTGGTGAAGCGGTGGGATCCCGCGCTGGTGTCCACGGTGATTTCGAAGCTCTGGCCGCAGTAGGGGCATTGAATTTTTTCGGAAACTTCCACAGCGACAAGTTAGGCTTCGTGCGTGGCGTTGGCAAATGCGGCGTTGTGTGAGTTTGCAGTTTTAATTTTTTAGGTGTTCCCAAAACTGTGGGCTGTGGTAGCGTTTTTGCAGATGACCCATGACTCTTCGCAGGCGCGAATCCGCCACTGGCAGAAGTTGATGCCAGACGGAGCAGTGTTTTGTTCTAGTCGTCCTTCGCAGTCCAACCCAACAGCAGTCAACCCAGGAGAAACGTTATGACTCATTCCATTCCAATCGGTGAAATCCTCTCGCAAAAAGGCGGCGCAGTCTGGTCTGTCGCTCCAGAGACCGTGGTGTTGGACGCGATCAAGATGATGGCGGAAAAGAACGTGGGAGCGTTGCTGGTGACGAAGGACGGGAAGTTGGTGGGCGTGTTGTCGGAGCGGGATTATACGCGGAACGTGGCGTTAAAGGGGCGTTCGTCGAAAGAAACTTTTGTGCGCGAGATTATTTCTGGTCGCGTGATCACGGTCAGCCCTGATCACACGGTGGAGGAATGTATGAGGTTGATGACGGAGCATCGCATCCGGCATCTGCCTGTGGTGGCGGGGAACACAATCCTCGGTGTGATCTCCATCGGCGATCTGGTGAACTCCATCATCTCGTCGCAGAATTCCGCGATCCAGCAGTTGGAGACTTACATCACGGGATTCCCCACCCTGCCTGCTTAAGCATGCCGCTTCCCTTGCGGTGCAAGGTGTGACTCACTGAAACGTAGGCCGCTTGAGGGATGACAAATTTCTTCACAGTGATCGTGACGGTCGCGGGTTGAAACTCGGAGAGAACCATGTCACCCGCGTCATTGGCGAGTTTTTCAATCAACTTCCAACTCCGGCCTTTGCCGAATTCCATGAGCCGTTGGCTCACCTGAAAGTAATCAATTGTTTTGGTCACGCTATCCGTGGCGATAGCAGAACTGAAATCGTGATCCATATCCACGGTCATGAGAATGCGTTGAGGTTTGGCGCGTTCTTCGTCGGGCACGCCGATGTGGACCTGGAGTTCGAGGTCAACGATGGAGATTTTGGACATGGTCAGGGAGGGGTTTGAGAAACGGCTTCGAGTAAGGTGCGTGTGGGTGTGTTGATGGGCATGTTCAACGCTTCGGAAATGATCACCCAACGGAACTCGACGGCTTCGTGGTTTAACATCACATCCTGTTTCCCGACACAGCGGCATGTGTAGTTCAGGAGTACGAAGTGCGCGTCGCGATAAAACTCTTTCGAGTGGATACAATCTTGCACGAGGACGAACCGGATGTCGGCGACGTCGAGGTTGGTTTCCTCTTTGAGTTCGCGGCGGAGAGCGGCTTCGGAGGTTTCACCCCATTCGGTTTTGCCGCCGGGAATGCCCCAGAGATCAGACCACTTGTGCGTGCGAACCATCAGGACTTGGCTGGCTTCGTTGAAGATCAATCCACCAACTGTGACAATGGGGCGTGGTGTGGTGTTGCCGTTGTTTTGCGCGGAGGTCAGCTCCCAATTGTTTTTTGTGAGCAAGTCACGCAACTCGCCGAGATGCTCGACGATGATGTCGGGGTTTGCGGCGCGGAGTTGATCGAGTTTGTTGTAACCCGTGAGGACGGCGCAGGAATGAAGTCCGCCATGTTGCGCGGTTTCGATGTCATGCTGCATGTCGCCGATGAACAGTGTTTCGCGGGCATCAAGATTGTTGTCGGCAAGAATGTCGTGGATTTTCTTCCGCTTGTCCCAGACACCGGTGTAGGGCTTTTCGAGATAGCGACCAAATCCCGTGGCGCGTTCCTGCACGGCGAAGTGATCATCCGCCACCGTGCTCAGGAGAAAGGTGCGGATTTTATGGTGGGAGCAGAATTCTAGGAAGTCGCGCGCATGAGGCAGGGCGCAGACGGAGGATTGGACTTCGCGGAAGCGGGAGTGAAACCAGGTCTCCAACTGCGGCATCGGGACGTGCGGTGTGTGTTTGTCGTAAAAGATCGTGAACGGTAGGCAGAACTCGGATCGGAACTGTTCGAGGGTGAGTTCGGCGCACTTGGATTGTACGAGAACGTAATTGGTCGCCTCCCAGACTGCCGGGAGGTCATCCACCAGTGTGCCAGACCAATCAAAGACGATATTGCGAATCACGTACAGATGTTAGCCAAGGCGACTGGGCGGGCAACTGAATCGCGCGGCTATTTGGGTGCCTTGCCGCGTGACGCATTGGACACGATCGTCGTGGAACTAGGCAGACTTGGCCGAAACTCTTTTCACGATTCGGGTTTATTACTGAGGTTAGTAAGAAGAAAACGGCGACTGGCAGGGGGTATTGGACTTTCCATTATGGCTGTGTGTGGATACTGTGGAGTTATGTGGTGGGTAAAATTTTGAAATCAAACGGGTAATATGAAACTGAAAATCAATCGCAACGCAGGCTTCACCTTGGTGGAAATCATGATCGTTGTGGCGATCATTGGAATGCTCGCCGCTATCGCCATTCCGAATTTCGTGAAGAACAGAAACACCGCACAGGCAAATTCTTGCATCATCAACATGAAGCAGATTGATTCGGCCATTGATCAGTTTGCCGTGGAGAACAACAGGCGGGACAGCGATGCTTTTACCGAGGCGGACATCAAGGAATATATCAAAGGCAAGGAGTTGCCTTTGTGTCCTTCGGGCAATGTGGCTTACAGGCTTGGCGCAACCGTGGGAGCTTCAGGTCGGGTGACGTGCGAGAATGAAAACAGTACGCCGAAGCACAAGATCAAGAATTGATGTGATTTGGGTTGGTTGGGTTGGTTGGTGAAGCCCGGACCTTATGTCCGGGCTTCTTTGTTTTTGGCGGGGAGGTTTCACCAAGGCTGGCATCGGTGCTGCTAAACACTCTCGGAGCGGTTGCAGCAGGCAATCAGTGGACACCAACCGCAATTGTATAACCCGCCTGCTGCTGTGTTCACACCGCACAACAGACAACAAAAGTAAAAACTATGAAGATCAATACATCCCGCAAAGCCGGTTTCACCCTCGTTGAAATCATGATCGTGGTGGCCATCATCGGCCTCCTCGCTGCGATCGCGATTCCTAACTTCGTTCGCGCTCGTGCCACCTCCCAGACGAATGCGTGCATCAACAACCTCCGCCAGATTGATGCAGCTGTCCAACAGTGGGCGCTCGAAAACAACGCGGCTGCTGGTGCCCCAGTGACAGAGGCGAATGTTGCGCCTTACTTGGGACGTACTGCGAATGCTGCAACTTACGCGACTGCCAATGTTATATGCCCGGCTAGCGGTACATATGCTGTGACGTTTGCAAACACTCCGCCGAGCTGCACTATCGCCCTCCACACCTTGTAATTGGTTGGTGAAAGTTTTCACGAAGGCCCGAAGCGTTGCTTCGGGCCTTCCTCTTTGGAGAGGTAATAGAGATTCAATGATTGACGAACTTAGAAAGATTCGATAACTCGCAGACCAAGTAAGTAACATGTCAAACCAGTAATGGAAACAATTCTCAAAACGGACAAGCTACGAGTGGAGTATTCCACGGGTGAATTCCAGAAAACTCCGAAGGTTGCATTGCAGGGTTTGACCTTGGAAGTTCGGGCGGGAGAAGTCTTCGGCTTCCTCGGTCCCAACGGCGCGGGCAAGACCACAACGATGAACGTGCTGTTGGGTTTTGTTCCGCCCACAAGCGGATCGGCGTCGTTGTTTGGCATTGATGTCCGGCAGCCCATCGCCCGTCAGCGCATCGGTTATCTGCCGGAGCTCACCTATTATTATAAGTTTCTCACCGCTGAGGAGCTTCTTCGTTTCTACGCAAAGATATTTGGACTCAAAGGAAGTGAGGCTGACAAACGGATCGAGCAGCTCATCTCCCTCGTCGAACTCGGCCACGCCGCCAAACGCCCCATCAAAGGCTACTCTAAGGGGATGCAACAACGCGTTGGCCTTGCCCAGGCGTTGATCAACAATCCTGACCTCCTTATTCTTGACGAACCGACGAGCGGTCTGGATCCGATCGGACGAATGAAGGTTCGCGAGATCATTCAACGCCTCAAGAACGAGGGCAAAACAGTTTTCTTCTCCTCGCACGAAATGGGTGAGGTGGAAACCGTCTGTGATCGCGTGGCCATCATCTATCAAGGTGAGTTGAAGGAGGAAGGTCGTGTGGCTGACCTCGTCGCGAAGCATCGCGCGGCCAATCTCGAACAAGCGTTCCTCAACATCATCGGCTATAAACCGGCTGTCGCACCATGAATACTGTTTTTGCAATCGCAGGCGTCGTCATCAAGGAACTCTACCGGCGCAAAGATTTTTATGTGCTGTTCGTCTTGAGTGCGCTCATCACCATCGCGGCTGGCTCTGTGAACTTTTTCAAGGACCTCGTGATGGTGCGTTACGTGAAGGACATTTGTCTCCTGCTCATCTGGTTTTCAACCCTGATCATCGCGGTCATCACGGCGGCGCGTCAGATACCTGCGGAGAAGGAGAATAGGACTATTTTTCCATTGCTTGCAAAACCGGTGTCGCGTGGCCAATTGATCGCCGGGAAGTTCCTTGGTTGCTGGCTCGCCACGGGACTCGCGGTTCTGGTTTTTTATGTGTTCTTCATTCTGGTGACTGCGACCAAAGGCGGCGATTGGCAGCTCGTGACCTACTCCAAATCCATCGGATTGCTGTGGCTGATGCTGGGAATGGTCATCGCCATGACATTGCTGGGATCGGTTGTGCTTTCGGCGGTGTCATCGAACACCACCATCTGCCTTGTGGTGATCATTGGGGTTCTGTTCATTGGAGAGCATCTCAACAAGATTGCATTGCGTCAGTCAGAGCCCGTCAAATCAATTACCTACACGCTTTATTACGTCATCCCGCACTTTGAGATTTTTGATGTGCGCAATCTTGTCGTGAACAACAAGCCCATGCCCAGCCTCAAGGCGTGCGGGTTGGCGACGCTCTATGCCGGGGCTTATGTGACCGCATTTCTCTATTGCACCTGGCTGATCTTCCGTCGGCAACGGCTCAACACATGAGGAACGTTCCCCCAGCATTGATGATGGTCTTTCTGGCGACACTGGTGTTCACGCTGGCGACGGCGGTGGATTCCGAGTTCAGAAGCTCAACGGCTACATCAAACGTTGAAGGAGCGTTCACTAAGTTGCTTGGCGACGGACGGCGATTGTTCTCCGGGCAATCCGTCGAGATGGCGGATGTTTATTTGCACAGCGGATTTTATCCCTCCATCTTTGACAGTCGTGAACCCGCCGCCGCGAAAGCGATTGCGTCCAATGATGACGACCACACCAATCACAAGCATGATGAACAGGGGAAATGCGTTCACGAAGAAGATCATGCAGCCCACAAGCACGATGCCGAAGGGAAGTGTGTTTCCGAAGAATCCGCCGGCGGACATGTGGACGAACATGAGAAGGCGATGAGTTTCATGGATCAAACGCTGGATCCGCTCCAAGGGTTCATCCGCAACTTCCGCATCACTCAGCACTCGCACCTTGAAAATGGCGAGGAGCGCGAGGTGTTGCCGTGGTTGAAACTGGCGATTGCGCTGGATCCGCAGGGGGTTGAGACGTATGCTGTCACAAGTTATTGGCTGCGCAAAACTCTTAAACGTGTAGAAGATGCCCGCGATATTTTGCGCGAGGGCATTAGGAACAATCCCAAGAGCTTTGAACTTCTCTTTGCCATGGGGCAGGTCTATGAGCAGGAGGACAAGGATCATGAAAAGGCCCGTAACATCTGGCTGGCTGCGGAGAAATTCTGGGAGGAGCAACCCATCGAAGCCAAAGAAACAAGTGTTGGACAGTACGGCAAGATCACCGTAAATCTGGCGCGCTTGGAAAGCGAAGCAGGCAACTTGCCTCTCGCAATCCAATACTTTGAACTTACGAAACTGACGTCGCTACAGCCTGAAGCCGTCCAGAAGCAGATTGACGAAATAAAAGCTAGGATGCTGAGGACAACCAATTCTACTCCTGTTTTCGAGCCAGCTCGTTGAATTTTTTGCAAGATTGGGCATCCTTGTTTCAGCTTGGTGTTTTTGCCTCCACTTTGTTTAACTGTGTCCATGCAAGTCCGGCAGGCACAACTTAAACGCGACACCAAAGAAACACGCATCTCGATCAAACTGAATCTCGATGGCTCAGGGAAATCCTCCATCAAGACGGGTATTCCGTTCTTTGATCACATGCTGACGCTGTTCGCCAAACACGCGGTCATGGATTTGAATCTCACCTGCAAAGGCGATCTGGAAGTGGACGCGCATCATACGGTCGAAGATTGTGGCATCGCTCTCGGGCAGGCCTTTGTGATGGCGTTGGGCGACAAGAAGGGGATTCGGCGTTACGGGTTTGGGTTTCATCCCAAGAATCCGTTCACGGGCGAGGCGTATGTTCCCATGGATGAATGTCTCACGCGCTGCGTAATTGATTTCAGCGGACGATCCCATCTGGTCTGGCGCAGGTTGAACGACAAGGCATACCGGAAACTTGCCAAGACCGAGCGCGGGCAGGACATGTCCAGCGCGTTCCGATTTGGTCTGGCGCGGGAATTCTTCCAAGGATTTGCTAACGAAGCCCACTGCAATCTGCATTTGGAACTCATCTACGGTGACGAGCCGCATCACATCGCCGAGGCTCTGTTCAAGGCGTTTGCCAAGGCTGCCGACGCCGCCTGTACGCGCGATCCCCGCATTGCCGGGCAACTTCCCAGTACCAAGGGCAAACTTTAGCCCTCGCTGAATAAACCCGAAACCCACCCGTCAAAACGATGGCCGACATGGACTATACCGCCGCACAAGATGCAGAGTTGGTTCAGGCTTCGCGTCAGGGTGACATGGTCGCTTTCGAGCAACTCGTAGTCCGGCACCGGGACAAGATTTACGCACGAGCCTACTCGATGATGCGGAATGAAGAAGAAGCCGTTGATCTTTCTCAAGAAGCGTGGGTAAAAGGCTGGCAGCGGCTGGTGCAGTTCCAAGGGGAATCCAGCTTCACGACGTGGATGACACGCATCGTGATCAATCTCTGCCTGGATCAACTCCGCAAAAGAAAGCGACAGCGCGCGGAATCCATCGAGGCGATGGAGGAGGAATCCGGCGGAGTGGAGCGTCAGATGCCGGTGGTGATGGTGAATCCGACGGAGCGATTGGAGCGCGCGGAATTGCGGGTGCGGATTGATGAAGCGTTGGGGAAACTTTCCGAGGCGCATCGCACGGTGCTCGTGTTGCATGAGTTTGAACACATGGAATACAAGAACATCGCCAAAACGATGAAGTGTTCCATCGGCACGGTGATGTCGCGGTTGTTTTATGCGCGACGAAAGATGGCGGTGTTGCTGCAAGATTTGAAAACGTCGGAGTAAAGGGAAGAGTTGTTATGAAGCAAGACTTACAATTGAAATTGCAGGCGTATCTGGACGGCGAATTGCCTTCGGGCGAGGCGCAGGCCGTGACGGACTGGCTGGCGCAAGACTCCGCCGCCAGTGATCTGCTCGTCGAATTGACGAACACCCGCGCCGCGCTTGTCTCTCACGAGTCTGACATCAAAGTCCCCGACTCACGCGAGTTTTATTGGTCAAAGATTCGGCGGCAGATCGAGCGCGAGGAACAAGTTGCGCCTGCGATCAAATCCATTTCAATGATGGAACGCCTCCGTCGCGTGCTTGTTCCTGCTGGGACTGTGGCGGCGATGATGCTTGGCGTGATGGTCATCCAACAACAACTCGGCCAAGGCGGTTTCGCCGCGCTCGAAGCGGACGGCACGCATGAAGATTCCGAGGCGTTCACCTACCGCGATTATGAGAGCGGCACCACGTTGGTCTGGCTTTCCTATCCGGCGGAAAACGAGTTTGCGGATACGGACACCGACGATACACTTGAATTCAATTGATCATGAGAGCGAACCGTAAATCTTCCGTGTTACTTTGGCTGATTACCCTCGCGCTGCCGTGCTTTGGTTTTTCACAAGCGCAGGCGGGTGATCGAAAGTTTGAAGCTCAACTCATATGGGCCACCAATGAGAAGCAATCTCCCGACGCGAAACACAAGGTCGTTGACCCTGAAATCCGCGCACGTCTCAGCAAGCTTCCGCTCAAGTGGGAGAATTATTTCGAGGTGAACCGCCAGCAACTCTTCGTGGACAAGGGCGGCACGAACAAAGTCTGCATGAGTGCCAAATGCACCGTCGAGGTCAACATGAAGGATTCCAAGAAAGTCGAAGTTCTCCTGATCGGCAAAGATGGCAAGGTTCTCAGTCGTCAGACTCAGCCGTTGAACAAGGGGGAAGTGTTGATTCTTGGTGGCGAAGCCCCTGATTCCACCGCGTGGCTCGTCACGGTCAAGCGGACGGAATGAGGGGATTCCCCAAGTTAAACCGCTAATCTCCGCCCATTGGGGCTAATTCAAATAGGTTTAGTGCGACGAGCAAAGTGCGAATCATTTTTCGTGGGTAATCGCCAGCGGATATTTCATCAGAGACGATTAGCGAAGATTAGTGTTTCAAAATCGGGTTTGGGTTCGGGTTGGTTTCTTTTAGTTTCGTTCCCTCAAAAATCAAATTGTGATTCCGCGTAATCCGCGTAACCTTGCTCCACAATTTATGAGCCAAGTTCCATCCGATCTTAAATACGCCAAATCACACGAATGGGTGCGCGTCTCCGGCGACGTCGCCACTGTGGGCATCACCGACCACGCGCAACATGAACTCACCGACGTTGTCTTCGTCGAACTGCCTGATGTGGGGCGCAAGGTGAAGGCTGCTGAAGCCTGCGCCGTTGTCGAATCCGTTAAGACCGCGAGTGACATCTATTCTCCCGTGAGCGGCGAGATCGTCGAGATCAATAAGGCATCAGCGAACGACCCTTCGCTTGTGAACCGCGAACCGTTTGCGGGCGGCTGGTTTTTCAAGATCAAACTCGCCAACCCTGCGGAAGTTTCAGCGATGCTTTCGCCTGAACAATACAAGACGCAGATCAACGGTTGATCCGCGATCAGGTCTTGTGACAGCCGAAGACTTCGAGAAGATCGAGAAGGAGCTTTCCCTTTCTTTGCCCGTTGCGTATCGAGAAGCGTTGGCTCGACCGGAATTTCAAAGTGAAGCGGCAGGTTTCCAAGAATACACCGGTGATGCGGATGAGATCATCGGGTTGAATCTTGAAGTCCGTGCTTCTGGATTCTATGGCGTGAAGTGGCCGGAGCATTATCTCGTCATCGGTGAAGACGGTGCGGGTAATAATTATTTCACGGATGTGAACAAGGAGCGTCCGGCCGTTTTTCTGGCCGACCACGAACTCACCATCAGCAAGAAGCGGTTGGTGACGAGCGAAACTTACGAGACGTTCGCTGATTTTATCGCCTTCATCCTACAATTGCAGAGTGAGAACGACGCGGCTTTTGCGGAAGACGAGGTGGAGTCTGTGGCGGAGAAGAAGCCGTGGTGGAAGTTGTGGTAGGATTCAAACCATGAAGATTCGACTGTTCATCAAACCGTATTGTGGCTGGTGTCACAAGGCGACTACCTGGCTTGACGCGCGTGGCATCAAGTATGAAGCGCTCGATGTCATCGCTGATAATGACGCCTTTACCGAGATGGTGGAACTTTCCGGCCAGACCCTTGCACCTGTGATTGATGTGGATGGGGAAGTTCTGGCAGACTTTGGCCCTGAAGAACTCGAAAGGTTCTGGGAAAAATTGAAACAACAATGACGACCGCTGATTTCAAACCGCGTCCGCGCCTGCCAGAATGGCTGCGGATCAAGCTGCCCACGTCCGACACGTTCTCCCGCACCCGTTCGTTGCTCGACGAGTTAAAGCTGCACACGGTTTGCGAGAGTGCCAAGTGTCCGAACCATTGGGAATGTTGGAGCAAAGGCACGGCGACTTTCATGATTGCGGGGGATCGTTGCACGCGCGCGTGCGGGTTTTGTGCGGTCAGCACAGCCAAGCCGTTGCCGCTGGAAACCGACGAGCCGATGCGTGTGGCCGAGGCGACGCGGCGAATGGCGTTGAAGCATGTGGTCATCACTGCCGTGGCGCGTGATGACATGGGCGACGGAGGGGCGGATCATTTTCGCCAGACCATTGAGGCGGTGCGTCAGTTGAATCCCGGCATCGTCATCGAAGTGTTGACGCCGGATTTTCTGGATAACGACGCAGCGATTGACTGTGTGTTGTCTGCGAAGCCGCACATCTTCAATCACAACCTCGAAACCGTGCGCCGACTCACACCGTCGGTACGGCATCGTGCTACTTACGACCGTTCGTTGCGGGTGCTTGGCAAGGTTAAGTCAAAACTCGGCGCGGGCATTCATACCAAGTCTGGATTGATGCTTGGGTTGGGAGAGCAGGAAGAGGAAGTGTTGGCGGCGATGGAGGATTTGCGTGCGTCTAACTGCGACATTTTGACATTGGGCCAATATCTGCAACCGACGTTGAAGCATCTGCCGGTGGTGGAGTATGTGACGCCGAAAAAGTTTGATGAACTCGGCGAGCGCGCCCGTGCGTTGGGTTTTGTTCATGTGGCGAGCGGGCCGATGGTGCGCAGCTCGTATCATGCAGACGAGTTCACATTGTCAGGGCGGGGGTAATCCGCCGCCGCTCTTCTGTTTGATGAGCAGCCAGATCATCGCTGCGCCGAAGGCGAGCGCGACGAGTGTGATAAGTGTGATGACGATAGTTTTCAGCATTTTTGTCTTGGACAAAACATCTGCGCTGTGCTGCTTCTCTGTTTCTACGAACAACGCAAACTCCTTGTCGAGTGAGGCGATGGCTTCTTCGTCCTTGAGTTTGAGCGTAAGCCAGCCGGAAGCGAGACGATCCCATCTGGCGGGCATGTTGGTGAAATCCTCCTCCTTGGCCGAAACAAATCCATTGCGCGACCAAAAGGGCGAGTTCTCGGTCGTCCACAGCCGCGCGAGGCCGTGATTCGTGGCGAAGGTCTGGATGCGTTGCCAGAGCGCGGGTCGGGCATGGTCGGCGAGGCCGAAGTCCCCGAACGCCTCGCTGTGAACGCGCGCGTGTTTCGCTGACATCTGAAATCCAACCGCGCCGATGACGTGCCCGGTTTCATCGGTTACGACCTGAAATTCGGTGAGTTGTTTTTCCAGATCGCCTAGGGAGAAGTTCATGGTCGTCCACAGTGTTTTGAGCGCGGGCAGGTCATCAAGGGTTGCCCGGCGTGCTTGAAACTTCATTGAGATCATGGGCGCAGGGTAAAAGTCCTTTTGTGGGATTCAACCTCGAATTTGAAGCTCGTCCGCGTTCGCGAAACTATTTTTGCGAAGTCGACAAGAACGAGTAGGAGGACGAGAGCGAAAAGACTGCGTCACGTTTTAAGCAATTACCGCTTCATGGCTCGAACACACGCGCGCGATAGTAGCGCGGGTTGCCCGGTTGCAACGGCTCGGTGACTGTGGCGGTGCGATTGGAGGCTGGATAGAACGGTGCGTTGGCGGGGTTGTTCAGCGCGCTCCACGAGTTTGAGTCGAACAGATTTGTCGTCGTCTGAATCTCGAAGGCTCGATTTGCGATCTGCGGAATCCGGACGTGGGCGTTGTTGTTCGAGGCAGCGATGGAGATGCTCCAGCCGGACGCGCTGTTGGTCGGAATGGTGGCAGTCAGGTATTCGAGGTAGTTCTTTGCTCCGTCGCCATCGGGGTCTGCGAGTTGTGCGGCATTGGGGGCGTTGGTGGATCCGAAGTAATTAGACTGCCACGACTCGTAGCTCACGTAGTTCGGAAGGTCATTGGTGATCCACGCAGCGATCAGTGCGATGGCTTGGGTGTTGACGACGGATGTGGCGAGAGGCGGCATGTGGGCCGAACCCATGTTGGCGATGCGCTGGAAGAGAACGGAGTTGGCGAGTGAGCCGGGTGCGATGACGCGATTGTTTGTGTTGCCAAAGTCGTTGTTCACTGCGCCGTTGATGATGTCGTTGTAAGGCGTGGCGGTGCTAATGCGTGCATCCCAAGTATCCAGGGGGACGCCGCCGGGTTGATGGCACTGGGAGCAGTTGGCTGCAAGATAGGAGCGGATGCGGTATTCGAGGCTGACCGCATGGTTGGTGGCGTGCGCGAGGGCGGGAAGCAGATGGCGGTTCGATATTGTGTTGTTGAAATAACCGGCGAGTTGCAAGGCTACTATCTGGTTGGTGACGGTGCCGCTGTAATCGAAATCGCGGTTGAGTTGGGCGGTGTTAAACGCAAGCGCATAACCGGCGCGCGAGGTGTGGCACGCGAGACATTCCGAGCGGCTCGGGTAATGCCAGACCTGGGTTTTCAAATTGCCGCCATCGTTAATGACGAACGCTTCATCAAGGCCAGCCTCCGGCACGAGCGTTGCGTTGGTGGTGGAATCCCAGCGGTAGGTCACGCCATAAACTCCGTTGGTGTTGTTGATGATGAAGCGGGTTTCCAGGCGTTTGCGCGACGCGGGAACTCCGTTGGTCAACTCGAGTTCAAAATGTTTAATCCAGACGCTGCCGGTCGGGAACAACCAGTTGCTGTCCGCGTTGAAACTGATTGTGTGGTTGGTTTTCGGCACCGAGAACCAGCGTGTCTTAATGGCATTGTCCGACCAGAACGGCGTGTTGAGGTCGTAGGCGACGATGCCGGGGTTGGGTGTGAGCGTCGTTAGATTTGTGAACGCGCCCGTGTTTGCGAGCGTTGCCGGCAATGGCGCGCCGACGGGAGTGGTGTTGTAATCCAATCGTCCGATCTGGCCGCTCACGATCTGGCAGATGAGTACGTCGCCATTGCGGGGATCGCGTCCGAACGCCACCGGGAAGCTGGCACTCGTGATGCGTTGAAATGGAACGGTGTTGGTGCCGTCGTAACTCAGCATCCAGATGTTGCCGCTTAGGTAGTCGCCAAAAACATACGCGCCGTAAAGTTGTGAGATGCGGGTGCCGCGATAAACCAAACCGCCGGAAACCGAATTGCCGCTGAAATTGGCGGCGCCACTGTGCGGATATTCCTGAATCGGCAGGGTCAGTCCCGCCGGAGGGTTGATGTAGATGTTTGGCGCGGACGGATACAGGGGTTTTGCGAGGTGCAGCCCTTCGTAGTAAGCCCAGCCCGCATTGGCGCCGTTGGTGATCACACTGATCTCCTCGTAGTACTCCTGCCCCACGTCCCCCACGTAGAGGAAACCTGTTGTTGGATCAAACGACATCCGCCACGGATTGCGATAGCCGATGGAGTAAAACTCCGTGCGCACGGCAGACGCGCTGAATGTCTTGCCGTTGAAATTGGTCACGCCCACGAACGCGTTGTCCGACGGGATGAAATAATTCGTGCTGTTGGCCGGATGCGGGTTGGGCAGCAGATTCCCGGGCTGCTTGTCCACGTCGAGCCGCAAGATCGCGGAAATGAATTTATTGGTGATGACTTGGGCGTGACCGGCGCCGTTATATTGCGGGCCTTCATCGCCCACCGAGGCGTAGAGGTAACCGTCTGGGCCGAAGTGGAGATCGCCTCCGTTGTGGTTGCCGGCGGAATCAAACTGTCGGATCAAGAACAGTTCTGTCGCAGGCAGGGCGACGTTTGCATTTGCCGGGTTTGCTTGAAACCGGGAGATGCACTGGTGAAGGCCGTTGCCCTGAGATGTGGAAATATTGCGGGACGAGAACACGTAGAAATATCCGTTGATGGCGTAGTTGGGATGGAAGGCGAGTCCGAGAAGCCCCGACTCGCTGAAAGAATCAACCGTTAGGCTCATGAACACCGTCCGGTTCGGGCTTGCCAGATTTGTGATGACGACAATGCTCCCGCCTTTTTCCAGGATGAACAAGCGGTTGGTTTCTCCCGGAGGCGACGCGATGCAGACGGGTTGGTTCAGGCTCACTCCGGGGAAAGCATTGACCACCGTATATCCAAACTGGGGCGGCTGGGCGGGGAAATTCGTGAGCGTCGTGTTCGGAACGCGTTGCAACGGCCCTGCGGCGTTCGCAGCCAGAACGGCTGAAAACGTCACAATACCGGCCAAAACTCTTCCAAGGTACAACCCAAACATGCTACGAATGTTGCCTTAAAACTCGTTGCCTGTCAAAGATGCACGGTCACACAAACGGGTGACGATCTGTGACATTATCGTGACGACCGAGCCGCTTGCACAAACGCCGCTGCCGTTTTAGTCAACGTCGCCCAATCATCCTTCTCCAGAATCTCCTTCGAGATCAGAGACGAACCCGCGCCCACCGCCACGCAACCTGCCTTGAGAAATTCGCTGATAGTTTTCAAGTCCACACCACCCGTAGGCACGATCTTCAAGTGGGGCAGGGGAGCACGCAGGGCTTTAATGTAATTCACGCCGAGTCCATCCGCCGGGAAAATCTTGATGAAGTCCGATCCCGCTTCGTGTGCGAGCTGCGCTTCCGTGGGCGTGTAAGCACCGAGCATGATCGGCAAACCCGCCTTGTGCGCTATGGGCACAAGCTCGCGTCGGCAGATCGGGCTCACGATGAACTGCGCGCCCGCCTCGATTGCCGCCAGACATGTCGCCTCGTCCAAGACAGTGCCCACGCCGATGAGCGCGCGGTCGCCCAGTTTCGCGCTCGCCTCGCGGATGGCGGCGATGGCGTTGGGCGTGGTCATCGTGATCTCCACGGCGATGACGCCGCCCGCGACGAGCGCCTCCGCCAGCGGCACCGCTTGATCAGCGCGCTTGGCGCGGACGACGGCGATGACGCCGGGGTTCAGGAGTAGTTCGACGATTTGTTGCTTCGAGCGCATGGGCGGGAGGATGCGGAAAATGACCTCGTTCCGCCAGTTGAACTTCGGTGTATCCGGCTGCTGTGCCTCGAAACTCCAATGTTGGTAGGGCGCGTCACTCCGTGCGCGCTAGGTATGGTCAGACAGACGACGGCGCGCACGGAGTGACGCGCCCTACCTTTACCAGTTGAATTTCTTTCCCCACTGGAAAACTTGCCAGCGGCCTTGCATTCCCTAAAGTTCATGTATGACTTTGTTTCCTGACGGCAAATCACCCTGTACCATCGGGCAACACAGTTGTTTGAAGAAATTGCCCCAAAGCTTCGTCATTACTCGCATGAAACCAAATCCCGCCGAGTCGGATGAATCTGTAAGCCCATCGGAAAATTAACCACGCCATCCAACCCTACCTGTTCCAACCATGAATCTATTCACCCGAATCCTCGCCGTTTCACTATGCGCCACCAGCGTTGTTTCGGCGGATGTGGATGTATATCAAACTCTCATCACCTCACGCGACCTTCCCTCCATCTTCAACGGCA
>CAMCWI010000059.1 GCA_945882065.1 Akkermansia muciniphila
TGGCGATTGCCTTGCCGTTGCTTTTGAACTCAAATGTCCCGGCCACCGTTTGGTGATCCAGGCGTGTGCCCGACGATTGCGTTGTTTTCATCTACCACCAATCAATCCCCAATCGGTGGCCTCTTTTCAACTACATGGATTCGGTTTAGAGTCGAAACAGCGAAATCCAGATTGCATTTGTGCTGCAAACCCAGCATACCGCCCGCCGCAATTTCATGAGTGTGTTCATTCCAGGTCAACGGTGGATCAGCGAACCAGAGCCCGAGCTGGGACTAGCCACGATCATGCACGTCACTAGCGATCGGGTGCAGGTCGAGTTCAAGACGGCGGGCGAAACGCGGACCTACGCACTGGATCACGCGCCGTTGCAGCGGGTGCGCTTTCGCATCGGGGACAAAGTGCGAACGCAACACGACCAGGAATTCATCGTTCAGGAGGTGGTCGAGCAACAGGGCTTGCTGATCTACGTTGGCGCAGCGCAGCGATTGCCGGAAAACCAACTTTGCGATCGCGTCAATGTGCAAGGACCACAGGAACGCTTGTTCGCGGGACGGTTTGATACTTCAGCCGCCTTTGAACTGCGCCGTCGCACGCTGGAACTGCTCCACCGAATGCGCCAGTCGCCGGTTCGCGGATTTGTCGGAGGACGGATTGATCTGATCCCCCATCAGCTTTACATCGCGAAGGAAGTTACGGCCCGCCACGCCCCGCGTGTCCTTTTGTCCGACGAAGTGGGCTTGGGAAAAACCATCGAAGCCGGTTTGATCCTGCATCGCTTGCTGCTGACCGGCCGGGCGCAGCGCATTCTGGTCTTGGTGCCGGAATCGTTGGTGCATCAATGGTTCGTGGAAATGCTCCGGCGGTTCAACGTTTGGTTCAATATCTTTGATGAGGAGCGATGCGCGGCCATCGAAGTCGGCGAACCCGAAACAAATCCCTTTCTCGACGCTCAACTCGTGCTGACGAGCATCGGCTTTCTTGCTGGCGATCCGCGTCGGTCCGCCCAAGCGGTGGCGGCAGGATGGGACCTGCTGGTCGTGGATGAGGCGCATCATCTCGAATGGTCCGAAGCCACACCCAGTCGCGAGTATCAGGTGGTGGAGGAACTCAGCCGCAAATCTGAGGGGCTGTTGCTGCTGACAGCCACGCCGGAACAGTTGGGCGTGGAGAGTCACTTTGCGCGGCTGCGCTTGCTCGATCCGGACCGCTATCGCGATCTCGCGACCTTTCAGACCGAGGCAAAGGATTATCAGGACATCGCCCGAGTTGCGGTACGATTACTGGATTCAAATCCACTCACGGAACCGGACATCAACATGTTGCAACGTCTGCTGGCACCAGCCGGACAATTGTCGCCTCGGCTGACGGAATTAAACCAAGGCAACGCGGCAATTAGGGATGCGTTGCTGGAAGAGCTGCTGGATTTGCATGGCCCCGGACGGGTGATCTTCCGGAACACCCGGGCGGGCATGAAAGGGTTTCCCAAGCGCGAGGTGCACCTCGCCCGATTGGATGCCGGCCCGGAAGCGGAGTTGTGGCTGGACCGCGTCTCCACCGAGTTCGCCGAAGATGCGGGGAATACCAAATTACAACAGACGTTTGATCTGGCGCGAGACCCACGGGTGCTCTGGTTGGTGGAGTTGTTGCAACAACTGCAGCCGCAAAAGGTATTGGTGATCAGTCGCACCATTGAGAAAGCCGAAGCCCTCGATGCGGCGTTGCGCCGCCATCTGACGATCAAAACGGGAATTTTTCACGAAGGACTGACGCTGTTGCAACGAGACCGCAGCGCCGCGTGGTTCGCCGAACCGGAAGGCGCGCGCCTGTTGATCTGTTCGGAGATCGGCAGTGAGGGACGTAATTTTCAATTCGCCCACCACCTCGTCTTGTTCGACCTGCCGCTGAATCCCGAGTTGCTCGAACAACGCATCGGTCGCCTAGATCGCATTGGGCAATCTGAAGACATCCAGATTCACGTTCCGTATCTCGCGCAGAGCCCACAGGAAGTCCTGGCGCGTTGGTATCATGAAGGCTTGAATGCCTTTGAAAACAATCTCGAAGGCGGAAACGAATTGCTGCGGCAGTTTGGAAAACACGTCCACGATCTCGCCTTGGAATTTTCCGTAGCGGATCGCGCCACTGCCGAGCAAGAACTCGCCGACCTTCTGAACAAGACCCAAGACGCCCGGCGGGAAGTCCGCCAACTCCTGGAACAAGGCCGGGATCGTTTGTTGGAATTGAATTCGTTCCGCCCCGCCCCAGCACAACAGATCATTGCCCAGATTCAGGAACAGGATCGGCAGCCTGACTTGGAAGATTACCTGCTCGAGGTGCTTGATCATTTCGGAGTTCACATCGAAGAACTCGCGCCGCACACCTGGCAATTGAATCCGCAGGGAATCATCACTGATTCCTTTCCAGCTCTGCCTGCCGAGGGAATGATCGCCACCTGCGACCGCCGGCGTGCCCTCAGCCGGGAAGACGTGGGGTTTTTAACGTGGGATCATCCCTTGGTCATCGGAGCGATGGACTTGCTCCTCGGCGGTGAAACCGGGAACTGCGCCTTCGCTGTACTGCCGACTGCGAACGAACGTACGATGCTGCTGGAATTGATATTCGTGTTGGAAGTTGTCGCCGCGCCCCGCCTCCACGCGGACCGCTTTCTTCCCCCCACCCCGATCCGGGTGGTCATTACGCACAAGCTGGATGATGTCAGCGAAGCCTTCAAGGATGCGGCGTGGGAACGAAAACTTCAGAAAGGCTCTCCCTACAAGTTGATTGAGAATACCGAGATCGCCCGGCGCACGCTGCCCGCGATGTTTCAAACCGGCACCGCCCGGGCTGAAACCTGTGCCGCAGGATTTCGCCAAGTCGCTCTCGACGCGATGAACCATCTCCTTGGCCATGAGGCGCACCGTTTGCAAACGCTCCAGCGGGTTAACGACCACATCCGTCCGGAAGAAATCAAACTAGCGCAATCTCAACAGGCGGAACTGGCGATAGCTCTGCAGCAATCACGCCTCCGGCTGGACTCCGTGCGACTACTCTGGAAGGGGACACCCGAAGCGCTCAAGTGAGGACCCATGGCAGCTCTATTCAAGTTCTCTGTGAGATCCGGACGTGCTGCCGGCAATTGAAGATCAGCGGCGTGACGTTGCATTCGTATCGGTATGCGTGGGCGGAACGGGCGCTCAAGTGCGGCTATCCGGAGCGGTTCGCCATGGAAAATCTGGGGCACAATTCCAAAGCCGTCCATCGCGCCTATGCCAAGCGGGCGTTGATGAAATTGCCGTCGCTGGAGGAATATGAGAAAGCCGCAGAAAAAGCTGAAATTCTGAAAGCGGGAAGCGGAAATTGAATCCGCCGGCTGCCCGGATAGGACAAAAATCCGAAGGGGAAAATTTTCGGGTGGCGTGGCCTGGTCCGGGGCGTGGGCTAATCTGGCGGCGCGGGGGGCGTTTATTCGGTAGTGGCTTTTGCGGTCAGCCGGGAGAGGAGGCCGGAGAAGCGTTGCTCGGTCTTGTTGTTTTTCACGGCCATGGCGAGGGCTTTACGCTGCCCGATGAGCACGACCAGCATCTTGCCGCGGGTGACGCCGGTGTAAACAAGGTTGCGCTGGAGCAATAGATAGTGCTGCGTGGCCAGGGGGATCACGACGGCGGGAAATTCGCTGCCCTGACTTTTGTGGATGGTGATGGCGTAGGCGAGTGATACTTCGTCCAGTTCCCCAAAATCGTAAATGACCTCGCGGCGGTCAAAGCGGACGGTGACTTCGCGTTCGCCGGGATCCAGGTGGATGATCTGGCCGATGTCGCCGTTGAAGACTTCCTTGTCGTAGTTGTTCTCGGTCTGGATGACCTTATCCCGGAGACGAAATTGCCAGCCGAATTTTTCGACAGACGGTTCGTTTTGGCGCGGGGGATTGAGTTCGGTTTGGAGGCGGACGTTGAGTTCGCGAATGCCCAGAGATCCCCGATTCATCGGGCAGAGGACTTGGATGTCGCGGATGGGATCGAGGTGGAATTTGCCCGGCATCCGATGTTTGACCATGTCCACCAGGGTGTCGGCGATGCGTTCGGGTTCCTCGCGTTCGACGAAGTAGAAATCGGAGACGGCATCTTTGGGGGCCAGAGCCGGAAGGTAGCCTTCGTTGATGCGGTGGGCGTTAGTGATGATCCGACTGTGCGCAGCCTGACGGAAGACTTCGGTCAGGCGCACGACGGGCACCACGCCGCTGGCAATGAGGTTGCGCAGCACCATGCCGGGACCGACGGAGGGTAGTTGATCCACGTCGCCGACGAGGAGCAGGCTGCCGTTGCGAGGCAGGGCCCGGAGCAAATGATTCATCAGCGGCACGTCCACCATGGAGCATTCATCCACGACGAGGAGGTCACAGTCGAGCGGGTTGGCGTCGTTGCGGGTGAAAGTGCCGGTGGCGGGCTGGACTTCGAGCAGGCGGTGAATGGTGCGGGCTTCGAGGCCGGTGGTGTCCGCCAGGCGCTTGGCGGCCCGGCCGGTGGGGGCGCACAAGAGGCAGCGGACTTTCTTGGCGGTGAGGATTTTCAGAATGGCGTTGACGAGGGTCGTCTTGCCGACGCCGGGACCGCCGGTGATGATCAGCGCCCGGGTGGCGATGGCCTGCTGGAGGGCGGCGCGCTGGCTGGGGGCGAGTTCCTTGCCGGTCTTGGTCTGGCACCACGCCACGGCTTTGTCGAAGTCAATGGGCGGATAGGTGGACGGCTGGCCGCACAAGGTTTTCATCCGGACGGCAATGCCTTCCTCGGCCCGCTTTAGGTTGGGTAGGAAGATGAGTTGCTGGTCAAAAATCTGGTCGGTAACGAGGTCGCGGTCGGCGAGGGTTTTTTCCAGGGCGGCACTGACGATCTTATCGTCCACGAGGAGGAGTTTGCCGGCTTCGTCCTTGAGGAATTCCAGCGGCAGAGCGCAGTGGCCGTTGCCGGTGGCTTCGAGGAGGACGTGATGCAGGCCGGCGCAGGCGCGGATGAGGGAATCGTGGGGGATGCCAATTTTCTGGGCGATCTGGTCGGCGGTTTTGAAGCCGATGCCGTGGATGTCCTTGGCGAGGGCATAGGGATTTTTTTGGACGGTCGCGACGGCGGTCTCCCCGTAGGTTTTGTAGATGCGAACCGCACGGCTGGTGCTGACCCCCTGGGAATGAAGGAAGACCATGATGCTGCGGATGACTTTCTGCTCAGCCCAAGCCTCCTTGATCCGGGTGCGACGCTTGGGACCGATGCCTTCGATCTCTTCGAGGCGCGCGGACTGGGTTTCGATCACGTCGAAAATCTGCTCGGCGAATTTGGCGACGAGTTTGCCGGCATAGATGGGGCCGATGCCCTTGACCATGCCGCTGCCAAGATATTTTTCGATGCCTTCTTTAGTGGTGGGCGCGGTGCTGTTAATCAGTTCGGCGCGGAACTGGAGGCCGAATTCACGATCCTGAATCCACCGGCCTTCGGCGGTGACCCATTCGCCGGCGCTGACGGAAGGGAGCGAGCCAAGCACTGTGACGGGGTCGCGGTGACCCCGGGCCTTGACCTTGAGCACAGCCCAGCCGTTTTCTTCATTAAAGAAAGTGACGCGCTCGATCAGACCCGAAAGGGCTTCGGGCTGGGTTGGCGAATGCGTTTTTTGCAACGACGGAATTTTGGGCGGCGGCAGGGTTACAGGCCAGAGGAAACGATAAGCAATCGGCAAACGCAAAAAGTTGAAAGCTGAAAGTAGAAATTGCGGGATGATGTGCTGGCGGTGGTGGGGGCTGGCTGATAATTTTCGGCGCTATTGATGCCACGCCGCGCGCCCAGACAGAAGACCCACGGTCAATCCGACGTTCACGCTCAGGCGGGCAATCATTGTCGCGCGCTGGTGCGGGTGGATGGCGCGGGCATCCGGGAAAAAATCAAGCAGGGCTTCGAGAAGGCGCGGCGCGATCTGGACAATTCGCGGCGGGTGCTTGACCAGTTTCAGCAGACGGATCAGCCGCAGTTCACGCGCTGGTTGAACAGCCATTTCGGGGCGTTACTCACGGAACTCCGCGAACTCAATCTGAAGCTGGCGGCGGATGAGGCTATCGTTTTCCTGGTGCAGAACGAGGTGATGTTTGGCGGCGGCTCCTACGCCCGGGCTTACAAGCGGGTGATAGAATTGCGGGATAATCCCGAGCCACCACCACCACCACCGCCGCCGCCCGGCGGTGACCGGGACGGGAAGCGGGAACCTTTTTGGAGGCGGCCGGACTGGGGAAATCCGGACGACCCGGACGATCCGCTGAAAGCCATATTCGAGGAGATGTTCGGCGGACTTGGGCCAGATGAACGCCCTTGGGAAGAGCCTGGGCGTCAAGCCGGGCAGCCGCCCCAAGCCGTCGCGCCGGCGCACGTTTCCAAACGGCTCAAGGAACTGTATCGGGCGGTGGTGCGCCGATTGCATCCGGACAGTCAGCGGGAAATGACGGCGCAGAAAACGGAATGGTGGCATCAGGCGCAGGCGGCCTACGAAGCGGGCGACGTGGAGCAACTGGAAGTGATTCTGACGCATTGCGAAATTGGCGAGAGCGGCACGACGGCACACACGAGCGCGGCGCTGCTGCAACGCATCACGGCGCAGTCGAAAAGTTCGTTACGGGAAATCAAACGCCAGATCACGGGACAGCGGCGGGATCCGGCGTGGAATTTTTCCCACCGGACCGACCACGCGGTGCTGGCGGACCAGATGCGCCGGACGTTCACTGAGGATTTGAAGCGGATGCGCTACCAGGGTCAGCAGGTGCAAGCCATGATCGCGCGGTGGAAAGCGGCGGCGGAGCGGCTCCAGCCGCCCCGGCGGCGGAAATCCCAGCCACCGAATCCAGAGTTTCGGTTTTAGGAGGAGATGGGAATCCTGCGCGGGGAGTGCGACCGATAGACACCAGTGTTCCGAGCCACCAAGAATGGCTCGGAACGGTACGGGCGTGCGGCAGGGGAATTGGTTGGGCGGTCGCGCTCCGGAGCGGTGGGAGGAGTGATCAAGACCAAGAACCTCTCACGTTCATTGGCCGGAACGCTTTGACATTGGCGCTACTGATTCCATAGGATTAACTCATGAATATATCTGAACTCTCGGCAAGTAAACTAAGACAAGCGGCCACCCTCAAAGAACGGATTGAGCAGTTGCAAAAGGAACTGAATAGCCTGCTTGGAAACGCCAGCGCCGCCACTACAGCTCCGGCCAAGCCGAAGGCGCCAGCGATGAGTGCGGCGGCGAAAGCCAAGCTGTCGGCCAAGTTGAAGGAAGTCTGGGCCAAGCGGAAAGCCGCGAAGCAAGCGCCGACTGCCGTCAAGGTTGCCCAACCCAAGAGCAAGATGAGTGCGGCGGCCAAGGCGGCCATGTCCGCGAAGCTCAAGGCCTATTGGGCAAAAAAGAAAGCGGCGAAGAAGTGATCTGAGCGCGCGGGGCGGGTGGTCGTAGCTGGGATTGGTGGGCGTGGTCTAGCCTTCGTCGCCGGCAGAGCCTTCGTAGAGGACGCGGCCAGTGCGTTTGGAGACGACCACGATGTCGGAAGACTTCAACGCGATCGGGCCTTCGGGATTTTTGTAAACGATCCAGACCCCGGCGGATTTCCAATGGCCGCCGGGATGAACGCTCAAACGCACTTCCGCGCCGTCCGCCACCTTCGCGCCTTGAATATCCGATTGAGGACGTGACGGGCGGCTCGGCGGCGGGCCTCGGCGGGGGTGATGCGATAAACCAACTTCACCCGAGCGTCGAAAGCGTCATTCGGTTTGGCTTTCGCGGCGCGATCAGCGGGCGAGGAAACAGGTGTTTTGGAAAAGCACTCAAGGACGGCTGCTATCGACTGACAATCTGATCGGGCGGGCGAAGAGTATCAGGTTCAATGCCTGAGCAGCTTTTTGACCTTGGTCCAGGTTGCCCGCAATTCGGATTTGATCGCCCTGCATCAATCTTTGCGCAAAGAGGGTGAGTTTCCGCCCGTTGACTTCCACCGCGTCGCCGTTGGGCTTGAACCCTCGCAGCCACTTTGGGCGTAATGCCTTTTCGTCATGTGCCACGAAAAATTCCAGATCGCGTGCAGCGGTTGCGACGATGTAATCATTAGCCCAATAGTTACGATCCAGATTGGCTGTGCGGATCAACCGCGCGCCGTTCAAGGAATTCGGCACCGCACTGAGATAGAGCAGGGCGTCGTCGGTATAAGCCAGCGTCCCGGGACAAAGCTTATCTTCCTGCCCCCCCTCGCCATCGCCCGTGTATGCGAACATGGCAAACAATTTATCATTCGGCCCAACGTCCCTGTCCACTTGTGGTGCGTTGCGCTTCGCTATCTGGTCGGCCAAAGCGACGTGATCAACGGCCGGTCGCGATGGAGGTTCAACGGGGTAGCGCGCGGGAAACGATTTCGCGATGCCACCCGAGATGGGAGCGGCAATGGATGTGATTTTGAGCGTGGCAGACTTCAAACCCTCACGGCGCGCGGTCAAGGTGACTTGTCCCCGGGTGGAACGTCGAACGAATGCTCGCCCGGTTGATGCCACACTCGGTATCAAAGTAGAGATTGTTGATGCTCGACTCCTTGCCGCTGTTGTAGCTGCCGCGCCAGATGCCCGGGCCGTTGATTTCAAAATTTCCGAGGTTGCCGAAATCCGGCGGGGAATATTTGTCCCAAACTCGGCGGGGAACTTCGGTGCGGTCATATTCTCCTTCGACAGCGGGCAACGACGGCAGACCGCGACCACGACCGATGGTCGTGATGTCAATCGTGACGTGCGGCAACATGGCGGGCGTGGACATGCGGAAGCCGAAGTCGCGTTGCCCGTGCGCGTCCCACTCATCCGCGACCAAAGCCAGAATGGACCGTTGCGGGTAACGAGATGCCTGGCCCAAGCTTCCTTCGCCTGCGGTCAATCGCGGACATGAACTGCGTTGCTCACAGCAACCAGCTCCGGCGGGCTCAGGTTTAGCGATTCGAAGAACGCGGCTTCATTCTTCACTGCAAACACCGAAGTGTTCGAGGAAATCTGAGACGCGATCGCCATCGGGAATGCCGCACAGCAATAGAAAATCAAAATTGCCAAAAGACGCCAGATCAACGACACGCCTTCGGTTGGGGTAAGGCGTGTGCGATTCAATCGCTTGAACAATTGTAGATTCACGGTATTCATTGGAGTATTCCGAAAAAGCCTAGGGAGCAGAAACCCCTTTGGCGACCAAAACAAATGTCCCGGCTTACCGTGACAGTACCGGCTGTTTGGAACTCTACTTCACGACGATGTTTCCGCCCGCTTCCAAGGCACTCGTTGACTCGCAAAGCAAAGTGGCAGCAGGGATACCTGGGGTTCACATTGCAGAAACGTGATATGCGTTTTTGCAGGGTCAAATTTTTTAGAGTGAGGTGAACCTGCGGAATTATTTCAAGAGATTCGTTCGAAAAAAGTTTTTCTGTTTGACCGTCATGGTTAATTCCGTTTATCTACGCGGGCTTCCTCGCGATATGTACAAGAGGCGGCAAAAAACCGGTTGGCGTAGAAACGTAATGCTTAAAAGCAATTCATATTTGGCGGTGGATTTTGGCGCAGGCAGCTTGAAGCTGGCTGAGTTCGAGACAAACGAGGCGGGCGGCCTTGTGCTCAAACAGTACGCCATCAAGTCGCTTGGCCTCGAAGGTTCGCAGGAAACGAAGCGCGAGGTGCTCATCCTCAAGACGCTTCAGGAACTCATCGCGTCGCTGGGCATCAAGGCCAAGGAAATCAATGTCTGCGCGCCGGGTTTCCATGTTTTTTCTAAGTTCGTGAAGTTGCCGCCCGTAGAGGCTAGCAAGGTCACACAGATCATCCAATACGAGGCGCAGCAGAATGTCCCGTTCCCGTTGGCTGAAGTGGTTTGGGATTATCAAATCCTCGGCACGACGGCGGGTGGCGAGTTGGAAGTGCTTTTGGTCGCGATCAAGTCTGACATCGTGGAGGGCTTGTTCCGCACGGCATCGGCCAGCGGGTTGCAGTTGCAGATCTGCGACGTGTCGCCTGCGGCGTTGTGCAATGCGTTCCGTTTCAACTACGGCGAGTTGGAAGATTGTACGATGTTGCTCGATATCGGTGCGAAGACGAGCAATCTACTGTTCTTCGAGAAGGGCAAAGTTTTCGCCCGCAGCATCAATCTCGGTGCGAACTCCATCACGCAAGACTTTGCCAACGAAGCCAAGTTGAAGTTCGACATGGCGGATAAGATCAAGATTGATGAGGGTTTCGTCAGTCTTGGTGGTGCGTATGAAGAGCCGGAGAACCAGCATCAGGCGGCGATTTCCAAGATCGCGCGACAGTTCATGACCCGGCTGCACATCCAGGTCAATCAGACCATTCAGTTTTATCGCGGGCAGCAGGGTGGCACGGCTCCGCAGCGGTTATTTCTCTCAGGTGGTGCGGCGATCATGCCTTACACGGCGCAGTTTTTTGCCGAGAAGCTCAACGTGCCGGTGGAATACTTCAATCCATTCCGCAACGTGCAGATTGATCCGGGCGTGAATCTGGAAGAACTCTCCCGCGTGGCTCATTCTTTGGGTGAAGTTGTCGGACTGGGGTTGCGCAACATGGCAAACTGTCCGGTGGAGTTGAATTTGATGCCGGAAAGCACGTTGAGCTGGCAGAGTTTCAACCAGAAGAAGCCTTATTTCATTGCGACACTCGCAAGCTTGGCGTTGATGGCGTTGGCAGTGGGATTCTTGTTCAACAAGCTGGCCACCGTTAAGAAGGATCAGATGGAAAAGCTTCAGCCCACGATCCAGCAGTTGCAGTCCAAGGAGCAAAGTTTCAAGCGCGCTTATGGTGACTTGGAGAAGATCAAGGCGGATGCGGAGCAATATTCGCTTTGGCTCGAGGATCGTTATCTATGGGCCGATATTTTGAGGGAAGTGCGGGCTGCGCTGATCCGCGCCGAAGACGCCACCAAGCGCGAGTTCGGGACGGACACGGGCGTATGGATAGAAAATTTGAATTCTCATTCAGGGTTGGGAGCGGCGAGTGCGGCGCCTAATCAATCGCAGGCTCCGGTGTCGCCCCAATATGAAATGGACGCATCCTCGAGAGCCTTGATGGCGCAGCGTTACGGTGGTGTAGAAGGTCGTTTGCCGCCGGAAATGGCTTCGCGCTACGGCATTGCCCCTGAAATGCCAGCGACAGGAGCAAATCCAGATGGGACGACCGTTACAAATCAGACTGGGACAATAAAAATTCAGTGTCGCGGGGTGAGTCTTCCGCAAATCTCCTCTGCGAACAGCAAAATCGCTTACGCAGTTCACACCGAGCTGTTGGCGAGTCCGCTGATCGATGCGGCAGGGACGCAGCTTGATCCGTCAATCGTCGAAGATGAAGCCACGGGCACGTTCAGCTTCGGAATCACCCTCGCGCTCAAAAAGCCTTTGAAACATTAACATGGACTGGATCAAGCGAAATCTGTTGTTCGTCATCGGCGCCGTCGTCGCGCTGGTCCTCATGGGCTTGGCGGGCTGGTATAGTTTTTCGGGCTGGCAAAACAGTTCCGAGCAGACCATCAAGCTGACGGAAGGCTACGCTGAGTTGAAACGATTGAAGGGGCAGAATCCTTCACCCGGCGAAGGCAAGATCAATAACATTGAGAACGCCAAGGTGCAGCAGAAGGAGGCGCAAGCCTTCCTCAACAAGCTTGGAACGCGCCTCCAATCCATCCCGGCTTTGCCCGAAGGCACAAACATCGCCTCCAAGGATTATAAGGCGGTGTTGCAGGACACGATCAGCGATCTCCAGCGTGATGCCACCAACAACAGCGTCATCTTGCCGCCGCGCTACAACTTTTCATTCGAGAAACAGGCCGGGCTGGTGAAGTTTGCGGAAGGCACGTTGCAGCCGCTTGCGATCCAGTTGGGCGAGGTGAAAGCCATCTGTGAAGTGTTGAATGAAGCCAAAATAAACTCTCTGGAAGGCATCCGCCGCGAGCGCGTGCCGGGATCGCCCGATGATCTGGCGGGGACGCCGACAGATTATATTGATCTGGCATCCACGACCAATGAACTCGCGATCATCACGCCATACGAAGTAACGTTCCGCTGCTTTACGCCGGAACTGGCAGGAGTGCTTGCGGGGTTTGCGCGGTCGCCGCACGCGTTGCTCGTGAAAGCGATCAACAGCGAAGTCTCGCTCACATCAATCATGGTGGATACACCGGTTGTTGCACCGATCTATTACACACCGCCGCCCGTGGCCGCGCCCGCGTTTCGTCCGCGCATGGGTGAAGATAGTGGACGGCCCGGCGGAGCATTCGCGAGCCGTTACGGTGGTGCATCTGCCTACAACAACCCTTACGCCCGCCCCGCGCCCGTGCCAGCACCTGTTGCCCAGCCCGTGGCCGCGTCGCCCGGTGCAAAGAGCGGCCTGCAACCTTTCCTGAAGGAAAAGCAGCTTAGAGTCACGATGTTGATTCATGTCGTCAAATTGCTGCCTCCTCAAAAGTAGCCTGTGAAGCAATGCAAAATGCAAAATGCGGCGATGACCAGCGGATGCCCGCCAGTGTGGCGTCGCGCATTTTTTAATTTTTAATTTCCATGGACCTGCTCAAAAAACATTACGAAAAAATCATCCTCGGCGCCGTATTGCTCGTGCTTGCGGTCATCGCGGTCATGATGCTCGTGATGGCTCCCAGCGAGCGCGCCGCCCTTGAACAGCAAGCCAGCGAGATCATCAACCGACCGACAAAACCGATTGACGAGTTGAACATTTCCACCCAGCAGTTGCGGTTCTCAAGGCTTTCAACGGCGGGGATCGTTGACCTGTCCACTACGAACAAGGTGTTGAATCCGGTGCTCTGGCAGAAGGCCGCAGACGGCCGGGCCATTAAAATTCAGACGGGCGAGGAAACCGGGCCGATGGCTCTCATCGTGACGAAACAGACACCGCTCCATCTAACCATTACGCTGGACTCGGTGACCACGAGCGAGAGCGGGACGCGCTACGTTTTTTATGTTGAGCGTGAAGCCGCCGCCAAGGCTACCCTCCGTGGCAGGAAGCCGTTCGTCGCCAAGAAGGATGAGAAGAATGAGGTGTTCGTCTTGCGCGAGGTCAAAGGCCCGCCCGAAGCGCCAACCGAGGTGGTGCTCGAACTGGTTGAAGGCGGAGAGAGTGTGAGCTTGGCGAAGGACAAACCGTTCAAGCGCGTGGAGGGATACATGGTGGACTTGAAGTATCCGTTGGAGAACCGTCCGCCGTGGCTGAATCAACGTGTCGGCGGTGCGCTGAAATTTGGTGGCGAAGATTACAATATCGTTGCCATCACAAAGACGGAAGTTGTAGTGTTGGCAAAATCGAACCTGAAAAAAACGCCGGTTCCCATTCCGCAGTGACGGACGGGTCAAACCAATGAAAAATGTAAAATTAAAAATGGCAGCGGCGACAGTTTGCGTCCGGCATTTTGAATTTTTAATTGTTAGATCGTCCCCTCGACTTGTGTCGGCATTTTGAATTTTTAATTCATAATTTTTAATTGTAAAAGAAGTCATCATGACAAAAGCAGCAATCTACTTCAGCCTGGCAATCGCCCTGGCCTCCACATCAATCGTCCAAGCGCAAAACACGGATGTGGATGCCGCCGTCAACCAAGCGGTCTATCGCGAGGCCAACCTCATCCTGTTGCGCGGGAAACTTGGCGAGGGGCAGCAGGCCGTCGTCAGGCGTGACCTTGTTGCAGCCGCGAAAATTTACGATGCCGCCGTCGGTCTCGTGGAACAGATCGGCCCCAGCAACATCCCCTCTGAAGCCGCGCAAGCCATCCAAGGTTTCTCCTCCGTGCGCCTCCAACTCGCCGAAGCCGCCCGCCGCCGGGGTGATTATCGCGAGGTGGACACGCAACTCTCGCTCATCCTCAAGGCCGACTCGAAGAATCCGTCTGCCATCGCCGCGAAAGCCGCCAACGACAAGACTCTGTACGAACTCGCAGGCGTCATCGCTTCACCGGAAGTTGTCGCCGATGTGAAGGCCTCCAGAACGAACAAAGTCAGTTCGGCCACACACGTCACAAATGCGCGCGTCTTACTTGAAGCCGGAAAACTGGATCAGGCCGAAGTTGAATTGAAACAGGCACTCGCGCTTGATCCCCAGAACTCAGCTGCACACCGTCAGCTCGCCTCGGTTCGCGAAGCGCGCTATCGGATCAGTAAATCCAAAACCGATCAGGACAACGGAAACAAGATTCTTGAAGTTGTGGACACATGGAACACTCCCAAGAAAGGTGCCGCGCTGCCTGTTCCCAACGCGTTCAACAACAACGGCCAGATTCACACGGGCAAAGGTCGTCAGGCCATCATGAACAAATTGAACTCCATCAAGTTTGAGATGTTCCCGTTTGAAGGCGCTCCGGACACGATGCCCCTCAGTGAAGTGGTTCGCATCCTGAGTGAGGAAGCTCGCAAGCGCGACACCGAAAAGAAGGGCGTCAACATCATCGTCAATCCCAATTCGGCTCCGGTGGCGGCAGGCGCGCCAGTAGGTATTGATCCCGCCACTGGGTTGCCCGTGGCCGCAGCACCGGCTGAATCCGTGGACGTGGCTGGAATTGAAATCAAGCTCAACCCTCCGCTCCGCGATGTCCGTCTCGCGGATATTTTGGATGCGGTGACGAAAGTGGCTCGCACGCCGCTGAAAATTTCCTATGAAGATTATGCGGTATTGGTGTCGCTCAAGGGCGCCGAAATTGTGCCGTTGGAAATACGCACGTTCCATGTGGACCCGAATACATTCTTACAAGGCTTGGAAAGCGTCAGTGGTTTAACCCTCGACATCCAGTCATCTAGCGGCGGCGGTGGCGGCGGTGGCGGTGGTGGTGGTGGTGGCGGTCAGGGCGGTCAGGGTGGAAGCTCGGTCATTATTCCCAGGGTCAGCGTCACAAGCGGCACGACAAGTGGTGGTGGCGGTGGTGGCGGCGGCGGCGGCGGACAGGGCGGTGGTGGACAGAGCGGTCAAGGCATCGCTGGCTTGACACGAACCAACGCGATGGAAGCTGTTCATTCGGCTGTTCGCAACTTCTTTGTGACCATGGGTGTGAATCTTGATCCCACAGTCGGCAAAACGATTTTCTTCAACGACCGTGAAGGCACATTGCTGGTTCGCGCGACGACGGAAGAGTTGGACATCATTGAACAGGTCGTCCGGGTGCTCAACATCGCGCCGCCCCAGATCAACATCAAAACACGCTTTACGGAAATTTCGCAGAACGACAACAAGGCGATCGGGTTTGACTGGTATCTTGGGAATATGTTGTTCGGTGGCCGCCAAGGCTCAGCACTGTCCGGCGGCACCCAGCCTTCATATCAAGGATCGCCCAGCGTCGGAAATCCTTCAGGGTTGTTTCCTGGGACTTCCACGGCTACTGCTATCGCATCGTCTGGCACGGATCAATTGCTTACCGGCGGTTTGCGGAACAGTTTCGGTAGGGATAATATTGTCACGCCTGCGCTTGCAAGTTTCACTGGCATCCTCACTGATCCCCAATTCAAGGTTGTTTTGCGTGCTATTGAGCAGAAGGACGGCATTGACCTGTTGAACGAAGGTCAGGTCACCACGCTCAGTGGTCGTCAGGCGCAGATCGCCGTTTCCGAAGTCAAAACCATTGTCACCGGCCTGGATCAGCAACAGGGTCAAAACGGCGGCGGCCAAACGGCGGCGGGTGGTGGCGGCACAACAACAGTTCAAGCTCCTACCGCCACATTCCAAACACCGACCACATCGCCTGTCCCGCTCGGCCCCGTCATTGACGTGTTGCCGACCGTTTCTGCGGACGGAGTCACAATCCAGATGACAATCATCCCGACGCTGACTGAGTTCGTGGGATATGATTTGGCGACAGCGGCCATATTCGTGCCCAAGGCACTGCTCCCCAGCGGCTCGTCCGAATCTTCCATCCTTCCGCTGCCCATCTTCCGCGTGCGTCAAGTCACCACGAGTTGCATCGTGTGGGATGGCCAGACGGTGGTGCTCGGTGGTTTGATTTCTGACGAAGTCACCAAGATCAAGGACAAGGTTCCGGTCATTGGGGATTTGCCTTTCGTCGGCAAATTCTTCCGCAGTGAGTCGTCACAGACCCGCAAGAAGAACCTGATCATCTTCGTGACGCCCACGATCATTGACCCAGCCGGCAACCGCGCACATCTGGATGAGGATCTGCCGTTCTACCAGAACGTGCCAGTGCAGGGGAAGTGAGTTGTTGAATTGAAGATATTGATCGTTGACGGACACGCGTACGCCTACCGGGCGTTTTATGCGATACGCAGTTTAAGTTCGCCGGAGGGCAAGCCGACGAATGCGATTTACGGGTTCATCAAGATGCTCGGCAAGATGAGGGCGACGGTGAAGCCAAGCCACCTGATCGTAGTGTGGGATGGCGGATTGAGTGCGGAACGGCGCGAGGCGTTGCCGGGTTATAAGGCGCAACGGCCGGAGATGCCAGCGGATCTCGGATCGCAACTGGACGAGATCGTCGGGTTTCTCGGCGCGGCGAACATCGCCTCGTATTGCGCCGATGGAGTTGAAGCGGATGATTACATCGCGTTCATAACAGACGCAGCGGCGAAGTCGGGGATGGAGGTGGTGATCGCCAGCGCGGATAAAGATTTTATGCAGCTCGTTGCGCCGGGCGTCGGATTGTTGAATCCAAACGATAAATCGGAAACGATTTGGACGGCGGAGCAAGTTCGGGTTAAGACAGGCGTCGAGCCTGAGCAGATCGGGGATTGGTTGAGCCTGTTGGGCGACAGCGTGGACAACATTCCCGGAGTGCCGGGAGTCGGGCCTAAGACGGCGACGGAGCTTTTGAAACAATTTGGGTCGGTGTTGGAACTGTATCGGCGGTTGGGCGAAGTGAAGTCCGAACGTATCCGGGGCGCACTGAAAGCTGCGGAAGCCGATGTGCGGCGGAACCAGTTTCTGGTTCGATTGAAGGTGGAAGTGGGCGGTGAATTTTTGGCGGATGCGCTGGTGGTGAAACCGGCCGACGCCGGGCGATTGATGGAGCTGTATCGCAGCTGGGGATTTCGCTCGATGTTGGCAGAATTAGAAAGCGCTGAGAAAATGGCCGGAAGTGTGCGAGTTTCTGGTACCAGCGGACAACAGGAATTGAATTGGTAAAGTTTTGGTAAAGCTTTGGTAAAGTTTTATCGAATCCAGGTGACGGGCTGGAACAATAGTTTCCAACAGTTGCTTGGAGGTGAATTTGTAGAAGTGGCGGAGTTAAAGTTTTATGGCTATGATCCCAAAGATTAAACGATTTGCGGCCGCGATGATTGCGGTCGTCTTAAGTCCGGCTCTCGCCAAGGCGCAGGGCGGATTCGTGGCGCAAGGAGCGGAGTACAAGGTCGCAGGGACATGGGCTGGCGAGCAGGTTTATCCTCATTCCAGCATCAAGACCACTGGCGGTTATGTGGTCTGGCAGGACAACATCACCGATGGCGACGGATATGGTATCAGCGGAAGAAAACTCGATGGAAGTTTCAGCGGTTCGTTGAGTACATTTCGCGTCAATGCAAACGGCACTGATGATCAGGAACGCCCTCAAGTGACCATGCTCAATGATGGCGGCGCGATTTTTATCTGGCAGAGTGGTCGCCAAAGTTTCCAGAACATTTACGGACGCGTCCGCAACGCGGCGGGTGTTTGGGGCACGGGCGATATTCTCATAAACTCTTCGACCAATTTTTATCAACGAGATGCCGCCCTTACGACTCTCTCCGGCGGCAACGTTGTGGTCGTTTATTCCAGTTACAACCAGGTTGCAGCAGGTAGTATGCAGGATGTTTATGCGCAGATTTTAACTCCTACGGGTGCCAAGTCGGGTGGTGAGTTTACGGTGAACACCACCACCGCATTCAACCAGCGTTCCGCTGCGATCGCGCCGTTGAGTGACGGTCGGTTCGTAGTGGTCTGGATTTCGGAGCAGCAACGCTTTGAAAACAGTGCCGATGTTTACGCCCGCATTTATGCCGCCAACGGTACA
>CAMCWI010000060.1 GCA_945882065.1 Akkermansia muciniphila
GCGAGAAACAAATCGGCTCTCGTTGGAATCGCTTGGTGTCACGAATCAATGATAGACTGGGACATGCCAGCGACAAAGGCACGTACATGCGGTTCGCGATTGGGATTCTGGAGTAGCTATTAGCTCAAGCTTTGAACTCTTGGGACATCGGAAGAACAATTTCAAAATTCACACGAGGGTGAATGGACCATCTCAGTTTGTGGAAGCAGCGGGGTTTCTCTCATTAACACCCGGATTCATCCGGGTGTCTGTGGGCGGAGATGGCGTGAACGGTTTTAACCGTTTCCGGGTTGTGATGTCTCGTCCACGCCTGAGCCAAACCGTTGAAACGGTTGTGGCTTGCCGTCGCATCACACCGGGCTGAAGCCCGGTGTTAATGAGAGCTTCCCAAAAACTGAGATGCACCCGAAAGTGAACCGGTGGCGAATTACGGATTGCCGTGGTTCTGGTGAACTGAAAGAGTTGGCCGAAGTTTTTATGTGTCTCTTGAAGCAGAGTGACTGCAATTTATTTTTTGTAGCGATGGTCAGTCTTGGGGTCTTCGCCCCAACACTGGCCGCGTCGGGTTTGCCTGCCAATCCGGTTGGCGATGCCACGGAGACGGTTGCGGAATTGATGCTTCGTTCGGTCGAAGTCAACGGTCGCGCCTTGTCCGGGGTTTCAAACGAGTCGCTGCATCTGCCGACGCATCCCGACACGACCACCTTCACCTTTGCGCCCGATCCGCAGTCGCCAAATCGTCCGCTGCGATTTCGCTGTCAGCTCGATGGTTTCGAGCAGGGATGGCATGAGCGTTCTGCGGTGATGCGGATGGTGATCCGTTTCATTGATGCAAATCAGCGGGACGTTGGTGAACATGTTTTTGAAGCGAAGGGAGAAAGCCTGGGCTGGACGGGGAGCTTGACGGATTCGCCGTGGCTTCGCCGGAAAGAGGTCGTGACTGTTCCAGCCGCCGCCGTTCGTTTTTGGGTGGTGATCAGTTCGGCGGGACCGCCCGAGGCCGTGGGAGTTTTTGCGGTTCGTAACTTGATGGTGTGGTCGTCTCTGGGCGATACGAATGGTCTGCGGATGATTCCGCCAGTGAAACCGGATGCCAGTAAAGCGGCGGTGGAGACTACTGAAGTTTCGCCTGCGGGATGGTATCGGGGCGGACTCCGGCCAGCCAATGCGCGTCTCCTGCGTTACGGTTCCGGCGATGAAGTCGCCTTGGCGATTTTGGATGATCACCCGCAAGGTCACGCTGACTGGAATACCGCCAAGGTGCAAGGGGCTGAACTCGCGGCGGGAGAAAAATTGACGTTTGGATGGGAGGAGAGTTACAGCATCGGCGTGGCGGATTTTGGGAAGGTGGATTACGCGAATCTTCCGGCTGGGCTTTACCGGTTTCGCATGGAGGCGTTGGACATCATGGGCATTCCGACTGGGCGCAACACATCCCAACTCGTGACGGTGCCGGTCGCTGCGTGGCAAACGGTTTGGTTTTGGATCGCTGGTGGAGTGGCGTTGTTCGCCATTGCGGCTGGTAGCTGGCGGCTGTCTGCGTGGCGTCGGATGAAGCGACAGGTGCAGGAGTTGGAGCGGTCGCGCGATCTGGAGCAGGAACGTTTTCGGATCGCTCAAAACATCCATGACGATCTCGGCGCGCGGGTGACGGAGATCGCGCTGCTCAGTTCTTCGGCCCAGTTGAAGCCGAATCTTTCGGATGAAGCACGCGCGGAGTTCGGCTCGGTTTCGCGGCTGACGAATGATCTGGTGCAGGCGTTGTATGAAACGGTCTGGGCGGTGAATCCAAAAGACGACCATCTGGATTCGCTGGCCAGCTTCGTCTGTCAGATGGCGAACCAGATGTGTGCCCAGGCGCAGTTGCGATGTCGGCTGGAGATTCCTGAGCTGCCCGATGATTTTCCAGTGGCCAGTCCCATCCGGCATCACGTCATCATGGCGGTGAAGGAGGCGATCCATAACATCATCAAGCACGGGCACGCCTCGGAAATCCAGATCAGCATCCTGCAAACGCGCCGAGTTCTGACATTGCAAATCAGCGACAATGGTTGCGGGTTTGATCCGGCGATCACGGTTCGCGGCAACGGTCTCGACAACATGGAACGTCGGATGCGTTCGTTGCAGGGGAGTTGTCTGGTGGTCAGCCAGCCGGGTGCTGGAACGAAAGTAACACTTGAGTTTCCATTACCAGTCACCTAGTTCCTTCGTCGCGATAAAATAGTTTCAACCATGCCTGCACTAAAAAATAATCCAAAGCTCCGTCGGGTGGCAATCGTCGAGGACGACAGCGGATTGCGGAATCAGTTGCAGAGCATTCTCAAATCCGCGCCAGGAGCATGCTGCGTCGGCACGTTTGGTTCGGCGGAGAAAGCACTGGAGGGAATGGTCGCGGTGCAGCCCGATGTCATCCTGATGGACATCAATCTTCCGGGCATGTCCGGCATCGAATGCGTGTCGCACCTTCGCAAGGACCTTCCGGGGACGCATGTGATTATGTTGACGGTCTATGAAGACAGCGACCGGATTTTTCAGGCGTTGCAAGCGGGGGCGGATGGTTATCTGGTCAAGTCGAGTCCGACGGATGTTTTGTTGCGAGCCATTGAAGACGTCCATCAGGGTGGCGCGCCGATGTCGAGCCACATCGCCCGCAAAGTGGTGCGACAATTTCGTCAGGCCGAGCCGTCCCGCGATGAGGCGTCCAACCTCTCCAAGCGCGAGCGGGAAGTCCTCAATCTGCTCGCGTCAGGCTTCGTGTATAAGGAGATCGCGGACCAACTCGGCATCGGGATGGAAACCGTGAAGACTTACGTCAAAAACATCTGCAAGAAACTCCATGTGCGAAACCGGCTCGAAGCGGTGGCGCGATTTGGACATAAATAACTGACCGCAGCGTTTCAAAACCACGGTTTATTGCCGCGATGCCCTATCCCACCTTTAGGGGAATACCAATCGGGCGCAATCCAAGTGAATATGTTCCCCGTTGCCACCAACCAAACCAATGAAACGTATGAAAAGTATCCTTAACTCCAGTCTCCGCAAAATGACCCGACACACATCCATTTTTTGTTTGTGTCTCATCAGTCTGATGATGACCTCCCAGCCGACCGAAGCCGTGCTATTGCTTCAATACAACTTCGATGAAGTCAGCGGGAACGCGCTTGATGTATCGGGGGCGGGTGTCGCTGCCGACGCTTCCTTGATCAACTTGGCGACTCGCACCACCAATACTCCGAGCGCCACGGGCAATGCGTTGAACGTGACCCCGGGCGGATCGTTTACCAACTACGCCGTCGCGTTCACGGGGACGAACAAACTGAATGCCTCCATCGCCAACTTGACGTTGACGACGTGGATCAACCTGCAAGGGATGATCACCAATGGCGACCGGATCATGGGTAATATCAATGGCACCGCCCCGGGCAGCGGATTTGATTTTGCGTTCAACAGCACGGTTGCGCCGACTGCGGCAATCCTTACGTTCAGAAAGAACAGCACGGGCGGTGGCAGCCCGGCGAACGCTCCGGTGAATCTGACCAACAAGTGGGTGTTCCTCTCTGTCGTCTATAACGGAGCCAACGTTTCTTACTACACAGGAACTGTCGCGAATGCGGTCGCTCAACTGGGCACCAGCGTCGTTCTCACGGGAAGCATCAATGCTTCAACGAACAATTTTCAAATCGGCGCAACACCCGCCTCCGTTGCAGATCGCACCCCGCCGGCGTGGTTTGATGATGTGCGCGTTTACAATCACGCTCTCACTCCGGCGCAGTTGGAAGTCGTTCGGCAATCTGGCATCCCTAGCGGTGTGGCCCCGAACATCACGGCGCAACCGGCAAACCAAACCATCTACACGGGCGGAAATCCGACGTTCTCACCCACAATCGTCGGCGATCTGCCGATGCAGTATCAGTGGTATCTGAACGGCACTAATGTGGGGGACATCATCGCTGATGCAACCAACTCGAGCCTGACGTTGACCAATGTTCAGATTGGCGACAGCGGATCTATCTACACCGTCTTCGCGAGCAACTCGTTTGGGACGGCGTGGAACACGGGCGCGGTTCTCACGGTCGTCGGCGTGCAGATCACGACGCAGCCGACGCCAGTCACCCAGACGTTGCTTGCCCAATCCACAGCACTGTTCAGTGCAGTGGCCAATGGTGCGTCGCCGTTGGCTTATCAGTGGTACTTCTTCGGCACGAACAACGCCTTCACCAACGCCGTTGTCGGGGCCACCAACGCAACGCTGGCCTTGCCGAACATCTCTGATAGCTCCGTGGGCGTTTATGCGCTGTTCGTCACGAATGCTTTTGGTTCAGCATGGAGTTCCAACGTCACGCTGGCGGCGGTCCTTCCGCTTTACAACACGACGCAAGCGACGAACCTCTGGACGCTGCCGCTGGGTTCACGGCCTTATCTGAGCACGAATGCAGGATTAAATCTTGAGCGCGGTTTGACGTTCAACCCAGCAAACACAAATCTGCTGCTCGTCAGCCGTGGCGAAGTGAGCGGGTTCAGTGTCGTTTCAATCAACGCGTTGACTGGCGCGGATAATTATTCGCTGGATACGAACGGCATCAGCGGCGGAACTTTCCCGATCAATATGATTCGCGCCTCAAGCGACGGGGCGGTTTATGCAGCCAACCTGACCACGGCGGCGAACACGACAGCGTATAAGATTTATCGCTGGTCTGATGACGCTCCGGCCACGCTTCCAACGCTCTCGTTCAGTGGTGATCCCGGATTTGGCGTCGCACCTGGTTTGCGCTGGGGTGATAACCTTGCGTTGCGCGGCACTGGAAATGACACGCAAATACTGTTGGCATCAGGGACAGGAACGAATGTGGCGTTGCTGACCACCAGTGATGGCGGCCTGAGTTTCACGCCAGCGATTATCCCGATCAGCGGTGTTCACTCAGGATTTGCGCAATACGGATTAACCTTCGGTCCGAGCACGAACACATTCTGGGCGAAGACCAGCCAAACCAATTTATTATATCTGGTGACGTTCGACATCAACACACTGACCGGTTCGGCCACGTATGTTTATTCGAACACGCCGAATCTTTTCCGTGGGATTGGAACGGACAGCGGCAATCGCTGGCTGGCTGGCGTGGCCAATGAATCGCCGGACACGATGCGTCTCTATGACGTATCGGCGATCACGAATGCGCCGATGCTGGCGGATCAGGAACTTCTCGGCACAGGCAAAGGCTTGACTGGTTCAGCGACGATTCCCGCAGATACAAGTTTCTGGGACAACCAATACGTGTTCGTCTTGGATCCGTTCAACGGCGTCTCCGCATTCCAGGTCAGCACAAATCCCACACTGTCGGCCAACGCTGATCTCACGAGCCTCGTGTTGACACCGGCGGGCGCATTATCGCCCAGCTTCGCATCCGGTCAGATCGTTTACTCCGCGACGAATGACTACAACACCACGCCGACGGTCACAGTGACCAACGCGGATGTGACCGCCACGAGCCAACTGATCTACAACGGCGTGACGAACGCGCTGGCATCGGGAACAGCCAGCAGCCCGCTGACGTTGACTCTGGGTGCAAACAATGTCGTCAGAGTGTTGGTGTCGGCACAGGACGGACTCACGAGAAAGCTCTACACAGTGAACGTGTCTGTCCTGCCGAGCCAGATTGCTCCAGTGCTGACCAACAGCGTTTCCGGCAGTGTCCTGAGTTTGAATTGGAGCGCGGGTCATCTGGGTTATCGGTTGCTCACGCAAACGAACAATCTGAGTTTGGGTGTGAGCAGCAACCCAAGTGATTGGGAAACGGTGTCGGGTTCAGCAGCGGTGACGGCGACCAACATCACGATCTCGCCGAGCCAGCCGGGTGGGTATTTCCGTTTGGTTTATCCGTGATTCGGTTTTAAGGAGGCGTCATCGGATTCAAACTCCGGTGACGCCTTCCAACTTTACGCCCCATCACGACACTCACGAATTCTACAATGATAGTTCGCTCTAGGTTCAACTCGCGTTCAAGCGCCTTCACATTGATCGAGCTTCTGGTAGTGATTGCCATCATCGCCATTTTGGCGGCCATGCTGTTGCCGGCACTTGCCAAGGCCAAAGCCAAAGCTCAAAGCGCGCAGTGCATGAGCAACAACCGGCAGTTGGCTTTGGCCAGCCAGATTTACATCGGTGACAACGGCGATACGTTTCAAAACAACGACATAGGCGCGGTGGGAACAGATGCCGGGCCGAACGCGTGGATACAAGGCAATGTTCAGAACTTCAGTTCAATACCGCCTTACCAAAGTTATATTTCAACCGGTGTGTTATGGGATTTCAACAAGTCGTATTCGATCTACCAATGCCCATCGTCCCGCGCGTTTGTTCGTGGACTGGGCGGCTCAAAGCCACTACATAACCGCAGTTATGCCATGTCTGTTCAATTGAACTGCAACACGGCCAAGACCGACTCCGGTACCAAGCCCGCCAAGAAAACCAGCAGCGTAAAAAATCCGAGCGCGGCATTTGTCTTTGCCGAGGAAAATCACATCAGCATTGATAACGGTGCGATTGGAGTGTTTTCAACCGGAGCTGCTCAGTTTCCAAACATCTGGAATCTTCCTAGCGCAAGACATAGCGATTCCGGCACTTTTTCTTTCGTGGATGGACATGCTGAAATCTGGAAGTGGCGGGGAATCGTCGCCACCGCCAACAAACAATTCAATGCCGATGATTCGGTCACCCAGCGGCCCAGCCCAACCGCCAATCCAGTCAACAGCGCATTTGGAAGCGCGTCAGCAAACGATCCCGACCTCATCAAATTAGCCAATGCATTACCATCCCCCAATTGAGGAGGAATCCTTCCGTTTGCGCCGCGTGATCTCGTTGCGTTTTATCCTCTCGTTGTGTCTCGGCAGTTTGATCCTGTTGGCGCAACCGGCTCGATCTGCGCTGTTGCTTCGATACAACTTTGACGAAGCCAGCGGGATCGCGATTGATTCATCAGGGACGTCTCCTCAAGCCAATAGCATTTTTACCAATGCAGCGACTCGCACCCTCAATACTCCCAGCGGTCACGGCTACGCCTTGGATGTCAGTTCCAGCGCGACGACGAACAATTATGTGTATGCTGCGACGGCGAAGTTGAATGTCGTCTTCACCAATTTGACTTTGACGACCTGGATCAATCTTCAAGGCAATCCAACGGCGAACGACCGACTGATGGGCAACATCACCGCCAGCAGCGGATTTGATTTTTACTTCAACAACACAAATGCAAACGGCGCACAGTTTGGTTTCAGAAAAAACACCACCGGTGGCGGGACAGCATCAGTGACAGGCGTTGACCTAGACGACAAATGGGTTTTCGTGGCGCTGGTCTATAATGGGGTCACCGTTTCTTTCTACACCGGAACTCCGAGCGGCTCAGTGCAGCAGTTGGGGACGAATATTCCCCTCACAGGAAATATCAACGCATCAACCTCCAACTTTCGGATCGGCAGCACACCGGCCACTGCATCGGATCGCACTCCACCCGCACTGTTTGACGATGTGCGCGTCTTGAACACCGCTCTCACCTTGTCGCAATTAGAATCCATCCGGCAATCAAACCTCCTGACCGTCAATCTTTCCATCCAATTAGCCGGAAACAATCTGACCGTCTCGTGGCCGACGTCAGCCGTTTATTCCGTGTTGCAAACCGCCACAAACCTCGCCGCCTCACCTATCGGTTGGAAGACGCTGACCAACAGTGTCGCCACAATCAATCGAACCAATCAGGTGACGTTGAGCATGTCCGGCCAGACGGCATTCTTCCGGTTGGGGCCAGCGGTGGATCCGTCCACGTTGAATCGCAAACTCATGATGGGCTATCAAGGTTGGTTCGCGTGCCCGGGCGATGGCTCTGCGATTAACAATTGGGTGCATTGGTTTGGCGGCGGCCCTCCCACCGCAGACAGAGCGCACTTCGATTTCTGGCCGGACACTTCCGAGTTGGATGCGGACGAATTGTTCGACACCAGCATGACCTATTCAAACGGGTCAACGGCGAAACTCTACTCCAACTACAAACAAAAGACCGTGGTGCGCCATTTCAAATGGATGCAGGAAAACAATCTCGACGGCGTTTTTCTTCAGAGATTTCTCAACGACATCGGGAGTGGAAACATCACCGCACTCCGCAATCAAGTCGCCGTCAATGTGCGCGCCGGTGCTGAAGCCCACGGACGTGTATTCGCCATGATGTATGACATCTCCGGCTACGCCACGAACCTTCTGGTGAGCAAGTTGACCAACGACTGGACGTTTCTCGTCAACACGCAGCGCGTCACCAGCAGCCCCTCCTATCTGCGTCATAACGGAAAACCCATCGTCGCCATCTGGGGATTTGGTTTTTCAGGTCGCTTCGACACGCCACAACAAGCGCAGGAAGTCATTGATTGGTTCAAGGCGGCGGGCTGCACCGTCATGGGCGGATTGCCGACCAACTGGCGCACCTTGACCGGCGATGCTCAAACAAATCCCGCATGGTCAAACGTGTTCCGCTCCTTCGACATCATCAGTCCGTGGACTGTCGGGCGTTACGGCAACAACGGCGGAGCGGATTCTTATCGCATCAATTACATCGTGCCTGACTTGGCTGATTGCACGAGCCACGGCATAGATTACCTGCCCGTGATCTTTCCGGGATTTTCGTGGACCAACCTGAATGGCGGGCCGCTCAACCAAATCCCGCGCAACGGCGGCAACTTTTACTGGCGTCAGGCCTACAACGCCGTCCAGTCCGGCGTCTCGATGATTTATGGCGCGATGTTTGACGAAGTGGACGAAGGCACGGCCATGTATAAATGCTTCGCGACCGCCGCGCAGTTGCCAGCACAAGGCTCATTTGTGCCGCTGAATATTGATGGCTACAACTTGAGCAGCGACTGGTATCTGCGTCTTGCCGATCAAGCTGGCAAAATGTTGCGCGGTGAAATACCCGTCACGAATGTCATCCCCATCACTCCGCCTTGACCCAGACATCGTCGTGCGGCTGAATTTGCCTAGAAGTGGTTTCAAAAATTGGTGCTGTCCTGTAGCGGCGGTCTGTGACCGCCTGTCTTCTTGGGTTTTGGCAGGACGGCGGTCACAGACCGCCGCTACAACGGATTTTGAACCCACTTCTAAACAAGAAGCGTGCGCCCGGAAGCCGGGCAAGTCAGCTTTGTAAAAATGAAATTCATCCTCGTCGCACTGCTCGCATTGCTCACGCTGGCGCGCACCAGTTCAATCGCCGCACCGCCGAACTTCCTCATCATCCTCACCGATGACCACGGTTATGGAGATGTCTCGGCTTATCGCGCTTCTGATGTGCGCACGCCGAACATTGATCGCCTGGGCGCGCGGGGAATGTTGTTCACCACGATGCGGGCGAACGCCACGGTTTGCTCGCCGTCGCGCGCGACACTGCTCACGGGACGTTATGCGGATCGGGTCGGTGTGCCGGGCGTCATCCGCACACAGCCAGACGACTCGTGGGGATATTTCGATCCGAAGATTCCGACGTTGGCGGATGAATTGAAGAAAGCGGGCTATCACACGGCCCTCGTCGGCAAGTGGCATCTCGGCCTCGAATCACCGAACCGGCCGAATGAGCGCGGCTTTGATTTCTTCCACGGTTTTCTCGGCGACATGATGGACAGCTACACCACGCACCGGCGCGATGGAACAAATTATATGAGGCGCAACGCCGAGGTCATCGAGCCAAAAGGCCACGCAACGGATTTGTTTTCCGACTGGGCCGCTGCGTATCTGCGCGAGCGGGCGAAGGCGAAAGACCAGCCCTTCTTTCTCTACCTCGCCTACAACGCGCCGCATTTCCCCATCGAGCCGCCCGCCGGATGGCTGGCGCGCGTGAAAGCCCGCGCGCCGCAACTGAACGAGTCGCGCGCGAAGAACGTCGCCCTCGTGGAGCATCTCGACGACGGCATCGGGCGCGTGCTCGCCGCGCTGAAGGAGAATGGGCTGGAGGAAAATACCGTGGTTGTTTTCAGCGCGGACAACGGCGGGTCGCTGCCGCACGCGCAGAACAACGATCCCTGGCGCGGTGGCAAGCAGGATCATTATGACGGCGGTCTGCGCGTGCCGTTCATGGTGCGCTGGCCGGCGCAGATCAAGCCCGGTTCTCGCAGCGATTACGCCGGGCTGAACTTCGATCTCTTTCCCACATTCTTGGAACTCGCTGGTGCGAAGCTCGCCGCCGATCTTGACGCCATCAGCCTCGTTCCCGTGCTCAAGGGCGACACGATCACCACGCCGCGCGATCTTTATTTCGTGCGGCGCGAAGGCGGCTCAATTTACGGCGGCAATAGCTACGAGGCGATCATTCGCGGCGACTGGAAACTGTTGCAGAACGATCCGTTCAGTCCGCTGGAACTTTACAATCTCAAGCGCGATCCGCAGGAGAAAACCAATCTCGCCACCACGAACAAAAAAGTTCTCAATGAACTGGCCACCGCGCTGCGCCAGCATATCCAGCGCGGCGGCGCAACGCCGTGGCAGAAGCCAACACCCTGATGCCGACTGATGAAATCACGCCAAACTATCTCGGATCACACTGACGTTGGCGCATCCACTTGCAACGGGGACAAGGCAGGGCGTGTCGCCACTGTCATTGAATTAGTGACGGAGGGAGCGCAAGCCCAGCCCCGTAGGGGCGTCATCTTTGTAGTTATCGCCAAAAAAAATATAAAGCTCCGTAGGAGCGACATCGTCCCATTCATGCCGCCCCTACGGGGCTTTGGCGATTGGGCGTGCCGTTTCTACAAAGATGGCACTCCTACGGAGTTCTCTGAAGCTCAGTCCAGCCAATCAAGCGAGCTAACGGCAGTGCGTCGCGTCGCTCGGTGTGCCAGAGTTTTTGCGACGTGTTTTACCTTCATCGCATTTCTATTCGCCTGTCTGTCGGCCACCGCTGATTCGCTTCAGCCGGATCAATCGCGGAATATTCCCGGTGAGCTGATCAAGGCAGATGTTTGCGTTTATGGCAGCGCGCCCAGCGGGGTGATGGCGGCGGTGCAGGCCGCGCGCATGGGCAAATCCGTGGTGCTGGTCACGCCGGACAAACATCTCGGCGGGATGTCGAGCAGCGGATTGGGCTTTGCGGATACGGGGAACACGGCGGTGATCGGCGGTCTGGCGCGCGAGTTTCATCAGCGCATCTGGCAGCACTACGAAGACCCGAAAGCTTGGACCTGGCAAGCTCGCGAAAAATACGGCAATCAGGGGCAGGGCACGCGCGCCAAGGATGACGCGGCCAAAACCATGTGGGTGTTTGAGCCGGGTGTGGCGGAGAAAGTTTTTGAGTCTTTCATCAAGGAATACCGCATCCCGGTTTATCGCGATGAATGGCTGGATCGGACGAACGGCGTTCAAAAAAGCGGTGCGACCATTTTGAAAGTCACCACGTTGAGCGGCAAAACGTTCGTCGCGAAGATGTTCATTGATGCGACTTACGAAGGAGATTTGATGGCGGCGGCGGGCGTGGAGTATCATGTCGGGCGCGAGGCGCAGAGTGTTTATGGCGAGAAATGGAACGGCGTTCAAACCGGCGTGCTGCATCACCGGCATCACTTCGGCGTGCTCAAGAAACCAGTGAGTCCGTATGTCGTGCCGGACGATTCCAAGAGCGGCGTGGTCTTTGGCGTGAGCGCGGAGTCGCCGGGTGCGTTCGGCGCGGGTGACAAGAAAATTCAAGCCTACTGCTACCGGCTGTGCCTGACCGATCTGCCGGAGAATCGCGTGCCGATTCCGAAGCCAGAGGGATACGACGCGAGCCATTACGAACTTCTGTTGCGAATCTTTGCAACGGGCTGGCGCGAGACGTTCAACAAGTTTGACCCGCTACCAAATCGCAAGACCGACGTGAACAATCACGGGCCGATGAGTTTTGATTTCATCGGGGGAAATTACGATTACCCCGAAGCGTCCTACGAGTGCCGCCGCGAAATCATCCGCGCGCACCAGAATTATCAGCAAGGCTGGCTTTACTTCATCGCGAACGATCCGCGCGTGCCGCCGGACGTGCAGCAGCGCATGAAGCAGTGGGGGCTGCCCAAGGATGAATTTGCGGACAACGGACACTGGCCGCATCAACTCTACATCCGCGAAGCGCGCCGGATGATCGGCGCGTATGTGATGACCGAGCAGGACATTTTGAAACAGCGCGCCACGCCAGATTCCGTGGGCATGGGTTCTTACACGATTGATTCGCACAACGTGCAGCGTTACATCACGCCGGAAGGGCACATGCAGAACGAAGGCGACATCGGCGTGGCTACGAAAGGTCCGTATCAGATTGCTTACGGCGCGCTCGTGCCGAAGCGTGAGCAGGCGGACAACCTGTTCGTCACGGCGTGTCCATCCAGTTCGCACATCGCGTTCGGCTCGATCCGCATGGAGCCGGTGTTGATGATTCTCGGACAATCCGCAGCGACGGCGGCGGCGATGGCGATGGATGAAAAGATTCCCGTGCAACAAGTGAACTACGAGAAACTGCGCGCGCGCTTGCTGAAGGATGGTCAGATTCTCGAACAGCCCGAGGCGATGGTCGCGCCGCCCGCCGTGGTGTTTTTCCAAAATCTCAACGCCGAAAAAAAACAGACGCTGGTGATTTATGGCACGAGCCTGTCAGCACAAGGAGCGTGGACTGGCGCGATGAAAGAATGGTTTGATTCCAAATATCCGGGTTTGGTCACAGTCGTGAATAGCAGCGGCTCCGGGAAGAATTCTTCATGGGGAGTCACCAACTTGCAGCGCATGGTGCTCAATCGGCGACCCAACCTAGTCTTCGTGGAATTTTCTTACAATGACGCGCACGAGAAATTCCAGATGCCCATCGAGCAGGGCGCAGCGAACCTGGCGAGAATGGTTGAGACGATTCAGAAGCAGGATTCAAACACCGCCATCGTGCTCCAAATCATGAATGTGGCCTGGGATGCTCCCATCGGGAATCAAAGCGCCACGCATCGTCCGCAGCTTGAGATGTTCAACAGCAACTACCGGCGATACGCCCAGGAACACTGCTTGCCGTTGCTCGATCATTATCCGAATTGGCTGAAGCTGAAGGTGAGTGAGCCGGAAAAATTCAAAGCGTTCGTTCCCGACGGATCGCATCCGACCCCGGAAGGCAGCCTCGCCATCACCTGGCCGACAGTGAAGGACTGGCTTGAAAAAGTTCGGGCAGCAAGTTTGTCTGTGGATAAAGCGAATCCACAATCCCGCCGCTAGAGCACCGCAGCAGTCGGACAGTCTTCACCGAAAACGCACGTACATGCGGTTCGCGAGGCTGCCGGGTTTCTGATAGGTCTATCTCCAGACACAAAAACTTTGAACACCCAACTCTTATCCCGATTCAACAAACTGTTTTTTGCGCTGCTGGTGTTGACTCGCGGCTTCAACACAACCGCGTCCGATGACGGATTGCGAACCGTCATCATACACGCGCATGTCCCGCTCGATACCAGCACACTTTTTCTCACGGGAAATCGCCCTGAACTCGGTAACTGGTCTCCGCGCGGCTTCGCGATGAAGGGCGACGGAACAAACCGGACGGCCTCACTGCGATTCCCTGCGGGCACGAAACTGGAATTCAAGTTCACGCTCGGCTCGTGGGAGCGCGAGGGGCTTGCTCCATCCGGGATCACCGGGCCAAACAATCTCCTCACGGTGGAAACCAACACGGAAGTCACCGTGATCATTCCGGGATTCAAAAAACAGATCGCGGACTCACTGGACGATTGGAAAAATTCGGGCGTGATCGGTCGCCTCGAATACTGGAAGCGCATGTCGTCCAAGTTTCTCACCACCACCACACGCAACATCGCCATCTGGTTGCCGCCCGGTTACGACGAGAACAGCACCAATCGTTACTCCGTGCTTTACATGCACGATGGGCAAAATCTTTTCGACCCGCGCACGTCCTACGCGGGAGTGGACTGGGGCGTGGATGAAGCCATCGTGCGCGGCGTGGAGGCGGGACGTATTCCGCCGATGATCGTCGTGGGAGTCTGGTGTACGGAACAACGCCTGCGCGAGTATTCGCCGTGGCACTCAGGAACGAACTACGCAAGGTTTCTGATCGAAGAATTGATGCCGCAGATCAACGCGAAGTTCCGCACACGCACCGACCCGGAGAACACGTCCGTGATGGGAGCGTCCATGGGCGAATTGATTTCCTTCTGGCTCTGCTGGAAACATCCCGATGTGTTCGGGCGCGCTGGCTGTCTTTCCAGCGCGTTGACGTGGGATGGAAGGCTTCTCGATAAAAGACTTGGTGAAACGCCGCTGCTGGCAAGCGATCTGACTTCCACCAACACCTTCCCGCGCGGCGTTCGGCTCTATTGCGACTACGGAACTCTTGAAACGATGGGCACGAGTTTTGAAGCGATGCACATCCAGCTCGGCGAGTGGTTGACGGCTCAAGGCTTGAAGGATGGCGAAGATTTTGTCGTGCGTAAATTTCCCGGTGCAGAGCACAACGAAGCCGCCTGGCGCACACGACTGGACGAGCCGTTGAACTTTTTGTTTGGCAACCGTCATCCCACCGGAAAGCCCGCGCCGTAAGTCTGGTCACATTCTGTCACTGTCCCCGGAGTGCTGATCTCCGACCCGGCGGGTGTTGAATTTCACGAACAATCGCACCAGACCGGGGCAGCGCGGCGGCCCAACTCGAAACCGCTTTCAGGCGGGCGTCACCAGGACGGCTGCAATCGGATATCAATGTGCGCCCAACTGCAAACGCACGTCCCCTTCGAGCAGCGTCTTGAGATTTGGCCAGCTTGCCTCGTTCATCGCGTTGAACGCATTGAGATAAACCGCCACCGCTTCCGCCGGGTGTTGCGCTAGCAACGTGTCCACGGCGATCTTCAGCTTTGCATCCTCCACAGACTTCGGCAGGTCTTCTACCACACCATCTTCGTTGGGGATTTCCAGCGCGTTGAGAAAATCCACCAGCATCGCGGTATGTTTTTTCACGAGCCAAGTCCGCAACAACGTCGCCGCAGCGACATCACCGTTGGGACGAGCCAACGATGAAAGGATCGTAGCATTGCGCTCGACACGAGACTGCCGCTCCAAAAAGACAGGACGAAGTTTCTTCGCTTCGGCCACGGCTTGGAGCACGGCGCGATAGGTGGGTTTCTCTGATTCAAAAGTGAAGTTAAGAATCTCATTCGCCAGCGCGGGCGACATGAAGCCGAACAATTCGTGTGACTTTAGCATCGTTAGTGCACTCAAAGTCTAAAGTCCAAAGTCTCCGGTCAAGACGGAACTCTAAACTCACCAAGCGTTATCCCGCCATTCATCCGTTTTAGAACGTGCTATCCCCTGCTCTTTCCGGTTATGATTCATCCATGTCATTTCGCACACTTGGCCTCGACGAAAAAATCCTCCAAGCCGTTCAAGAAGCCGGTTACACCGAGCCGACGCCCATTCAGACTGCCGCCATCCCGCCAATCATCGCCGGTCACGATCTCATCGGCATCGCCCAAACGGGCACTGGCAAGACGGCGGCGTTCACGCTGCCCATGCTGACCAAACTCGCGGCGCAGCCCGGCGGCCCGCGTAACAGCACCCGCGTTCTCATCATCGCGCCGACGCGCGAACTCGTCGTGCAGATTGACGAAAACGTCCGCGCCTACGGCAAACATCTTCATCTCACAGTCGCCACAGTCTTCGGCGGCGTGGGCGAACACCCTCAAATTCGCGCGCTCAACTCCAACACCGATGTCATCATCGCATGTCCGGGGCGTTTGATTGATCTGATGAACCGCCGCAATGGAAATTTCTCCGGCCTACAATTCCTCGTGCTCGACGAAGCCGACCGGATGTTGGACATGGGTTTCCTGCCGTCCATCCGACAGATCGTCCGCCAGATGCCGCAGAAAAGACAGACGCTCATGTTCTCCGCGACGCTGTCGAAGGAGATCGAACAACTCACGCACGAGTTCCAACGTGCGCCCAAAATTGTTCAGATCGGACGACGCGCCAACCCTGCCGAGACCGTCACGCAACTCGTCTATGAAGTGCCCAAGCATCTGAAGCCTGCGTTGCTCCTGCATCTGCTCCGCGATCCGCAGATGGACATGGTACTCGTCTTCTCGCGCATGAAACACAGCGCGGATCGCATCGCGCGCAACTTGGAATTCAAAGGGATCAAGACTGCCACGCTCCACTCCAACCGCTCGCAGAACCAGCGGTTGAAAGCGTTAAAAGATTTCAAGTCCGGCGCAGTGCGCGTGCTTGTCGCCACAGACATCGCCGCGCGCGGCATTGACGTGGACGGCATCTCGCATGTAGTGAACTACGATTTCCCGATGCACGTCGAGGATTACGTCCATCGCATCGGACGCACCGGACGCGCGAACGCCATCGGCGACGCCATCAGCTTCGTCACAAATGAAGATCACGGCGAACTCCGCGCGCTCGAACGTTTCATCGGACGCGGCATCGTGCGCAAACGTGCCGAGGGATTTGATTACAACGCCGCCGGACCCGCGCAAACGGAAAGCAGCCGCGATGATGAACGTCGTCCCCGGCAACAACGTCCCCAGCCGCGCGGTCACGGACATTCCTCACCGCAGCGACCTACAATGAGTGTCGGAGCACAGCAAGGTGGCCAACGAAGTTCCGCCGGGCGTTCCTACGGCCAGCGGAGTTTCCGGCCACGGTGACGCCCGGAAATTTTCCAAATCGCGATTCAGCGTGTTTTCCAATCCCAACGGGATTTTCCAGAAGCTTTTCCGAAAGACATTACCTTCTGAGCCGGTAAAATCTGTTGGTAGCAGAACTCCCGTTCGTCACCACGTTCTCGTAACCGATCAGATACGAGTTGTTGGTCAGCGAAACCCAGTTGGTCGTGGCGAGGTTGGTGTGGGATTGCGCGCGGAAATCAGCCGCCCACGCAGGCCAGCGGAGAATAGTGTTCGTCCCTGTGCGAGTCAGGCTGAGGCTCGGCTGAACCGTGGCGACTGACACAACGTTTGTTTCCGCTCCAGCCACGCTCTTGATCGTCACATAAATCGGGTAGATGCCTGAGTTGGTGTAAGTGTGCGTGCCGCGAACTTCTTTCCGCACGGCAGCGTTCGTGACTACCACGCCGGAGCTGATGGAGTTGTCACCCCAGTTGATGGATGCCGTGAAATTGGCAGTCGGGCTGCTGGGCAGGCCGTTCGTGAATGTGGCGAGGATTTGATTCGTGAATCCGATGAGCGGACGAGCAACGATGTTAGTCGGCTGCGCAGAGAGCGCGGTGTCGCCAACTGCGAAGACGCATTCCTGATAGTCGTAGCCCGAAAAATTGGCGTACTGGCTAACCGCTACGTAAAATCTCAACGGCCCGGTATAGCCAGTGTTGGGAACAACAACGAATAATCCATTTGTGTAGGTGGTAGTGAAGACCGAATTCGAGGAATTAGCATAGACACCGGCATTCACCGGGTAGGCGTCATAGTAAAGGGTGTTGGTTTCATAATCGAATACAGACACGACATTCGTTACGCGCCCATTGATTGGGATGAACAGATTTGTGATAGCAGGCATGTTCAGAATCGGAAGCTCGTTGTTCGCATCTGCAACCATTGTCGCCGTGAACGTATTCGTAACACGCCCGCCAACCAACCCGTCGTCCGCGATGACTTGAATCGTCCCCGAAACTCCCGCGAGGTTCGTTCCTGTCAACGTGATGACCATGTCAGTCGTGTTCGTGACGAGCGATGCGCGCGTAATGATGACATCGGCAAGCGGACGGTCCGCACTGGTTGGCGTGTTGATGATGTTGGTAACAACGCTGAACCCACGCAGCAGTTGACCCAATATCGTATGCCCGAAATCCAAATGACGCGGACGACTGAGTGTAATGAAAAACTGCGACCCATCCGTGTCCTTGCCAGAGTTGGCC
>CAMCWI010000061.1 GCA_945882065.1 Akkermansia muciniphila
AATTATGGTTTCAATCCTGAGAAGGCCACCGGCTTGTTTCATTACCGACGCATTGTGGACCGGAGCAATTTCATCGCGGGCACTTACGCGGGCGATGTGTCGCTGGTGAACTGGCCGCAGAATGACTATCTGCCGGGCAATCCGTTCGAGTGTGCGCCGGAGGTTGCAGCGAAACATATCGCGAGCGCCAAGCAACTCAGCCTCTCGTTGCTCTATTGGTTGCAGACCAAAGCACCGCGCCCCGACGGCGGCGAGGGTTGGAAGGGGTTGCGCCTGCGACCCGACATCGTGGGCACAGAGGATGGATTGGCGAAGTATCCTTACATCCGGGAGAGCCGGCGCATCCGCGCGGAGTTCACTGTGTGCGAACAACACGTCGGCACGGACGCGCGTGCAAAACTGCTGGGTCAATCCAAGGAAGCCGTCAAAGCAGAGGAGTTCGTGGACTCCGTGGGCATTGGGAGCTATCGAATTGATCTGCATCCGAGCACCGGCGGCGACAACTACATAGACATCGCTTCGCTGCCGTTTCAGATTCCGCTTGGTGCGCTGTTGCCGCGTCGTGTGGAAAATCTTTTGCCCGCGTGCAAAAACCTCGGCGTGACGCACATCACGAACGGGTGTTATCGCCTGCATCCAGTGGAATGGAACATCGGCGAAGCGGTCGGCGCGCTGGCGGCGTTTTGCGTGACGAAGAAACGAGCCCCGCGCGAAGTGCGGGCCAAGGCGGAGTTGCTCAAGGAGTTTCAGTCCCAACTCACAGGTCAAGGCGTGCGGCTGGCATGGACGAAATGAAAACCACGAAGTTCAAACTCATTCTCGTCACCACGCCGGACTTGAAGGCGGCGCGACGGCTGGTGCGGTCGGCGTTGGAGGCGCGGTTGATCGCGTGCGCGAATCTCGTCCCGAAAATTGAGTCTCATTATCGCTGGCAGGGCAAGCTGGAGCGGAGCGCAGAGGTGTTGATGGTGATGAAGACCACGCAGGCGCGCGTGGCCGCGTTGGAGCAACTCATCGTGGCCCAACATCCTTACGACACGCCGGAGTTTGTGGTGCTGAATCTGGCTGGTGGCGCAAAGAAGTATCTGGCGTGGCTGGCGGAGAATTGCGGGGATTGGATGGAGTGAGCCCGTCATCGGGCGCAGCAGCATCCGCAATCACTGTTGGTTCAGAACTGCGAATAACTTTCTTGCTGGCGAGCTTTGCTCTGGCTGAGGACGGTCACACTGCTCAATCTTCTCTCTCAGCCCGATACGCTTCTGCGAGCAGCGTGATGGGATGCACTATGCGCAGCTTCAATCCTTCCTTCGCTGCGCCGTTGATGAGTTGTAGTAGGCAGCCGGGGTTGCCGGTAGCTACGGTTGTGGCGCCGGTGGTCTTGATGTGTTTGATTTTGCGCGCGAGAAGGTCCTTGGCCATTTCGGGCTGCGTGAGATTGTAGATGCCTGCGCTGCCGCAACACCAACTGGCTTCGGGAAGTTCAACCAGTTTCAATCCGGGAATCGCGCGTAACAAATCGCGCGGCTGGGAAACAACTTTCTGTCCGTGCGTGAGATGGCAGGACTCGTGGTAGGTGACGACAACTTCATTGCCGATTGCAGAATGAGCCGATTCATGTCGACTGCAATTATTACTAGTCGGCGCGCGCAGCCCGATCTCCGCGAGCCATTCGTGGATGTCTTTTACTTTTGCGTCCCACAATTCGGCGCGTTTGAGATACGCGGGATCATCCGCGAGCAACTTGGCATAATGCTTGAGGTGCGAGCCGCAACCGCCCGCATTGGTGATGATGGCGTCGAATTGTTCCGGCGGAAACTGCTCGATGTTCCGGCGTGCGAGTTGTTGCGCGAGTATCCATGCGCCGTTGTGCGCGTGAAGAGAACCGCAGCAGCTTTGCTCCGCTGGCGTGACGACTTCGCAGCCGTTGTGAGCGAGGACTTCCACGGTGTCGCGGTTCACGTCGCTGAACGTGAGGTCTTGAGCGCAACCCGTGAGCATGGCGACGCGAAACTTCTTCGCGCTGACAGGAGTCGTGATCGGCTCGATGAGTTCCGCTGAAAACTTCTCGCAAACTATCGGCGTCATCGCCTCCAACTCACGAAGACGGCGCGGCATCAGTCGAATGATCCCCATGCGACGAATGAGATTTTGGAGGCCAGTCTGTTGATAAAGCCGGAGAATTTTGCCGAGCAATTCAAGCCGTCGCAAATCCATGAATAACCAACCCACGGTGAATCCTCGGATGAAATCCCGTTTCGGCGATGCCAACACGCGTTTCTCTTCGATCTCGGCGCGTGCGTGTTCAAACAACTCGGCGTAGTTCACTCCGGCAGGACAAGCGGTCTGGCAGGCGAGGCAACCGAGGCAGAAATACATTTCGTCGCCGAACGCTTTGGTGACATCGAGCCGGTCATCAGCGATGGCGCGCATGAGGGCGATGCGTCCACGCGGGCTGTTACGCTCCAGTTTGGTAGCGTCGTAAGTCGGACAAGTCGGCAGGCACAAGCCGCAGTGCATACATTGCTGCACGACGGAGTAGTCGAGGTCTTTGAGAAACGAGCGGCTCGCGTTGTTGTTGGCGGATTCTGACATCGTGCTGCGGTGATTAAACACAAACCGGATGAGACGGACACGAAGATTATTTTGCCTCTGTTCCCTCGGTGTTCTCTTGTGAATGGTTCACGGCGGGAAACCAATGGCGAGCTTCACGGCGGAATACTCCGGGTGAATTTTACCATCACGAGCGCGGATGATGAGTTCAGGCTCAACCCACGTTTGCCCGCGAAACCATTCCGGAAGATCCTCCGCCCGCATCATGCCAAACAAACCAACGAGCGGCGGATCGCCCTCGCGGAAGACGACGGGGCGTCGGCGCACGATGATGAGGTTGGCTGCCTTTGCGCCCGCTTCAACTCGGGCGAGTTGCGCGGGTTCAACGGGGAACACGCAGGCGAAGAATCCGCCCGGCGCGAGATGTTTGGCGGCAGTGGAGCAATAATCCGCAACCGTGCCGCGCAACTCAAAACGGCAGGCGAGCTTTTGCGGATGGTCGCTCTCGATGCCTGCGCCTTGAGGGAAATACGGCGGGCTGCCGGTGATGAGATCAAACTTCTCTTCTGCGCGGAGGACTTTAGTGTCGCGAAAATCGCCTTCGCGGATTTCGTAGCGGTCGGTGAGGCCGTTATAGCGCGAGGATTTTTTGGCGAGTGTGACGCTTTCGCTTTGAGCCTCGACGGTGATAAACTTTGCTCCGGGCAGTCGCCATGCGGAAATCATCCCGACCGTGCCGATGCCGCTGCCGAGGTCAAGCGCGGTCTGTGCGGTGGGACACCAACTCGTTCCGTACCATGCGGTGAGAATGTCATCGGTGGAGAAGCGGTGGCCGTCGCGTAGCTGAAGCAATCGGAAGTGTCCGCTGATGGCGTCGAGTGTTTCATGCGATTCAACGATTGCGCCGGAAGCGAGTCCGGGCGGAATTGGTCCGGGCTTGGCCCAGCCTTTGAAGTGGGTTGGTTCGCTCACAATGAAATGAATTCCACGCGCAACATTTTCTCCAGATGCAACACGGCGACGCTGCGTTCCACGCCTTGCTTGGGTTGTCCGGAGTAACCGGGATTGATGAACAACACGCCGTTGATTGTTTCCTCGAAACGCCGATGCGTGTGGCCGAAGAGGATGACGTTTGGTTGCGCGAGTTTGATTTGCGCTTCCAATTCCGCCGTGAGCGAGCGGGGTGAAACGATGTGGTGAATGAGGAACTTCCGCCCGCCTAGTGTCGGCGTTTCAGTGAGATTGATCCAGTTGGAAGAATCGGTGTTGCCGAGGACTGCGGTGACGGGTGCGATGGATTCCAGTTGCGCGAGCAGCCGATCCGGCCCGATGTCGCCCGCGTGAAGGATGTGATCTACGCCGCGAAAAAGCTTTGGCAGTCGTGGATCGAGAAAGCCGTGTGTGTCGGAGATTAGCCCCAACTTCACGCTTTTGATTCCTCCGGTTCGGCTTCGGGTTGGGGTTCGCGTGCGCCCGCTTCTTTATCAGCGGGAGATTCGGCGGGTGCGGTAAGTTTGACTGAACTGACGAACAGTGCGGTGAAGAGGCCACTGCTCATCAGAGTGTTGCGGAAAAATTCCCATGTCGGCGGCAATCCGGGGATGCCCGTAGTCAATGCCTGCCACCAGCCCAGCAGTGTTTTCGCGTAGCCGGGATTGTAAATCCATGACGCCGTGTTCGTGATGAGATAAAACAGAATCGCACCTAGTAATCCGCCGCCGAGCAGTTTGAACCAGCCATCGCGCTTCGAGAAGAGTTTTCCGATGGCGACGATGGCGACGAAGCCCAGAGTCTTCACCAGCATGTACCAACTGAAAACGGTTTCGTGATAGTAGAAGGCATTGAGCGCAATGTCTGTGGCCAGCAGCGTGCCGAGTGGAAGCCACCATGCCATCGCGCCGCTGAAATAAACCGCGCCGCAGAACGCGATGGCATAGGCCGCGCTGAAATTCTGCGGCAGCACGCCCGGGATTCGCGACAGCGCAAACACCAGCATCAGCAGCACAGGGAGAAATTTATTCCACTTTCCAGTCACTCAAGAGAATGATAGTTCACTGCCCACCTTGGACAAGCTTTTCGACATCATCCACGAAGACGACGAGTTGTTGGTCATCAACAAACCGGCGGACCTCGTCTGTCATCCGACGAAGGGCGACGAATACTCCAGCCTGATCAGTCGCGTGCGACTGCATCTGGGTGCTGACGCAAAGCCGCATTTGGTGAATCGTCTGGATCGCGAGACGAGTGGCGTGACTCTTGTGGCGAAGACTGCGGCGGTGGCGGGTGAGTTGGGGAAACTTTGGGAGGCGCGCGTGGTAGAGAAGGAATACGTAGCCATCGTGTACGGGCATGTGCGCGAGGAACACGGATTGATTGATGCAGCTCTGGGCAAAGACGTGGAGAGCATCGTGGCAATCAAGGATTGTGTGCGCGCGGATGGGGCGGCGTCGCAAACGGAATTTTGGGTGGAGCGGAGGTTCGTGCGACGGGAATCCGCAAGCGATGGTAGGGCGCGTCACTCCGTGCGTGCCGCTTCTGAAATCCGTGAATCTTCATCACGCGCGCAGCGCGCAGAGGACTGCTCGCCCTACCTAGCCGCTTGTGGTGAGGGGACTTTCTCCCTCCTCCGCCTTCTTCCCCGCACCGGTCGCAAACATCAAATCCGCATCCACCTCGCGCACATTGGTCATCCCATCGTGGGCGACAAGATTTATGGCGGCGATGTGGACTTGTATCTCGCATTAGTGGAAGGGCGATTGACGGAGGCTCAGCGGGTGAAGTTGATCTTGCCGAATCATGCACTGCATGCGACCGCACTGCGATTCGCGTGGCGGGGCAGGGTGGTGGAATTCCGCTGCAAGCCGGAGATGTGGTTCACGAATTTTTTAACCACGGATGCGTCGAGGTAGGGCGCGTTACTCCGTGCGCGCCGTGCTTGGTCAGCCAGACGACGGCGCGCACGGAGTGACGCGCCCATTCAGACTACTCTCACCCGTTTGTAATCTCACCCCCCTCTCCCCTTGGGATAGGGAATAGTAGTCGCGTAGCTTTCAGTTTTCGGCAGTCTGTTGATCTGTCGCTGCTGATGGGTGGTGCGCAGCGTGAGGTGGGCGAATTGCGTGACGGGGTGATTGCGCAACACGCGGGCGAACGATTCACCCTTTCCTGCATCGCGCCAAAGCAAAGCGACGGCGGATTGGGGGAGAGGGCCGGGGTGATGGCAAGCGTTGGACTGACTGACTCCGGCAACGCCCGGCGCGAACTGGAAAAGAAAAGCGGCCGCAAAGTCGTCACGAACGAGAACTATCTGGCGCTGACGCAGGCGGCGAAGAAGGCAAAACAGATGAACGGATGAATTGTAAGTGGAGATGACTTTTATAAAATGAACCCAGCGATGCCCATGACGTTGCCACTCGGAATCCGAACGCTAACAATCGCTCGTTCTCCGTCAGGAGCAGACTCGCTCTACGTGGTCTATTCCGAGCAAGCTGATTTCCGCGTAGACGTGAATTTTCGATCTGAGGATGGTGGAATCTGGTTGATTGGATTCACCTCCCCGGTTGGCATTGTTCGAGCCTCAGTGATATCCCAAAGCTTCAAATACAGCTTCACAACCGAAGATGGAACACCATGGGGGCGCACGAGAGAGGCAGGCTTCTCCATTGCAGGAAAATTCGCAGTCGAAGATGAGGCGGGAAAGCCAGTCGGTTTCGTCATTCATGGACTCAAAAGCGTCCAGTTCCAGTCGTCTAAAGGAAAGCTGATTGGAAAAGCTCGAAGGAAACCAGAAAAGCCTTTGCCCATTCTTCTGTTGCCCAATCAAGCTTACCGACTCGACCGTTACAGTATCGAAATAACAGATCGGCAACCATTCGATCTTCGCCTACTCTATTGTTTCATCTGTAATTTGTATGGATCTGAAAAAGGATGGTGAGAGTTCATGAAATGAGCACCGCCGAAACCATGATCTTCTGTGACGCGTTGACCAAACGATTCGGCCATTTCACGGCGGTGGATCATGTTTCGTTTGCCGTGGCCAAGGGTTCGATCTTTGGTTTCCTCGGGCCGAACGGGTCGGGCAAGTCCACGGTCTTCGCATGTTGGGTGGATTGCGTTCTTGTCCGCGTTCCGAATCGGCAGTAGTGTCTCCGGCATGAAATGGACAGAATCCATCCAACACTGGCGACGACTCCCCGCCGACGCGCGGCGGGAGATTTGTTGGCGACGGATTCCGCGCCAGGTGGCGCTGTCCATGGCATTCGAGAGGGAGGCCGTTGACCAATCATGGCTGGAGAAACTACACCGCCAGGCGGGGCCACCCGCTACATTCAAACCACGCACGGTCTCCTGAGCTATTCGCAGTTGGCCCCGCTGCTGGCGGAGCGCGTACTCCGGGTGGAAACCGCTATTGCTTCCGGCGCGTTTACGTCGCAAGACCTCGGCGGCGAACTCGTTCTCCGTTTTCATTCTGAAATCGCCGGCGATCTGGTACCCGAATGGGCTGGTCGTTGGCGCGACGCCGAGGTGCGGGTCGGCAATCATAATCCGCCATCGCCGTATCGCGTGCCGATGCTCATGCGCGACTACGGCGAAGACCTCCGCGTGCGCCGGGAGAACACCGGCGGCAAGATGGATGAACTGTTGCTGGAGTTCCTCGCGTTCGCGGAGGGACGGCTGCTTTCGATCCATCCGTTCACCGACTTCAATGGCCGGGTCACGCGCCTCTTTCTGCGCGAGCTGCTCCGGCGGTTGGAGCTTCCGCCGGTTGATCTCGTTCCCACGAACGCGGTGGGTGAATCAAGTTATTTCGCCGCACTGAATGCAGGCGACGGCAATGACTGGCTTCCGTTGATGAAAATCTGGGAGCAGCGCTTCGAGCAGTTTGGCGAAGCGGCGCAGTAATCTTGACCAATGCCCACCGAAACCATGATCTCTTGCGAAGCCTTGACCAAACGTTTCGGCCATTTCACGGCGGTAGATCATGTTTCGTTTGCCGTGGCCAAGGGTTCGATCTTTGGATTTCTCGGGCCGAACGGGTCGGGCAAGTCCACGGTCATTCGCATGTTGTGCGGGTTGCTCGAACCGAGCGATGGGCGCGCGAGCATCGCGGGGTTCGACGTGGCGCAGCAGACGGAGGAGATCAAGCCGCTCATCGGTTACATGTCGCAGAAGTTTTCGCTCTACGACGAGTTGACGGCACATGAGAACCTGAATTTCTACGGGCGGCTCTACGGCTTGAAGGGAGCGGTGCTCAAACAGCGTTACGATGAACTTGTCTCGCTCACGCATCTCGAACCGTATCTGAACCGGCGCGCGGCGTTGCTCTCCGGCGGCTGGCGGCAACGGCTGGCGATGGCGTGTTCGCTCGTCCACAAACCAAGCGTGTTGTTCCTCGATGAACCGACGGCGGGCATTGATCCGGTGGCGCGGCGCGAGCTGTGGGATTTGTTGTTCGAGTTTTCGAGCCAGGGCATGACACTGTTCGTTACCACGCATTACATGGACGAAGCGGAGCGCTGCTCGCATGTTGGTTATATTCACATGTCCAAGCTGGTCGTGTGCGGCGAGCCAGATGATCTCAAGCAACTGCCCATCGTGAATCCGCCGGACACCAAGCGCATTGACGTGACCTGCGATCACGTGACGACGGGCTTGCAGGTGGTGCGGCGGCTGCCCGGCGTGCGCACGGCCACAGTGTTCGGTCAATCCATGCACTTGCTTGTGGACAAAGGTGTGTCAGAGGAATTCATTCTCGCTGAGTTGGCTAAGAACAAGATTCCGCACGCGGATATTCGGCCGATTGCGCCGTCGTTGGAGGATGTTTTTGTAGCGTTGACCAACAACCGAAACGAGGACACGAAATGAAAACACCCTTTCGCGGTTTCACCGCTATTCTCTACAAGGAATTCCTCGTGGTGATGCGTGATCCGTTCACGTTGTTCTTCATGATTTTCCCGCCGCTCGTCGAGATGATCGCGTTTGGCTACGCGCTGGATACGGACGTGAAGAACATCAAGACGATTGTGTTGAATGAAGATCGCACGGTCGAGAGCCGACAACTCATTGAGCAATTCGCAAACACGGGAACGTTCAAGATCGTCGGCGAGGCGCAGAGCGTGACGGAACTCGCAGACCTCATCCGGCGCGGCAAGGCTTACGTCGGCATCCAGATTCCGCCCGGCTTCACGCGCGATCTCAACGCTGGCCGCAGCGCGAAAGTCCAGGTGCTGGTGGACGGTTCAAACTCCAGCATCGCGTCGTCCGCTCTGAACACCGCGCTGAACGTGGGCTTCCGTCGCTCGCTGCTGGTCGTATCGGCAAACACAGGTTTGCGCTCGCTGCCGGTGGATGTGCGCCCGCAGATTCTTTACAACCCGGAGATGCGCAGCCCGAATTTTTTCCTGCCCGGCGTCATCGGCATCGTGTTACAGATCGCAACGACGTTCGCCACGGCGATGTCGCTGGTGCGCGAACGCGAGCGCGGCACGCTGGAGCAACTCATGGTCAGCCCGCTGTCGCGCTGGGGATTGATGCTCGGCAAGCTCGTGCCCTATCTCATCATCGGGATGTTCATGGCAGCGTTCTTATTCACGATCATGCGCTGGGTGTTTAATGTGCCAATCGCAGGCGACATCGGTGCGTTGATGGTGGGAACTTTCTTTTACGTGTTCTGCCTCCTGAGCCTCGGTCTGCTGATCTCGACGCGCGCGCAAAACCAGATCCAAGCCTTGCAGATGACGATGATCTTCATACTGCCATCCGTGTTTTTCTCCGGCTTTATTTTCCCGCGCGAAACGATGCCGTGGATTTTCTACGCCATCAGCACCTGCATCCCGGCCACGTATTACATCGAACTGGAACGCGCGTTGATTCTGCGTGGTGCGAGCCTCGGAGATTTCTGGTTCAACCTCGTGATGCTCGCGGGCATGAGCGCGTTGTTGTTCAGTCTCTGCGCCGCGCAGTTCAAGAAGAAGATCGCGTGAACATTGCATCCCGAACTTTGGGGAGGAACGGATAGCACCCGCGTCTCGCGGGTCAGTTCAGGCGTCTCGCATGAACTTTCGTTAGACCATTCAAGTCTTTGGGCCGGCGGAGAAAAGTTTGTGCAACAATGGTTTTCGGCGAGACGCCCAAAACCACTCGCGAGACGCGGGTGCTACACGCGAACTGTCGTGATCACCGCTTCCACCACGCGTTCGACGCTTATGCCGTTCATGCAGCGGAAATCAATCGGACACGCGCGCAGAAAACATGGCGAGCACGGTGCATCGGATTTCAACAGGCGATGATGCGTGTCGCCCGGGAGTCCCGGCCCGGTCAGTTCCGGGGATGTGCTGCCGAATGGCACAACCACCGGCGTGCCCAGCGCAGCAGCAACGTGCATCGGGCCGGTGTCGTTAGTGAGCAGGACGCGGGAAAGTTTGAGTAACGCCATTAGTTCACGGAGCGAAGTGCGGCCCGCTACATTGCCGATTGCCGACCCGCCGTGCTCGCGCACAGTCGCGGCAGGTTGCCGATTGCCAATTGCCGACGCAATGGTTTCGGAAGTTTGAATATCTGCTTTGCCGCCGAGGATGAGCCAGTGACAGTTTGTGCGCGTTTGGATTTCGCGCGCGGCGGCGATGAACTTTTCCGCAGGCCAGCGTTTGGCGGGGCCGTATTCCGCGCCGGGATTCAGCGCAAAAATCGGCGCGGAGATATTCTCCAAACCGAACTTCTTCTTGGCGGCAGTGATTTCATCTTCAGTCACGGCCAGCATTGGCGGCATTGCCGAGCCATCCGCGCCGAGCGCGGCAACGAGGTGAAGGTATTGATGGAGGTGGTGGGAGGAAGGCGAGAGGCGAGAGGCGAGAGGCGAGCTGGCCTCTGAAATGAGTTTGTGAACTTCCGCTTCGGTTCGCTTGTGCATTTTCACTGCGCCAGCGCGGGTTGGAATCGCGTCGGTCAAAAACCAGTTGCGCCAAGGCCATTCACCACCGACGCGGCGGGGGATTCGCGCAAGCCAAACTTCCATCGCCGAACGCGGCGAGTTGGGCAGCACGAGCGCAAGATCGAATTTTCCTGCGCGCAGCCTTCGCCCCAGTGCGAACAACCCCTCGTCTTTGCTGAACGTAATGGTTTCATCGAGCGAGGGATGATGCAAATATACGTCGCGCAATTTCTCATGCGTGAGCATTGTGATGTGCGCGGCGGGAAACTTTTCTCGCAACCGCATCAACGCAGGTGTCGTCATTACGGCGTCGCCGAGCCAGTTCACGCCACGGACGAGGATGCGTAGCGGAGTTGGATGGAAGCTCACGGACATGACTGTTTATTCCCCTTCACTTGAAGCAAATCTTCCTTACGCAATCGCGGAAATCGTCTGCGCCGCTGACGATGTTGATCTCCACGCGCATGAAATAAAACGGAAGATCGCGGCGATCCAGCTTGGGGAAACGCACCGCGTCCTTCTGCGTCGTGAGGATGATGTCCGCCTGCCGCTTCTTGCCGCGATTGATGGCGTTCAAGATTTCCTGCTGCGTGAACCGATGATGGTCGGCGAAGCGTTTGGCATAAACCAATTCCGCGCCGAGCTTCACGAGGCTTTGTTCAAAACTTTCCGGCTGCGCGATGCCGCTGAGTGACGCGACCTTCTTTCCCTTGATCAAGTCCAGCGACACGCGTTCGCCGGTGAACACGTCCTCCAGATACTTCGGGCTGTGAATACACTCGATGATCGGCGCGTGCGGGTTCAACGACGCGATGCGTTTCCGCAACTCAGCCGTTTTGCCGTCGCTTTTGGTGATGAAGATGGTGTTGGCGCGAGCGAGGTGCGAGGGCGGTTCGCGCAACGTGCCGCGTGGCAGCATGTGTTCGTTGCCGAACGGTTGCTGGCAATCAATCAAGACCACGTCATGCCGACGACCGCGCAGATCCCAATATTGAAATCCATCGTCGAGCAACAATGTATCGCAGCCAAACTTCTCGATGGCGTAGCGTCCGCTCTTCACGCGATCTTTGTCCACGAGCACGACGACATCTTTGAGATTCGACGCGAGCATGTGGGGTTCGTCGCCGGCCATTTCGGAATCGAGCAGCAAGGATTTTCCATCAGACACGACGCGCGGTGGCGTGGATTCGCGACGGAAGAGCAGCCGATCAATCAGCGATTTGTGGAGCGGTGGCGGTTTGGAGCGATAGCCGCGAGAGAGAATGGCGACATTGCGTCCGGCATCGCGAAGTTCGCGCGCGAATTTTTCCACCACGGGAGTTTTGCCCGTGCCGCCGACGGTGAGGTTGCCGATGGCGATGACCTGAACGCCGAGCGTGGTGTCGCGGAGGATGCGGGCGTTGTAGAGGAAGCGGCGACCCTTGATGGCGACGGTGAAAAGTTTCGAGCCAGCGAACAGAAGTCCGCGGATGATGGCCGCACGTTTCCCTCGACGTTCATCGAAGATGACTTCGAGGATGAACGTTTCAAAGGCTTCGGCCCAAGCGCGGAATTGCTCTCGCATGTGGGGTCATGTTGCCAAGCTGGAGAGGACAGGGCAAGCCAGTGGGCATTGATGCACGGTAGATATCGGTTCAACCACTCTCATTTCAACGCGGCCAATTCCTCACGCATCAGATTCACCAGAGGGCGGATTGTCTTCGCGCTGAATTCAAACGGACAGCCCGCTGCGGCGAACAATTCCGGCAACGGCCTTGAGCCGCCGAGTGCGAGCGCGGTTTTGTAGTCGCGCAGAGCTTTGACCTTGTCGCACTTCGAGTTCGCCCACACCTGCAACGCGCCGAGCTGCGCGATGCCGTATTCGATATAGTAAAACGGATACAGAAAAATATGGAGCTGCTTGTGCCAGAGATTCGCCCGCACTTCCTCGTGGCCCGTCCAGTCCACATCGCCCGCGAAACGATCCATGAGTTGATTCCATGCGGTGGAACGTTCGGCGCGGCTGTGACCCGGATGCGTGTATATCCAGTGTTGAAACGCATCCACCGTCGCGATCCAGCCCAGCACGCCAATGATGCCTTCCAGATGCGTGCGCCGGGCGCGATTGCCTTCGGCTGGCGCGTAAAACTCCTCGATGAATTCGTTGCCGAGCAATTCCATGCTCATCGAGGCGACCTCGCAAAACTCGATCGGCGCGCTGCGATATGCGAGCAGGTCTTCGTTGCGCGTGGCAAGCGCGTGGAAGGCGTGACCGGCCTCGTGCAAGATGGTTTCCACATCGCGCTGTTGGCCGACGGCGTTCATGAAGATGAAGGGCAGTCGCGCTTCGTTGAGCGTGGATTGATAACCGCCCGGTGCTTTGCCTTTGCGATTCGCCAGATCGAGCAGCTTCAAATCCTGCATTTGCTGGAAGCCACCCGCGAGTTCCGCGTCGAGTTTGTCGAAAATCTTTTGCGAGCGAGCGACCATGTCCTCAACTTTCTCAAACGGCTTGAGCGCGGGGCGATTCAGCGGATCAACGGCTGAATCCCACGGGCGAAGTTTGTCTAGACCGAGTTGTTTGCGGCGTTGTGCCTGCAACTCGCGCACGGCGGGAGCCACCTCGGTTGCAACCGCGTCATGAAAATCAAAGCAGTGTTGCGGCGTGTAATCGAATCGCCCCATGCGACGGAACATGTAGTCGCGGTAATTCTTGAAGCCCGCGTTCGCCGCCATCTTCTGACGAAGGTTCACGAGTTGATCGAATTGATCTTCAAACTTCTCTCGCTCCAACACGCGACGTTTCGCCACGAGTTCCCAAGTTTCCTGCCGCAACGGACGATAGGGTTCTTCGAGAAACTTGCCCATCGCCACGAGCGTTTTTTCCTCGCTACGAAATTGCACGGTGAGCGAGCCGCTGAGTTTCTGGTATTGCTGGCCGACTTTGGACTCCTCGGTTTCGAGCGCGATATTTTCCTCGTGATACAACTCGACATGATTCTGCACATCGCGAAGGAACACGTCGTAGCGGGGCGACGGCAGCTTGGCGCATTGCGGATGCGTGATGAGAAGTTTCTCCAGTTGGAACTGGCGTGGCTTGAGTTGCGGCTCGATCAACTCGACGAAATGGAGGTAAGCCTTCTCCGCATGAGGATTGTCCGTGTGACAGGACATGGCGATGTAGCGGCGGGAAGATTCCTCGTCGAGCGCGGCGCTGAGTTCGCCCCACGCCATGAGCCAGGCTTCGAGATCAGCCACAGACTTGGCGGTAGCAATGCGGGTTTCAAGTTGATCAAAGAACGGAGCGATCTGCACCCAATCGCCCAAGTCGAGTTGTGCTGGTACAAACTGACGCGGCTTGAATGTGGGCAAAGAACCGAATGGCAATAAACTCATGACGACGATTGTAGGAGACGACGTGTGGAGGCTCGAACAAAATTTCTCTGCTTTGCTCAGCACCAAGGCCAGCGCCGAACAGATCGAGAGTTGCAACGCCGGGTTTAGGCACTGCAACGACCTGATCAAATGTGAGGTTGGTCCAAGGCCATGTAACTGGGAGCACCGTTTACCGCGTGGCGGTGGAGTAGAGGCGGGACTGAACTTCCTTGTAGCTGTGCAGGAACATTGAATTATCCGTGAAAGATTTTTCGATCAGTTGTTTGACGAGAAACAATTCAGAACTGCTGATGACGGCGTGGACGCTTTGTTGGATAGCCTGCATGGGGGTGAAGGTCTGGAAAGATTCGCCGATGAGGATCACGGTGGAGTGACGCCGCTGGGTCATGGGCATTTTTTGGATCGCCTGCAAGGTGAGATTCTCTTCGAGATTGTTGGCGGCGAAACGTTCCTCGATGATCACGACTTGATAATGAACCTGGGCGAAGCGGACGAGGAAATCACTGTGAGTGGCAGCGGTGTGGACTTTGTAGCCCAGCTCTTGCAGCGCGGTCTTGATCTCTTCAAGCCACTCAGGCGTAGAGAAGGCAAGCAGAGCAGGTTTGTCTGTGGCTGCGAGGAAATCGAATTGCTGGCTCATAATTATTTCACTTTGACCGAAACCATTGGTGTCGCGTTTCCGTTTCCGCTGTGGTTGCCGATTGATTCAATGATTCCTTTCATGCGAAGGGATCCGACGTTGCTGGTTATTTCGCCGCGTGCTTTGCGCATGTTGTCAATGCCGCGTGTGACGGTGCCGCGCTTGGAGCAGAAGAGCAGGGCGGTTTCTTCCGTGATTGTGCCTTGTTCGTAGGCTTCGAGCGCAGCTTGATCAAATGTTTTCCATCCGAACGCGTAGCTGGCTTCGATGATTTCATAGAAACTCTTTCCTTCGCTTTCGCCCAAGCGGACTGTTTCTTGAATGCGCAGGTTTGACCCCATGATTTCCAATAGCGGATGGCGACCGCCACCGACTTTAGGAACGAGACGCTGACCAACGATCCAGCGCAAGGAATCAGCAAGACGTGCGCGTATCTGCTCCTGTTCTTCAGGATCGAACATCCCGCAAATACGATTGATGGTCTGGCCGGCGTCAATCGTGTGGAGCGTACTCAACACGAGATGGCCGGTTTCGGCTGCGCTCAAGGCGATGCTGACGGTTTCGCGATCGCGCATCTCACCGACGAGAATGATTTTTGGCGCTTGCCGCAATGCAGCGCGAAGACCACCTGAAAAGTTATCAAAGTCCGTGCCTTGCTCGCGTTGATTAAATGTGGCACGAACGTTTGGATAAATAAATTCCACAGGGTCTTCGAGTGTAACGATGTGGACGGCTTTGGTGAGGTTGACCTCGTTGAGAATGGCGGCAAGCGTGGTGGATTTACCCGAGCCCGTGGCACCGGTGACGAGTACCAGCCCTGTTTTTTCCTTCGGGATGTGCGTGAGGATTTCAGGATGCTTGAGCGTGGCGAGCGTCGGAATCTGTGTGTTGAGTTTGCGGCAGACTATGGAGTAATGGCCGCGTTGCGCGAAGACGTTGACGCGGAAACGGGCGCGGTCGCCGAGCTGGTAGGAAGTGTCGCACGAACCTTTGCGCATCAAATCTTGGAGATGCCATTGGTTTTCACCGACGAGATTGAGCGCGATGGCTTCGGTCTGATAAGGCGTCAGCTTATCAATCGGAGGATCAAGCGTAACGGGCTTGAGTTCGCCGTAAGCTTCGACCTGAAGCGGACGATCTACGGTGAACAAAAGGTCTGACACCTCAGGCTGGGAATCCAGCATGGTGTTCAGGATGTGATCCAATTCCGGGCGTCGCATCATAAATAAAAAGATTAAACTGTTTCGTCATCTTCCGGCGGGTGGGCGAGGAATCCCCGGAACTTGCGCTTCTCAAGACATTTTTCGTAAGCCTCTTCGGGCGAGATGCGTTTCATTCGCAGGTGTTCCATGATCGCGTCGTCGAGCGGCTGATTGCCTGCCCTCTTGCCAACTTGAATCATACCAGGAATCTGGTGAGTCTTGCCTTCACGGACGAGATTTGCGATGGCGGTGTTGAATACGAGAATCTCCAAAGCCGCTACGCGTCCTTTCTTATCAATCCGCTTGAAGAGGTTTTGCGCCACGATGCCTTTCAATGATTCGGAAAGCGTTGCGCGAATCTTGTTCTGCTGGTCGGCAGGGAAAACGTCAATGATGCGATCCACGGTCTTCGCAGCACTAGGCGTATGGAGTGTGCCGAAGACCAAGTGACCTGTGTTGGCGGCCATGATCGCGAGTTCGATGGTTTCGAGATCGCGTAACTCACCGATGAGAACGATGTCAGGGTCTTCGCGCAATGCGCCTTTCAAACCGGAGGCGAACCCTTTGGTGTGCAGACCGACTTCACGCTGGTTGATAAGGCAGTTTTTGCTTTCGTGGACGAATTCGATGGGGTCTTCCATCGTGATGATATGATCGCGACGGTTCTTGTTGGCGTAGTCAACCATTGCGGCCAGCGTCGTGGATTTACCAGAACCAGTCGGGCCTGTGACGACAACCAAGCCCTTGTGAAGCATGGCGAACTTTTTCAGCACGGGTGGCAAAGGCGCGTCGAGTTTTTCAAAATCTTCAAACGAGAGAACACGGCTGGGAATCTGTCGGAATACAGCTGCGACGCCGTTTTTCTGATTGAAGAAGTTGGCGCGGAATCTGGAGATGTTCGGAATTTCGTAACCGAAGTCCACGTCGCCAGTTTCTTCAAAGACTTTGATTTTGTACTCAGGCGCGATCTCGTAGATCATGGACTTGAGCGCGTCGCTATCAATGGGTGGATGCTCCACTCGGTGGAGTTCACCATTGATGCGCAACATTGGGTTGTTGCCTGCCGAGAGATGCAAGTCGGAGGCTTTTTGTTCAAACATCAGGTTGAAAAAGGCGTCTATTTTAGCCATATAATCTTTACGATCGTGTCTTTGTTTAGCTAAATCCGCACCACACACCGGGATGACCCGGGGAATGAGTGTTTTAACCGAAATAATCAGGGCGGAGATAGCCGGGTGCGGCGCGATCCCTTTCGCGCGGTTCATGGAGTTGGCGTTGTATTGTCCTGAATATGGATATTACGAGAGGGAAAGTGTCACGATTGGGAAGGGTGGGGATTTCTTCACGAGTGTGAGTGTAGGCTCATTGTTTGGTGAACTGCTGGCGTTTCAGTTTGCGGAGTGGCTGGAGAAAATACCCGGTGAACGCGTTGAAATAGTTGAGGCCGCCGCTCATGATGGAAGACTGGCGTTGGATATTCTGCGTTGGCTCAGAAAGTTTCGCCCGGAAATTTTTGAACGATTGAATTACCGCATCCTTGAACCATCCGCGTGCAGGCGATCATGGCAGAAGGCAACAATTGGTGAGTTTGTTGACAAGGTGTTTTGGTTGGAGATGAACTCGCTGTATCCGAAAATCGCTGTTCGTGGAGTCATTTTTGCCAATGAACTGTTGGATGCGATGCCGGTGCATCGGATGGGCTGGGATGCTAAGAAACGTGAATGGTTCGAGTGGGGAGTGGCCATGGCTGCTGAAGGTTTTATTTGGGCAAAGATGCCGAAGTCGGTCGGTGCAACAAAACTGGATTCATTGCCATCCGACTTGTTGGATGTTTTGCCCGACGGCTTCACCACGGAGATTTGCCCCGCCGCGGAAGACTGGTGGCATAGCGCAGCGCAGTCTTTGAAAGCGGGGAAGCTGATGACTTTGGACTACGGCACACACAACGAAGCCGGACTTTCGCCAAATCATCCACTAGGAACTCTTCGCGCTTATTGCCATCACAAAATTTGCGCCGACATCCTGGCGAACGCAGGAGAACAGGACATCACAGCGAACGTGGACTTCAAAGTGATTCAACAATGCGGCGAGGCGATGGGGTTACGAACAGAAGCATTCGTAAGTCAGTCGCAATTTCTCACGGACATCGCAAGTCGGCTGACGGCTGGGGGCAACGAGTCTAGCGATTGGTCGTCGAAAAAGAGTC
>CAMCWI010000062.1 GCA_945882065.1 Akkermansia muciniphila
CCACTGGGAGGATCAAAGACGACGGCGGGGAGAGAAAAGTAGCCGACTCCAGCGTTGGTGATGGTGACGCTAATGACAGATCCATTGCTGACTGAAGAATAACCCAATGCTCCAGCGCCACCGCCCCCGATGAATTGCACATTAGGAGCTGCACCGTAACCAAAGCCACCGTTCGTCACCACAGCTCCATAAACAAATCCAGCGATTGTCTGCGCATAAGCCCCGGCTGTGGCGGGAGGATAGCTGTTCGTATAAAACCACTGATAAGTGAACGGCTCAGCCCCGGAAGCCTCAACCGCAAACGTGGCATCGCCACCGACCACAGCCGTCACGTTGGTGAGATCGGCTGAGAGCTGTAATTGTGATATCAACGCCAGACTGTGAAACCCGCCCCCGGCAATGGCCACGACGTTGCTCAACCCGGCGGGGATGTTCAACCGGCCATTGTCATTGTATCCCCACGCGGCAACCGTCCCGTCGCTCCGCAGCGCCAGACTGTGAACCCCGCCCCCGGCAATGGCTACCACGCTGCTCAACCCGGCGGGGAGGTTCGTCTGGCCCAAGCCATTATCTCCCCACGCGGCGACCGTCCCGTCGCTCCGCAACGCCAGACTGTGGCGATTGCCCGCGGCAATGGCCACCACGTTGCTCAACCCGGCCGGGACATACATGGGTCTTTGTGACTGAAAGGTGGGGGGGGTATACGCTAAACTTTCGTCGTATTGTCCCCACGCGGCGACCGTCCCGTCACTCCGCAGCGCCAGACTGTGGCCACGGCCCGTTGCAAGGGCCACGACGTTGCTCAACCCGGCGGGGATGTTCAACTGGCCATAGTAATTGTCTCCCCACGCGGCGACCGTCCCGTCGCTCCGCAGCGCCAGTACGTGCCCCTCGTGGGCGGCAATGGCCACGACGTTGCTCAACCCGGCGGGGATGAACTGGCCGTTTCCCCACGCGGCGACCGTCCCGTCGCCCCGCAGCGCAAGACTGCTAGAATAGCCCGCGGCAATGGCCACGACGTTGCTCAACCCGGCGGGGATGTCCGTCTGGCCCTCGAGATTCCATCCGCACGCGGCGACCGTCCCGTCACTCCGCAGCGCCAGACTGTGGCCATTGCCCGCGGCAATGGCCACGACGCTGCTCAACCCGGCGGGGATGTTCAACTGGCCAAATTGATTGTTTCCCCACGCGAGCACTGTGCTGCCCCCAGACTGTGCGCTGGCGCTGGAGACCAAGGCGATCAAGATGCCAAGGCTGAGAATGTGTCTGAGATGCTTCATAAGGGAGATTTGAGAATTAAATGTTAGGGCTCTGAATTGGACTTCTGGGTCGAATCACCATTTCACCACAACTTCCGGTTTCTGTATAGCACTATCCGCCTAGCACTATCGCTGTAAAATCGCCTTGGACTAGGGGAGTCTCGGTGCAACGACTACCGGACGCTCAGCAACGACCCCTTGGGCTTCCGGTCCGTCCTTCATATCTGCTCACGGAATCGAGGGGGGCTTGCCCTTTGGTGCGCGGGTTTGGGTCGGCGTGCGACCCAATACAAAATGGAATCGCCTGACGAGGGTGAGCTGTCAGGCGTGTGGCGATCATATTGCGATGATGTTGGCGGGTTGTTCGGTGGCGGGCGCGTTCAGATTGGCGATGAGTTGAAAGCCGCGCACAGATCACGCACAGAAAAAGGTTGTTTTGCAGTCACCGCACAAATCCCGCACAACCTGTTTTTACCGCACAAAACTGCACGGGATTTCTTTCTCACTATTACACATATTTGCTACAAAAGCCTTTTAAAGTGGTCTACAAGTATGATTCACTGTGTCTAGGAAGACGCACAAACCAGCAACTATGAGTAACGAGCAGAACCCCCATTTACTAGGTTCAAATCCTAGCCACGCAACCAATTCAAGCCCCGCAAGTGCGGGGCTTTTTTATTTCCGCCCTGAGTGGATTTTGCGTTGCGGTTTTGAATAGAAGAATTGAAGTCGCGTCCATTCTTGCTAAAATCACATCATGTTGTTCACCGAAGTAACTCTGTAACTCCTGACGTAATTCCCCAATCAGACTTTATTCTAAAATCCACAAGACGTATGAAGACACACACACAATCCAATATCCTGCTCACGGCTGCACTCGGTCTGGCTTGCATTCTTTCGTCCACCGGCATCCTGCAAGCCCTGCCGATCTTTGTTCCGAACCACTCGTTCGAGTCCCAGTCGGCGGTCGGATTCCCATTCGACACCAACCCCACCCTTGATGCGTGGCAGAAGATTGCCGAACCCGCTTACTACCCATTTTTGGGTGGCGGTGTGCCTCCTTGGTATGGAACGTCGGGCGGGTTTAGAAATATTTCCGTGTACAACCCTGCGCCGTATGGAAATGTCGTCGGGGCACAGGCGGGCTATATCCTGATGGCGCCGCAAGTGACTCTTTTTCAAGATTACAGCACATCACCAACCCACGACTTCAATGCGACTTTTGATATTGGCAAATCGTACAATATGACCATCGGGTTGTTTGCGAAGAGCAGTTTCGGAATCATCCCGCCCGGATCTACTCTGGAGTTGAGTTTGTATTATCTGGATGACCTAGCCAACAAAGTAAAGGTCGGTTCAACTGTGGTCAGCTACAGTGCCGCCGACTTTCCGCTCACGCCAACGCTCAATCTAATAGATTATCAGGTGAATGTTCCCGTAGTTAATCCGGGTGATGCTTGGGCAGGCAAAAATATTGGAATCCACTTGGAATCCACTATCGCTGTCGAGATGACATCATTCGGGAACTGGGACTTTGACAACGTGCGCCTGACGGCAGTCCCAGAGCCGACTGCGATGGCTTTGCTGGGGATTGGTATTAGTGGAATGATTTTGGCGCGTTCGCGTCGAAGCTAGTTTCTGCCTTCAAAGCCTGTGTGTAAAACGCTCAACTCCTTGATAAAATCTGTCGGCGGATTTGCAGGCAGCCTCAATCAATTTCGATGTCGGCGCGTTTTGATGGCATTGCTGGTTTTGACCGGCCCACTTCAAGCAGGGACGATTGTTGTTCCGAATGGTTCTTTTGAGTCACCTCCTACATTTTTTGTCACATTGAACATTGACTCGTGGCAACGGACGCCCCAACCGGTTGGATGGGATACGAACACGTCTGGCGATTGGTCCACGCTGACAGGCATCTTCAAAAACACGGCGCCGGGAAGTTTTGACCACATTGATAATTGCAATGGCAACCAGGCGATTTGGCTGTTTGCGAAGCCGGAAGCCGGGTTCTTTCAGGATTATGATTCGGTGGATTGGAACGATCCGTCCCCGGTACACGCCTTTAATCACACCTTTGAAATAGGCAAGTCGTATCACCTGACAACGGGAATTCTGGTCGGCGGCATGGAAAGCGGCGGCGGCATACTGCCCGGGGCCACATTGGATATGATCCTCTACTATCGCGATGCCAACAGCAATCGCGTGACCGTAGCCGGAAACTCGATCACCAGCTCGCTGTCGGTCTTCAGCAACAGCACGCATCTCCTAGATTTCTCGGTGAATGTCGCCACCGTTCGCCCCGACAATCCATGGGCTGGGCAGCATATCGGGATATTGTTGCTTTCAACTGTCAGCACTAACTTGGAGGGCGGCTACTGGGATTTGGACAACGTGCGTCTGTCCTCCACACTTGCGCCGGTTTTCGTGAATCCCATTCACACGAACGGGCAATTTCAATTCAGCATTCAAAGCGAACCGGGTCTGGTATTTGAAATGTTTGCGAGCACCAATCTGACATTGCCACCGTTGAATTGGACGAGCCTCGGCATCATTACGAACAGCACGGGCACGATTCCCTTCGTTGACACGCCTGCGAACTTCCCCCAGCGTTTCTATCAAGCTCGGCAATTGCCGTAGCGCGAGTCACGCATGTTCCGCCAACGGGCAAAGACCATATCGCCGCCGCCAAACAATCACGGCTTCACGTTGATTGAATTGCTGGTCGTCATTGCCATCATCGCGATCCTCGCGGCGATGCTCCTTCCCGCCCTCGCAACCGCCAAAGAAAAAGGCCGACGCGCCGTCTGCCTCTCAAACCTGCGGCAAGTCGGCATTGCCATTCAGATGTATTCGCAGGACAACGACGGTCGCATACCCTATGGCCCAAAAGCACCGCCATTCGCCAACCCGTCCAACTTTTATCCGTCCACAGGTGCGCCCACCAGTTTGCTCTCATTGCAAAGCGGTGCGCCCGTGGCTTTGGGGTTGTTGCTGCAACATCATCTGACCGCTCAACCGAAAGTTTTGTTTTGCCCAAGCGCAGATCAGCCGCTCGACTCTGAAACCGAACTGGCGAAGGTCGGGAAATATCAGGCGCAATGTAGCTACTACTACCGGCACGCTGGAAACACGCTGTTATTTGATCCCCCCGGCACCAATAGCACGCCAACGAATCTCAAACTCGACACACTTGGCTTGAACCGCAACGGTCAACCCATCCGCGCGTTGGTGATTGATACCTTGTTCCTTTGCCCGGAAGACCTCGCCGCATTCAATGTCAAGCCGCGCACGCATCATCGGCAACAATCCGCCACGATCTTGTTCTCCGACGGTCATGTCGTGGCGCGACGGAACAAGGACAACCGCTTCACCGTGGATGTCACGGATTACAGCCAAGTGCGGGATTCGTTTAACAAAATCCTCCAAGTCTTCGAGCGCGCTGATGCCGAGCAGTAGTCTCGTCAGATCGTCTGGCTCAGAAATCCGCCGTCCACCACGATGTCGGTGCCGGTGACGAAACTGCTCGCCTTGTGCGATGCGAGGAAAACGGTCGCGCCGATCAGCTCCTGTGAATCGCCGAATCGTTTCATCGGTGTGTGACCCCAGATCGCCTGCGTGCGCACCGTCGGCGAACCGTCTTCGTTGAAAAGCAGCTTGCGATTCTGTTCCGCCGGGAAAAAGCCGGGCGTGATCGTGTTCACGCGCACACCTTTGGTGGCCCACTCTCGCGCGAGAAATTTGCTGAGATTCAACACAGCCGCCTTCGCTGCGGAATAAGTCACCACGCGGGACAGTGGCAGATGTGCCGAGGCGCTGGCGATGTTGATGATGCTGCCCTTGCCGCGCCGACACATGGCGGGACCGAACTCCTGACACGGAAGTAACACGCCGCCTGCAAGATTCATGTCGAAGTTCGCCTGCCAGTCCGCGAGTTGGATGGATTCAAACGGATGATCCGCTGTCACCGTTACTTTGGGATCGTTGCCGCCAGCGGCGTTGATGAGAATAGTCGGTGCGCCGAGTGTGGCTTCAATTTTTTCATGCGCTTCGCCCAAGCTGCAACGAGAGATGGCGTCTGTTGCGAAGAACGCTGCCTTGCCGCCCTTGGCTTGGATCGCTTTCACACGCGCCTCGCCGCGTTCTGCATTGCGACCGAGCACGGCGATCTTTGCGCCTGCTTCAGCCAGACCTTCCGCTAACGCGCCGCCGAGCACGCCCGTTGCGCCGATGACAACCGCCACTTCACCTGAAAGATCGAATAGTTTCATAGAGTGAAAACAGTTTGCGGCAAACAAGCCTCGCGGAGAAAGTAATTATTTGGAGAAGTGGTCTCGTAGCCGCCGACATAAGTCGGCGCAAACCTTCCAGACGTAACCGAAGTCAAATGGCGCGGACTCGCGTCCGTGACTACGATTCAAAATGAAAAAGGGACGCTGTTGCCAGCGTCCCTTCGTGAAATCCTTCGTTCGACTTACTTCAACTCGGCGAGCGTCGCTTTGATGGCAGCGAAGTTCGGCAGGTCTTTTGGTGTCGCTGTCTGTTCGGAGTATTGCACCACGCCGTTCTTATCAATGACGAACGCGGCGCGAGCTGACGTGTCGCCCACACCAGCGAGCATCGGGAACACCACGTCGTAAGCTTTGGTGGTGGTCTTGTTCAGATCGCTGGCGAGCGTGATGCTGATTTTTTCCTTCGCAGCCCATGCAGCTTGAGCGAACGGGCTGTCCACACTGATGGCGATGACATCGGCGTTCATGTCCACGTAGGCACTGAGGCCAGCGGTGACATCGCACATCTCGGTGGTGCAAACGCCGGTGAAGGCGAGCGGGAAGAACAGGACGACGGTGTTCTTCTTGCCGAAATTGTTACTGAGCTTCACTTCCACGTCGGCGGGTGATTTGGATTTGAGGGTGAAGTCCGGGGCTTTGGTTCCAACAGCGATAGGCATAGTCGTAGTTTGTTTATTGTTTGGTGATAAAACCGTCAACGCGTGACGGGTAATAGATTTAGCAGACGCGAAAACACTGTCAAACGACGATTTGAGGAAGGCTTTGGGTGAAACTCCAAACTAACGAAAGAAGCTTTGACACGAATTTCACGAATTGCTACGGATTCATAGTTCCATTCCAGACAATTTGCGCAATTCGCGTCAAACAGCTTCCCGCTCGCCTCAGTAAACCAACACCTGCGCTCGCTCGCCAACTACTCATGTCATCTCCGGCAAAGGCTTCTCCGTTGTCACTTGCTTTCTATTTCGGAGTTCGGGTTAAGAGTAAGAAAATAATTAAGACTAAGAAGGGAAGTTGCCCAGCACCGCAGTCACACAGCCGTTAGGATGTGAACCTTGACCGGGTTCAGTGGTATCCCTAGCCTGAGCGCATGTTGAACAGCGGGAAATCTGCGAAGCGCAAAGCCATGTTGCTCGGCTTTGGGTTGGATTCAGACGGTCACAAGCGCGTCACGCGCGGGCCGAACTTCGCACTCGTGGGCGGCTCGAAGGAGACGCACGAGCAGATGACTGAGAAGGCCATCAAGATCAACGAGAAACTCAAAGCACGCGGCAAACAACTCGAACAAGTCACCCGCGAGGAGTTCGATGACATCGCCCACGATGTCGGATTAAAACGTCACGCGCCGGAAACGAATTAGGACAGTGCTCAAAATGGTGGCGCAAACAAATCTCGTAACCCGGCCTGACGATGCGCGAGCGGGGCGTGTTTAACGGGGGGAGAGATGGGGGTGGGCTTTTGGATGATTCAGCCGCTTCACTTTGGGAATTGGTATTTCTGGCCTCCCTGCACGAGTTTGATTTCGTCATCCGTCAGGCCGTAGACTTCATTGACGAGGCGATCAATTTGCTGATGGTGGCGTTGTTGGACATGCGGGGTTTGTAATGAAAAGTATCGGCGTTGTCAGCCGGGAATTGTTTTGTCCGCCGCATTTTCCTTGTCGCACGCGTTTCTGTGCTTACAGTTTCAAGCCTCATGCCGTCCAAGACAAAAAAGCGCGTTGCAACCAAAGTGACTTCCCCTAAGAAGTCAGCTTCAAAATCCGTTGCGAAGCCCACTGTAAAGCCCCCAGCGAAATCCTCCGAGACGGAGTTTCTCAAACAGAAACCGACCGAGTCGGAGACGGCCTTCACGCGCAGGACGAACAAGGAATATGACACCGCCATCATGCGCAAGGCTGCGGGCGGCGCGGATCCGGAATTGTTCAAGCGACATCTGGCCGAGGCATCGAAGATTGTCATTGATACAGGATTTTACAAGAAAGCCCAGAATCCGATGCAAGAGCAAGAGACCGGGCGTGGTTCTTACGATGGCGACACGGCCATCAAACTTTACCTGCGCGAAGTGGGTTCGGTGAAACTGCTGACGCCTGCGGAGGAGATTGCTTTGGCCGCGCGTATCAAGAAGGGCGACAAGAAGGCGCGCGAACACATGATCAGGGCGAACCTTCGGCTCGTCGTGAAGATCGCGCGGGATTACGAAGGCATCGGCCTGCCACTGCTTGATCTTATCAGCGAGGGCAACATCGGTTTGATGAAAGCGGTGGAGCGGTTTGATCCTGCGAAGGGCGGCAAGCTCTCCACCTACGGTTCGTGGTGGATCAAGCAATCCATCAAACGCGCGCTCGCCAATCAATCCAAGACGATCCGTCTGCCGGTGCATCTCGTGGACAAAATTGCCAAGATGCGTCGCACGGCGTTGAAGTTGCAGGAGGAGTTTGGGCGCGAACCTACGGATGAAGAGTTGGCGGAAGAACTTCAGACCACGTCAGCCCGCGTGGCTCAAATGCGGATGGCTGCTGTGCGTCCGACCTCGCTGGATGCTCCCATCGGCGATGACGATTCCAACACTTACTCCGAGATCGTTCAGGATGAGAACGCGATTGATCCTTACGAGAATCTTGAGGACAAAACTGTCAATGGCATGTTGGAAGACATGGTCACAAAACTTGATCCGCGCGAGGCGACCATTTTGCGATTCCGGTTTGGGCTGGATGGCGGCAACGAGAAGACGCTGGAAGAAGTGGGCGAGAAATTTGGCGTCACCCGCGAACGCGTGCGGCAGATTCAGAACATAGCCCTGCGCAAGATGCGGAAGATGATCGAGAAGTTCGAGCGCACTCAGCGCTGAGTTGGTGAACCACGAAATGACACGAAATGACACGAAAGCTTTCGCTGAAGGATTTTGATTTAGTGTATTTCGTGGTTTAAAAAAAACTTCCCCCCGATCACAATCATTATGAGTTCAACACGCACCACAGTTGCCGACATCGAACGTGCCATCCGCAATGTGCCGGATTTTCCCAAGCCCGGCATCCAGTTCAAAGACATCACGCCGTTGCTGGCGGATGCGAAGTTGTTCGCTGGGGCGATTGATCTGCTCACGGAAAAATTTACTCCCGGTAGTGTGGATGCCGTGGTCGGTATTGACGCGCGCGGATTCATCTTTGCCGCCGCTGCTGCGGTGAAACTTAAGGCAGGATTCATTCCCGTACGCAAGAAAGGTAAGTTACCGTATCAGACTATCGAGCAGGATTACGCGCTTGAATACGGCCACGCCACAGTCGCGATCCATACTGATGCGCTCAAGCCCGGCAGCCGTGTGTTGCTCGTGGACGACTTGCTCGCCACGGGTGGGACTTCGGCTGCGGCGGTTGCGCTGGTGCAAAAACTTGGAGGTGTGATCCTCGAAGCGGGATTCCTCATCGAACTCAAGTTCCTCAACGGGCGCGATAAACTGCCAGGTATTCCGGTGCGGTCGTTGGTGGCTTACTGACGGGTGTAACTGAAATCACCGCGTAACCTTCTTTCTCGTCGTCCTCGTCCTCGACTTTTTCCAATCCAGTTCGAGGATGAGGACGAATTGATTCTGCCTGGCACTTTTATCCGAACAAATGCGAATGGAAAGCCGTGGGGATAAACGCAGAAGCGCAAAGAACGCAGAGAATCGCGGAGTGGAGATGGCTACGGACAAAACACCGTTCAGTGATAGTTCCTAATCTCTGCGCCTCTCCGCGTTCTCAGCGTCTTTGTCCCGCACGGCGGGATTTCTCCCTGTTTCAAGTGCATGGTTCCGGTTTAGTCACACCGCTCGCAAACGAGCGGCTGGACAATGGCGCGGGCACGACCATTATATTGCGCAGGAACTTCGGTGACGTTTCCATCATGTTTAAGACCAAGCTATGGCTGGCGCAGCGGAATCTGACCGCCTCATCTCCACAAAAAAGATTGGAGGCGGTGCAGAGGATTCACGCATTGAAAGACCCGGCGGCGGTGGAGGTGCTGGTGACTGCCTTGGAAGACATCGAGCCAGCCGTGCGCGCTGAAATCGTGTCCGCGTTGGGTGACATCGAAAGCCCGGCGGTGATCAAGCCGCTCGTATCGGCCTTGCGCGATCACAGTGAGGCGGTGCAGGAACTGGCGGTGCAGGCGTTGCGAAAAAGGGGGGATGCTTCAGTCGTCGAGCCGCTCGTGGGCGTGTTGCTGCGGGGAACGCCTGGCGTTCAATATCATGCGGCGCAAGCCTTGCGCGCTTTGAACTGGGTGCCTCGCACGCTGGGTGAACAAATCCCTTTTTACGTCGCGAGCGGAGATTTCAAACGCGTCACCATGTTCGGCTCAGCGGCGGTCAGTGCGCTCGCATCCGTGCTGCGCAGTGGCAGCAATGAACGTCGCGTGGCCGCGGCTAACGCGTTGAGCGAAATGGGGGACGCGGCAGTGTTGAAGCCGCTGATCGGCGCGCTCAAGGACGGCGAGGCGATGGTGCGGTCCGCCGCTGCAAACGGCCTCGCTCGCGTGGGCGATCCGCAATCGTCGCTGGCTCTCGTCCCATTGTTGCGAGATAACGTTCGCAACGTGCGCGTGGCTGTGATCAATGCGTTGGGACAGATTGCAGATCGCAACTCGCTGAATGCATTGCTGGGCATGGTGAATGACCGCGAGTGGGAAGTGCGCGCGGTGCTGGCAGAGGCATTGGGCAAGCTGTCGGACAAACGCGCGCTGCCCGTCGTGTTGAGCTTGTTGAATGATCGCGATCAAGAAGTGCGCCAGAACGCCGCCGATGCCCTGGGAAAGGTGGGTGATGACAGCGTGCTCGAAAATCTGGTGATGGCCATGGTGGATGAACACATGGGAGTGCGGCAGGCGGCTTCGCGCGCGATCATGATGGTGGATGCGTTTTGGGATCGCTCGCCGCGCGTGGAGGGAATGGTGACGGAATTGCGGGAAGCCATGAAGCATCGCGACACGGGCGTGCAGACGGCGGCGGCGAGTTTGTTGAGACGATTGACGGGTCGTGCCGTTGGCGGCGGTGTTGCTGGACTTGATACGCGGAAACAAACCGATGCGGTACTCGATATTCTGACCCGCCTGACGCGTGACACGGACGAAGACATCCGTCTCGCAGCCGTGGAAGCCTTGGTGCGAACTCGGATGCCGGGCGTGATTCCGACGCTGCAAACGTCCATGAACGATTCGAGCAAGTGGGTCAAGCGCGCGGCGGATGAAGGCTTGCAGGCGATGACGGGCGGGAAGTGAGCGGGGCAAAGTCGCGCCTCTGCGTTTTTCCCGTCCGGTTTCAACTACAGTTGTTCGGCTAAACGCCACCAAACCGCCGATGCCGTTTCGCATACTCCTCAAGCGCGGCGTGCAATTGCGGCTTGCGGAAATCCGGCCAGAGCGTCGGCGTGATGACAAACTCCGCGTAAGAAATCTGCCAGAGGAGGAAATTGCTCACGCGCATCTCGCCGCTCGTGCGGATGAGCAGATCGGGATCGGGAAAACTTCGCGTGTAGAGATGCTGCGAGACGACCTGCTCGTTGATGTCAGCGGGGTCGAGCTTGCCAGCTTTCACATCGGCGGCGATGCCGCGCACGGCATCTACGATCTCAGTGCGGCTACCGTAGCTCAATGCGAGGACGAGCGTGAGGCCGTTGTTCTTGGCGAGTGTGGCGCGGGCCTTCTTGAGTTGCTCCTGCACATTCTCTGGTAACCGCCAGATCTGGCCGATGGCTTCGAGGCGCACGTTGCTCTTGTTCAACTCCGGCGTCTCGTTTTTGAGATAGTGGATGAGATATTTCATCAACGCGTCCACCTCGTCCTTGGGGCGATTCCAATTCTCGACCGAGAATGCGTAGAGCGTGAGATATTTGATGCCGAGTTCGCCAGCAGACTTGATGATCGTGCGCGCCGACTCCGCGCCTTGACGATGGCCTTCAATACGCGGCAAGTGACGCTGCTTCGCCCAACGCCCGTTGCCGTCCATGATGATGGCGATGTGCTGCGGCAGGCTGGCCTTGACTTCGGGGCTGAGATGTGAAAGTTGCGAACTCATGCCGGTGGCAAAATTTCCAATTGGTTTACTTCAAATATAAGGACTGCATTTTTTGGTATCTTTTCGGATTCAAACCCTCGATAGCACAAGTGAGGGGCAGCCCTAAATATTCTTGTTCCGCCGAGTCGCATTCATTCTAGTCCATATCTAAAACCAGCGATCATCTCTCGATCATCCAAGGTGAAAACAGATTCGGCATCTCGCATGACATAATCACCTCGGTTGAGCTGGATATTATATTTCACGCGAACGCGGTCACCCTTCTTTAGCTCAGTCCCTGAACCGATTTGTTCGGAAATAATTTTTATGCCGGGCTTGGGCATACGAATCAACAGCTAAACAAAAATCGTCTGATCTCTTCCCGGCCCAACAGACGCGATGTAAAGCTTCGCGCCGGTCAGTTCCGAGATGGCGTTCAGATACGTGCGCGCTTTTGCAGGAATCTGTTTCCATGTTTTGCACTTGTCCGTCGGCGTGTTCCATCCCTCGAACTCCGCATAGATCGGTTCACATTCCGACAGGACTTGCACGTCGTTTGGCATGTAATCGTAACGCTTCTTGCCATGACGATACGCGATACAGACTTTGATGTTCTCCACCGTGTCGAGGCCGTCGAGGTTCGTGATGGCGAGATCGTCAATGCCATTGACCATCGTGGCGTGGCGCGTGGCAACAGAATCAAACCAACCGCAACGCCGCGCGCGACCCGTGGTGGAGCCAAACTCGCGCCCCATGCCGTGCAGCAAATCGGAGATGACCTGATTCTCCGTGGGCAACGGCCCTTCGCCAACGCGAGTGGTGTAAGCCTTCATCACGCCGACGACGCGATCCATGCGATGCGGCGGCACACCAGAGCCAGTGCAAGCGCCACCTGCCGTGGTGTTCGAGGAGGTGACGAACGGATACGTGCCGTGATCAATGTCCAAGAACGTGCCCTGCGCGCCCTCAAACAACATGTCTGCACCCTGACTCATCGCATCATGCAGCAAGACGACCGTATTCGTGACGAATGGTTTCAGGAACTCGCCAGCCTTCTTGTAGTCCGCGAAGACTTGCTTGAACGAAACGGGTTTCGCGCCGAGTGCTTTGAGCACGCTGTTGCTCTCCTTGATGCGAACGGAAAGTTTTTCTTCGAGTCGCACTGGATCAATTAAGTCCGCCATGCGCAAGCCGACGCGCGCAACTTTGTCACCGTAAGCCGGGCCGATGCCGCGCTTGGTTGTGCCGATCTTGTTTTTGCCTTTAAGCACTTCGCGCTGTGCGTCGAGTTCGCGATGATACGGGAACACGACATGCGCGGTTTCGCTCACGACAAAGTTTTTGCCAATCTTGATGCCGATCTTTTGCAGGCCGGTGATCTCATTGACGAGACCGATGGGATCAATGACCACGCCGTTGCCAATGACGCAGAGCTTGGTCTTGCGAAGAATGCCTGACGGGATGAGATGCAGAACGTACTTCTTTTTGCCAACCCAGACGGTGTGGCCAGCGTTGTTGCCGCCTGCGTAACGGACGACGATGTCCGCGCTCTCGGTGAGCACGTCAATGATTTTGCCTTTGCCTTCGTCGCCCCACTGGGCGCCGACGAGAATTGTATTCGCCATAAATGATCGGTTGCCGACAATAAAAATCCCCGAACGTGTGTTCGGGGCAAAGCGTTTCTTTCTTTGCGGGCAGAGGATAGGAAGCCCGCCCACAGGTGTCAATTTCGCCCTTCGTCCGCATTTTTGATTTTGCAGAACCATCCTTTGCCCAATAATATTGCCCCCCAAATGAACGACAACGCGATGAGCGAATTGCCCCAACAGATCAGAGCATTGCTGCAAGACGGCAACAACAGCGAAACCGTTTTACCACAAGTGTTGCAACTCGTGTTGACCGCTTACCAATCCGAAACCGGAACTATTCATCGCCTCGACGGTGAGAAACAACTGCTCCACCTCGCCGCCCAGATCGGCATGCCGCCGTTCCTGATGGACACGATTAAAACGATCCCCGTCGGCAAAGGCATTGCCGGGCAAACCGTCGAGCGCGGCAGCCCGGTCACTATTTGCAATCTTCAAACCGACACCAGCGGCGTCGCCAAACCCGACGCGAAGAAAACCGGCGTCGGTGGCGCGTTGTGTGTGCCGTTGCGTGCAGGCAAGAAAATCGTGGGCACGATAGGCGTCGGCACCCAACGTCCGCACGAATACACCCCCACCGAGACACAAACGCTGGAAGAGATTGGCCGGATTATTGGCGAACACCTTGACTGATCCGAACCCATGCCGAATTCGATTCAAGGGGATAGCGTGGCAGAGCCGCAACGCATCTACGCTTGTTGGCTGAAGAATGCGAAAACTACTTTCGAGGGAAATTCCCGTCAAAATTCGTGGTCGCCATTTCCTGTCGCACCCGTCCGCCGATAACAACAAGTTCATCTGGATTTTCTGAGAAAGTAATTGACCTTAATGGGCAATAATTTAGAAATGTGAATAATGGTTCAGACGAAGTAACAACCCATGAAACACATCCTACTGTTACTCACGATCGGCCTCGTCTTCGCCACCAACAGCCTCCACGCACAGCCGACGACTTATCAGATTTCAACCACCCTCAACAATCCCACGCCTGGAATGGGTGATCTTTTTGGTTGCCCGGTGGCGGCGGTAGGTGCGGACAAAATTCTCATCGGGGCAGCATACAACAACGCGGGCATCGGGAACACGGGCGCGGCCTATCTGTTCAGCACGAACGGCGCGTTGCTGACCACGATCACCAACCCGGTTCTGTCGAGTGGTGACAAATTTGGCTTTGCCGTGGCTGCGGTGGGTTCAGACAATTTGCTTATTGGTGCGCTTGAGGCTGATGTTGGTCCAGTGAGCAGCGAATTGTCGGATGTGGGTGCGGCCTACTTGTTCAGCACCACTGGCAGGCTGGTCACCACGTTCACGAATCCTGCTCCGGGGGAATTTGACCATTTCGGTTGTGCCGTGGCGGCGGTCGGCGCGAGCAAGGTTCTCATCGGGGCGAGTGACGATCAGATCGCTGGAATCTATACCGGCGCGGCCTACTTGTTCAGCACGAACGGCAGCCTCCTGACAACCTTCACCAATCCCACGCCGGAGTTTGGTGATTTTTTTGGGCGCGAGGTTGCGGCGGTAGGTGAGGACAAGCTGCTGGTCGGTGCGCATTACGACAACGCTGGCGCCATGGGCGCAGGCGCGGCCCACTTGTTCAGCACCAATGGCACGCTGCTGATTACTTTCACCAATCCCACGCCCGATCTCAATGACCTGTTCGGCTCTGCTCTGGCAGCGGTGGGTGCGGACAAGGTTCTCATCGGTGCGTATGGGGACAAAACCGGCGCGCCAAGCGCGGGTGCAGCCTATCTTTTCACCATCACCGGCACGCTGTTGACCACCTTCACCAACCCTTCTCCAGCACCCAACGATAATTTCGGATGGGCTGTGTCGGCTGTCGGAACAACCAATGTCCTCATTGGCGCGCCGAATGACGACACTGGCGCGACAAACAGCGGCACAGCGTATCTCTTCACCACCAGCGGCACACTCCTGGCGACGATCACGAATCCCACCCCGGTGTTGAACGATTTATTTGGCGATGCGGTGGCGGCAATTGAACCGAACACGATAATTATAGGGGCGTCTCTGGATAACACGGGCGCGGTAGATTCGGGCGCGGCCTACGTGTTCACCTTGTTGCATATACCCAAGCTCTACATCGCCCGCACAACGAGCCAGAACATCGTGATCACTTGGCCGTCATCTGCCACGGGATTCTTGTTGCAAGAAAACACCAACAACCTCGGCTCGGTCAATTGGAGCAACGTGCCGACGCCGCCTGTGGACAACGGCACGACGAATACCGTCACCATCAATCTGCAACCCGGCGGTCGCATTTACCGGCTCTTCAAACCGTAGTCGCATGGCTCAGTCGCCAAAGCAAGTCCCCACATGTCGTGCGCTGCTGATCCATGAATGATCTGCCGGAACACTTTTCAATCGCCCCGCCACATCAATCACCGGCACAGCCTTCACATCTTCACCTCGGGCGGCCACCATCATGCCGAAGTTGCCTTTGAGAATGAAATCCACCGCCGCCGTACCGAGCCGTGTGGCCAGCAAACGATCCGTCGCCGATGGAGTGCCGCCGCGTTGCACGTAACCGAGGATGGTCACGCGCGCCTCGAGATGCGTGAGTTCTTCAAGCTGTTTGGCCAGCCGCCATGTGCTGCCGTCGTGTAGTTCACGCAGGTGAACCAATTCATTCTTGGCTTTGAGCTTGTCGGTTTTTGTCGTCGCTTCCTTCTTGCGGCGGGCGGCGGCGGTGAATTGCGCGGCCTCCTTAATTGGCAACGCGCCTTCTGCCACGGCCACGATGCTGAAGTTAGTCCCGAGCTTCTTTCGTTTCCGAATCGCTGCCGCGACGTTTCGCACATCGTAGGAAATTTCCGGGATCAAAATCACATCCGCGCCCCCGGCGATGCCCGACCCCAATGCCAGCCAGCCCGCGCGATGCCCCATGATCTCTGCGATGATGATACGATGATGGCTGTGCGCCGTGCTGTGTAAGCGGTCAATCGCCATCGTCGCGATGCTCATCGCGGTGTCAAACCCGATGGTCGTGTCCGTCAACGCAATGTCGTTATCAATCGTCTTGGGCAGCGTGATGATGTTCAATCCCTTCTCCATCAAACGCAGCGCGTTCTTGTGGGTGCCGCCGCCGCCGAGACAAACGAGCGCATCCAGTTTGTTGCTCTCGTAAGTCCGCGCGATCACATCGCGCATATCTCTCATCCGACCGTTGACTTCCATGCGATGCGGTTTGTCGCGGCCCGTGCCGAGCAGCGTGCCGCCAACGGTGAGGATTCCAGCGAGCGCTTTCTTGTCGAGCTTGATGGTCTGGTTTTGCGCGAGACCGCGAAAGCCGTCGCGAAAGCCGATGATCTCCATACCGGCATCATGCGCCGCCTTGCCGACGCCACGGATGGCGGCGTTGAGACCGGGGCTGTCGCCGCCTGCGGTGAGAATGCCGATTCGTTTGGATTGTTTCATTTGGGAGAATCATGTTTCTCACGCGCACAAGGTCAACGGAAAACGTGTGATAGATATTTCGGGCGGACGAGTTGCGACCTTATTCCATCAATGGAAACTGTCTTGCGCTTGTTCTTCTTCGAGCTTCTTTCGCATCAGTTGCAGGATCGTGCGCGTCAGTTCACGCATTTCTGTGCCTTGAACAGAAATTTCATTTTCCAGTTCCGTGATGCGGGTTTCATACGCGCGGATGCGATCTTGCATCGGTGCTTGCAGCGAGGCGAGACGCGTTTCCATCTCGATCAAGCTGTGCATCGCCTGTTGCTGTATCGCGAGCAGAGCGTCGCGTTGAGCGGCCAGACCTTGCACGAGGCTTTGCTTCACGAACTCGGTCAGTTCAGGCATGAGCTTTTCGCGGAGCAACAAAGCCTGGTTGCCCGCAAGAGACTCCGCGATCAACGCGCGTTGTCTCCAATCCTCGTTGGACAAGACTTCCTGCTTTGTCGTCAGAGCAGGCAACAATTGGTTTTGCTCCGCGTTTCTCGCCATAGCCAATCTGATGCGGCGACGTTCTCGGAAATACAGGACGACCACGTAGAGAGTCAGGATGAAAGTGAACGCGAACACAATGGACAATGCATAGACCGTCGAGTCCGCATCGAAGCTACTCGCGGTCAGCAGCGGTGAGCCTGCCGCCAACTCGTTGGTCTGCGCTGAGGCGAAGTAAGTCCCGGCCAAAAGTAAGCCGATCAAGAATCGCATGTGCAAAAGATTACTGGTAAAACCGTGCGCGACAATCCTAGAAGTAGGCCAAAGCAAAGCGGGCAGACCTTACAGTCTGCCCGCCTGTTGAACGTTGCCTTTCTTACGATCCAATTTTTGGGAACGCGTTAAAAGCCACGTCGGGAAGTCGCAGGTGCAGCCTTTGGCTTCTCTTTTTTCT
>CAMCWI010000063.1 GCA_945882065.1 Akkermansia muciniphila
GGGTGAGGAAATGAATGAATACATTCGTGTCTCCTTCCAACGCCAGCAGGGCTGAGGCGTTGGCGGTCACCGCCCCCGCCGAGCCGTCCGCAATGTGCAAGCTCGCATCCGGAGAGACTACCGTCCCGATACCGACGCGCTGCGTGAAGTGATTATCGCCGGTAAAATTGTTGAACCCGGCGCGCAGGGCAACATTGGCGGCATTCAGTTCGGGAATCTGGCTTGGTAACAGCACCCCGCCTATTTTGGCAGCGGTCACCGCGCCGTCCTCCAGGCTGGCCGTGGTGACGGAACGGGCGCGCACCGCGTCGGCCACCAGCCCGTCCGTGAATGTCTCGGTGCTGAAGAGATACGCCGCCCCGGCACCCGAGGCGCCCGTGTTGTCCCCTTGTGCGCCGATAAGCACCCGGTCGCTTCCCACCGCCGCCAAGGCAAGGCCGAAGTAGTCGCCGCTCTCCGGCGTTGGATTGTTGATGGTCGCCAGCAACGTGCCATTGGTGCTGAACAGATACGCCGCTCCGGCACTGGGTGCACCCGTGTTGTCCCCTTCTGCGCCGATAAGCACCCGGTCGCTCCCCACTGCCGCCAAGGCCCTGCCGAAGGAGTCGAAAGCCGCCGGGGTAGGATTGGTGAAGGTGGTCAGCAACGTGCCGTTGGTGCTGAAGAGATACGCCGCCCCGGCTAAAGGCGCGCCAATGAGCACCCGGTCGTTCCCCATCGCCGCCAATGCAAAGCCGAATCTGTCGGTGTTCGCTGGGGTTGGATTGACAAAGGTCGTCAGCAACCCGCCGTTGGTGGTAAACAGATACGCCGCTCCGGCATCGTTTGCCCCCGTGTCGTCCTGATAAGCACCAATGAGCACCCGGTTGCTCCCCACTGCTGCCACCGCATTGCCGAAGGCGTCGTTGATCGCTGGGGTGGGATTGGCAAAGGTGGTCAGCAACGTGCCGTTGGTGCTGAACAGATACGCCGCCCCGGCATTCGTCGCGTTCATGTCGTCCCCGAGCGCGCCAATGAGCACCTGTTCGTTCCCCATCGCCGCCACCGCATAGCCGAAGTTGTCGCCGTCCGCCGCGGAGGGATTGACAAAGGTGGTCAGCAACCCGCCGTTGGTGGTAAACAGATACGCCGCTCCGGCATTGTTTGCCCCCGTGTCGTCCTGATAAGCACCAATGAGCACCCGGTCGCTTCCCACCGCCGCCAAGGCATAGCCGAAGTTGTCAGCGGTCACCGGGGTGGGATTGGTGAAGGTCGTCAGCAACGTGCCGTTGGTGGTAAACAGATACGCCGCTCCGACACCGGTTCCCCCCGAGCGGTCCTGATAAGCACCAATGAGCACCCTGTCGTTCCCCACCGCCGCCACTGCATCACCGAAGAAGTCGTAAGTCGCCGGGGTGGGATTGGCAATGGTCAGGGCGAACCAGTTCGTCACCGTGGCGACTTTGGTTGCCGTGACCGCGCCGTTGGCCAGCGCCGCGGTGGTGACGGCTCCGGCGGCGAGTTGGTTTGAGCCGACCGCACCCGTTGCCAGCATCGTGCTGGTGATCGTGCCATTGGCAATGTTGCCGGGAGCGAGCGTACCGCTGATGCCTGAGGCGTTCACCTTGCCCGCAAACACCGCATACGGCGCGGGCGTCAATGCTTGCCGTGGTGTGAGCGTGCTGAACGCGCCGCTGCCATTGGTGCGCACGGCGATCTCTAGCCAGCGGTTCGCGCCGGGGAATTGGTTTCCGAAATCCAGCGTGACGGTGAACAGGCCATTGCTCACCGCGGCGGCGGCGTTGGTCAGCGGGTTGCCTTGGGCTACCCCCGCGCTCGCGGCATCGAACAGCGCAAAGCGCATATCGAAGCTGCCGCTGGCAATGTTTGCGCCGTCGTTGAGCCTGCCTTGATACGTGAAGGCTGTGCCTTGGGAGAGGGCGGCAGGTGGCGTGTGGCAGATGACTGCGGCGATCCATGCTGCGACGATGTAGGCTTTAAGTGCTAGTTTGGACTTCATGTTGTTAAGGCCCGGGGTTGAGTAACCTTTTATAGGCTTAGAATAGCCCATTTTTCCACTATTTGCCTCCCCTCATCAAGGTCTTTTTACGATTCGCGAACCGAGTTTCCCAAATTCCCTCTTGTCACTCGGCTAGCGGCTGTTACTCTGTGCGCCGATTTTATGAAAGCAGACATTCATCCTAAGTATGCGGACGCGGAAATCCGTTGCGCCTGCGGCAACGTGATCAAGACCCGTTCCACCAAGTCAACCGTCATCGTCGGCATTTGCAATTCCTGCCATCCGTTCTACACGGGCCAGCAGAAGTTCGTGGATACGGCGGGTCGCGTGGACAAGTTCCAACAACGCGCTGCCAAGACTGCTGCCGCACAGGTCGCCTTTGAGGCCACCAAGAAAAAGAAGAAGTAGTTTTTTCCAGAACACCGCCCGCGCCTCCGATTCATCGGGACGCGGGCGGTTTCTTTTTTGTGGCTACGCTCCGTGAGAACGCGGCCGATCAACTTTTACCCGCGTTCTCACGAGCGCAGCCACGGTGACTATGGATTTCCGCCCGCATATCGAAAAATTCCGCCGCCGCTTTGTTGAGATTGAAGCCTCACTCAGCGAGCCGACGGTTTTTGACAATCCTCAGCGCGCGCAGGAACTCTCCAAGGAATACGCGCGGCTCAAGGATCTCGTCGCAGCAGGTGAAGGCTTCTTGAAGGCGCAGGCTGATCTCACAGAGAACCGCGCATTGCTCCAAAGCGAGCTTCCCGATTCCGAGATGGGCATCATGGCCAAGGAAGAGATCCTCCGGCTCGAAGCGGCGGAAAAAAAGTTCGCGCTACAATTGCAGTTCGGCATCGTGCCGCCAGAACCCACCGACTCGCGCAACACCATCGTGGAAATCAGAGCGGGCGCGGGTGGTTCGGAATCTGCGCTCTTCGCCGCCGATCTTTATCGCATGTACACCCGCTACGCCGAGTCGATGGGGTGGCAGGTGGAGACGATGGATTCGAGTTCATCCGATCTCGGTGGCTTCCGCGAAATCATTTTTCAGATCAACGGACAGGACGTCTACAAACGTCTCAAATACGAGAGCGGCGTGCATCGCGTCCAGCGCGTGCCTGCGACTGAAGCGCAAGGCCGCATCCACACCAGCACTGCCACGGTCGCCGTATTGCCGGAAGCGGAAGAGGTGGATGTCGTCATCAAACCGGACGAGATCGAAGTGAATGTTTGCCGCGCCTCCGGTAAGGGCGGACAAGGGGTGAACACCACGGACTCCGCCGTGCAGATCATCCACAAGCCGACGGGCATGATCGTGCGTTGCGCGGACGGTCGTTCGCAGATCAAGAATCGCGCGCAGGCCATGGTGGTTTTGCGCACGCGGCTGTTGGAGCGCAAGATTGCGGAGGAGGATGCCAAGTATGCCGCGCACCGTAAAGATCAGGTCGGCACCGGCGAGCGGAGTGAAAAAATCCGCACCTACAATTTCCCCCAGAACCGCGTCACGGATCATCGCATCGAGGTGACGCTCTACAATCTGTCGAACTTCGTGAACGGCGAACTGGATGAATTGATCGAGCCGCTGATGACGAATGAGATGGAAGAAAAGCTAAAGGCGCTGGGCGAATGAAACGGCTTTGCGTTTTTTGCGGTTCGTCATACGGCAATTCGCCCGCGTTCACGGTGGCAGCTCGTGGGTTGGGTGAAGCCATCGCGACACGCGGCATCGAACTCGTCTATGGCGGAGCACGCGTCGGTTTAATGAATGAAGTCGCACACGCCGCGCTCACCAAGGGCGGCAAAGTCATCGGCGTGCTGCCGCGCTTCATGAGCCAGAAAGAGCTCGCGCATGAATCGCTGACTGAATTGCACGTCGTTGACACGATGCATCAGCGCAAGCAACTCATGGCGGAGTTGTCGGATGGGTTTGTCGCGTTGCCCGGTGGTTTCGGCACGTTTGAAGAAATCTTTGAAGCGATGACATGGTCGCAGTTGCATCTGCATCTTAGTCCGTGCGCTTTGTTCAACGTGGCTGGCTACTATGACAAGCTGATCGAATTCTTGGACGTCTCCGTGGCGTCGGGATTTGTCCGAAAAGATTTGCGCGACTCGCTGATCGTGGCGGAGAACGTGAAAGATTTATTTGAAGGCTTTGCGAATTATCGCCCGGCGCAAAGCGAGAAGTGGATTCCCCAAAACATTTTGAAATCATGATTGAACCTAAAGGATTGGTATTCGACTGCGATGGAACGCTGGCCAACACCATGCCGCTGCACTGGCGCGCGTGGAGTATGATCACGCAACGCCACAACCTGCACTTTCCCGAAGACCGTTTCTATTCACTCGGCGGCGTGCCGTCGCGCGACATCCTCAAGATGCTCGCCGAGGAACAGGGACGTTCGTTCGATCACATCGCCGTGGCGCACGAGAAAGAGGAAGCCTACCTGCCGCTGATGGCGCAGGTGGAGCCGATTCATGCCGTGGTGGAAATCGCCAGAGCGCATCACGGTAAAATTCCGATGGCGGTTGCGTCCGGCGGCACGCAGAAGATCATCTGCCAAGTGTTAGAGCATCTGAAAATCCGGCATTTGTTTGATGCGGTCGTGACGAGCGAGATGGTAACGAACCAAAAGCCTGCACCGGATATTTTCCTCGAAGCCGCACGACGCATCGGCGTTGATCCAAAGTTTTGTCGTGGCTACGAAGACACCGATCTCGGCATGACTGCAATCCGCGCGGCGGGCATGGATGCCGTGGATGTGCGGCAATGGCACCGCACGCATCCATGAGCCATCTCACTCGACGATTTCGATCTTCACCTCGGCCAGGCCGCTCTTGACCATGTGCAGCTCCTTGGCGGCTGCCCGCGAGAGATCAATCACGCGACCGTTCACAAACGGGCCACGATCATTGATGCGCACGGTCACTGATCGGTTGTTGGCAAGGTGCGTCACCTTCACACGAGTTCCGAATGCAAGCTTCGGGTGAGCGGCTGACAATTCATGCATGTTGAAGACTTCGCCACTAGCGGTCTGCCGCCCGTGATACTTCTCACCGTAGTACGAGGCGATGCCAGATTCCGGCGTGGTGAACTTTTGTTTTACCACGTCCGGGCGCGCCAAAGCATTGTCACCAAACGATGCGCCGATTGATAGAACCGCGAAAGCAAACGTGATTGAAACGCTGCGTAAGAAACCAATACGGAGAGAAATTCTTTTCATAACCGGCAATGTGTGAAACCACTCCTTTGCAACTGTCGGGTGCTGAAAAGCAGACTTCAGTCCACGTCAAAGAAAACTCCGTTATCAGGAGTTTATGGAACTACTCCGGGGAAACTGGATGGAAAACTGACACGAATGCCTCGTGTCAACGGCATGCTTCACTGTTGGACCAGCACATGCCACTTGGGACGCTTCCAACTGGCGCGAAAATCTTCGAGCGTGGCTTCCTTCGCGCTCTTCGATCGCTCGCTGCCGTCCAGAAACTTCACCAACTCGAACTGGTGTTTGCGCGTGACGAATTGTGCGTCGAACTGCTTCACGAACGCGATCACATTGCTGAGTCCTTCGCGATAAACCGTCGTCGCCCGCGCGTCGGACAACAAGCGCGCCACGCGCTCTTCACCAGAGAGTTTATGGATGGATTTGATCTCGGCACCAACGAGAACATTGGCCACGAACACGAGAGAGAGAGCCAAGCCTGATTTCATGATTGCCGCGAAGCGTCCCGAACCGGAAGCAAGCTGGCAAGCGATTAGATTCAGCAAGGTGCGACCCATTGCATCGATTTGGTGGACAGGTATGGGGTGATTGAGACATGCTCAACTAATTCACAACGAGACTATCGTGTGCGATTCGCGGATTGAAATCCGGAGGCGTTCTTCGGTTGAAACAGTTCACAATTCGAAACACAACCATGAAACCGAAACAGATCACTGTTGAAAAGTTTTTCACCGAACACAAAGAGCAGCTGAAACTCGACCTCGCGGCGGGCAGGGGCGGCTTGGGCCGCGAGATCATTGAACCGACAGTGAACCGCCCCGGCCTCGTGCTGGCGGGGTTCACAAAGTTTTTCGCCTACAAACGTGTGCAGGCGCTGGGAAATGCGGAGACTTTTTTCCTGCGATCATTAACCGATGCCGAGCGCATCGGCTGCTACCGTCAGATGTTCGGGTTCAAGATTCCGTGCCTCGTGTACAGCCGGAACTTGAAGGTGGACGAGCAGATGTTGGCGGCAGCAGAGCAGGCGCAGATACCCGTCTTCCGCACGCCGTTGCTGACGATGAATTTCATCAGCCAGGCGACGCTTGCCCTTGAAGATATGTTCGCCCCGCGCGGCAGCGAGATGGGCAGCATGGTGGACATCCTTGGCGTCGGCGTCGTCATCAAGGGTGAAAGCGGCGTGGGCAAAAGCGAGAGCGTGCTCGCCCTCATCGAACGCGGTTACAGCCTCGTGGCGGATGACATCGTGAAAGTTCACCTAGAAGAGGGCAAACACGTCATCGGCACGAGTTCACCGCTCACACGCGACCGCATGGAAGTGCGCGGCATCGGCATCATCAACGTCGCGGCGATGTTCGGCATCAAGAGCATCCGGTCCAACAAACGCGTGGACTTGGTTATTTCCCTCAAGGCCTGGCAGGACGTGCCAGATGTGGATCGGCTGGGACTGGAACAACAGTTCATCGAGATTCTCGGCCAAAAAATTCCACACATGATCATCCCGATCAAGCCCGGGCGAGACATCGCGCGGCTCATTGAAGTCGCCGCTATGCACACCAAGCTCACAATCACGGGCTACAATCCGGCGCAAGAACTGAATGAAAGATTGCTTGCACAGATCGCCGCCAATTCACCCAAGCAGGAATAATTGGATGGCGCGGGCCATGTTCGTCCTGTAACAATCAGCCGATCTTGATGAGCGCAAAGAAGCTTTCTGACACAGACGGTATCCTGATCAAGGAACTTACCGTCGTGAATAAGCTGGGCATCCACGCCCGGCCTGCTGCCATGTTCGTCAAGACGGCAAACCGTTTCACCTGCGACATCCTCGTAGAGAAGGATGGCGAAAAAGTGAACGGCAAAAGCATCATGGGCTTGATGATGTTGGCGGCCGGACCCGGCTGCAAACTCACCGTCCACGCCGACGGCAAAGACGCTCACGCCGCCGTCTCTGAGATCGAAGCGTTGCTTTTGCGGAAGTTTGACGAGGAATAGCGGGAGGGGAGATTCAAATTTGTCCCAAGGCGGCGCCGATTAGTCCGACGCTTCTGTGGCCGAAGACCGGGTGAGGGATGGAGGATGTTCTGCCGATCAGCAATCGCATTTGGTATTGCTTCCGCGATTCGGCGCAGAACCTAAAAACAACTTTCCAAACGCAAAGCTTTCGGCAAACTCCGGCACAGTCATGATCAAAAAAATACTGTTCCTTCTCGCTGCCACATTCCTCGCCACTAGCGTTTTCGCCCATTACGTTCCCGACAACGAATACGCCATCACTAATACGACCGTGCTGCCGTTCGTGGTCGAGACCAAAGGCCCGGTGCGCGCCCCAGCCCCGACCAAACCTTCGCCCGATCTGAAAGTCAGCGGCCAGGGTTTCTGGAAATTTGTCGCCGCGCGCGACCGCGTCCCTGTCCCCGCCGCCGTGTCCTCCGTGAAGCAAGCCCATGGCACGATCATCGTGGATAAAATAACGGACACCGCGTATTGGGGATTGCAGAGCGTGGGCTGGGTTGCGTTCAGCAACCGGTTGCGCGATTCGTGGGTCGTGGCGGGAAACCCGCAGTTCGCGAAAGGCAACATTCATGGTGCGGACATTCTGCCGCGCGGGAAAAAAGCTCCCCTCATCGCCGCTGCCGACAACAATTCCGGCAAGGTTCATCTGACCGACACGGGATTCCAAACTGTTGAGACCATCGTGAAGCCGGACTTCGGTTCATACACGACCAACAAAGGTTTCGCGCCAACGGATGTGGCGTTTAGTTCCACAAAAGAACTCTGGATCGTGGACGGCTACGCCCAGCAACGTTTCATGCCGGCGGATGTCAGCCCGCTCAAGTGGCGACAAGAGCATTATGGAAGCCGCGAGCGTTTCTCCCAGACCATGCACGGCATCACCTATGACAAAGCACACGGTGATTTGCTGATTTCGGCGCGACCAGAAGGTTTGCTCAAACGCGTGAACCGCGCGGATCGTTTGCTCACTGAAATCCTTGCCCTGCCCAAGGGCACGCTCTTGTGCGACGTGGACTTGTGGGGTGACTACGCACTCTGCGCCTGCCTCGATGGTGCGAAGGGCACGCCCGGCCCGCTTTACGTCGTCAACCTCAAGACACGTTCCATCGTCTCGACGATCAAGCCGAAGGAGGATCTCGGTTATGAAGACGCGCAACACATGCACGACGCGGCATGGTACGTCACCGGCAAGGGCAAGGATCAGGAAGTTTACATCCTGTTCACCAACTGGAATCCCGGTGGCATCGGCGCGCTGCGGTTGGTGAACATCGCCGACTAAGCGGAGCGCGGAGCGCGGCTGTGTCGTCCGTGACCAGCCGCAGCGCGTTGGCAAAACGGACGCATCCGATGCTTTGAACACGCCTCGCAATCCAAGTTGCTGCGGCTGGTCTTCGACACAGCCGCGCTCCGTCGGCGAGCGACCGGCTCGTTTCCAGAATTGCGCAAACGTTTTCTCAGACGCACAATCGCCCAACCATGAAACGCCGCGAATTCCTCAAAACCTCTCTCGTCGCCAGCGCCGCTGCTGCCACCACCACCGTCACCCACGCCGCCGAAGCCAAACTCAATGGCGTCGAGCGCGAGTTCTATGAACTGCGCCAATATCACCTCCGCCAAGGGCCGATGCTCAAGCGTTTCGATGAGTTCTATCGCGACATCGCCTTGCCCGCGTGGAATCGCGTGGGCGTCAGCACTGTTGGCGTGTTCGACGTGATGATCGGGCCGGATCAGCCGACCAAATACGTTTTGCTCCCGTTCAAGTCGTGGGATGCGATGAACGAAGCCCGCGAAAAATTCGAGTCGGATGAAGCTGTGCTAAAATCAGACTTTGCCAATCTGCCGCCGACTGATCCCGGTTACATCCGCAAGGAAAGTTCCGTGCTGCTGGCCTTCACGGGAATCCCCAAGCTCGAAATCCCGCCGCAGGTGGCCGAGAAAAAGTCGCGCATCTTCGAGTTGCGCACCTATGAAGCCCACAGTCGCAAGGCGAACAAGAAGAAGGTGGAGATGTTCAACATCGGCGAGATTGAAATCTTCCGCCGCTGCGACCTGCGTCCCGTGTTCTTCGGCGAAGCGGTGGTCGGTACGAAGCTGCCAAACCTTGCTTACATGCTCGTGTTCGACGACATGGCCGCGCGCGACAAGAACTGGGGCACGTTTGTTGGTCATCCCGACTGGAAAAAGCTGAGCACCACCCCCGGTTACACCAACGCCGAAATCCTGACGAACATCACGAGCGTGTTTCTCAGGCCAACGAGCTATTCGCAAGTTTGAGATTTTACCTTTAGAGCTGGGGAAAATGAAGCCTTTGCACAAAATGACATACAAGGAATTCGGAAAACTCCGGTTTCTTGATTTCTTCCCACGAACCAAAAACTTTCGAGCAGACCACAGCGGTGGCTTGGAAACTGGAATCGGTTTGGCGTGTCAGGAGGGTTATGGATTTATGACGGGCTTTACGAGCCCCGCTGACTCCAACTGGCAAACCGCAGAAATGCAGTTGTATTTTGAAGGCAACGATTGTCCGGAGCTGGAAGGGCATGCGCTGCTGGAGCCGTTAGGGTTAAATTTGCGGTGCGGCATGGCTAGCAAGCAAATCAAACAAGCCATCGGCACTCCAGAAGAACAAAGCAAAAGGTGGTTACGCTTCATTGTCGGAACAAAGTATCCTTTTTATGTGGGCTGTCTGATTGGCGACAAAGGATTGTGCAGGGTTTGGATATGCCGAAAGGATTTGGCAGACAAACAAATGAAACGCGAGAGCGGGAGGCCGTGATAAGGCGTGGCGCGGCTCTCACGCAATCAAATCTTCCACTAACTTCCCATGCACATCCGTCAACCGGAAGCGGCGACCTTGGTGTAAGAACGTCAGCCGTTCGTGATCCACGCCGAGCAGGCGCAGCACATCGCGGCGGCACGGAGTGCCGCTGGAAATTAGCCAGCCACGAAGTGGCTGGTTGATCGGCCAACAAATCATGTCCTGAAAGGACATCGGAACGTTCCTTCGTCCCTCCGGGACATGAAGCTTCTCCGACATTACCAGCCACTTTGTGGCTGGCTAATTTCCGATGTCGCTTTGCGACACCCCCTGCAAGACCGTCACGCGATTAAATCCTCCACGACTTTCCCGTGCACATCAGTCAGGCGGAAACGGCGGCCTTGGTGGAGATACATCAGCCGTTCGTGATGTAGCAGCCGACGTAAGGAGGCTCTGACTGCCTGAATGAATTGCGGCTTGGTTCGCATCACCTCGGACACTAGATTACTGCCGACATGCGCGCGGAAACCAGCGTCAATAAAATCAACCGGTTCATGGTCGAGCTTGGAAAAGCGGTTCGTTCGCAGGGGCGCATTTATTTCACCGGCGGCGTGTCGGCGGTGTTGCTCGGCTGGCGTGAAACAACCCTGGACGTTGACCTCAAAGCCGACCCTGAGCCTCAAGGTTTTTTTGAAGCACTCCCCGGACTCAAGGATGCGATAGACATCAACATCGAACTCGCCGCGCCGGACGATTTCATTCCTCAATTACCAGGTTGGCGGGAACGCAGCACGCACATCGCCACGCACGGGCCGCTGTCGTTTTATCATTACGACTTTTACAGTCAGGCACTGGCGAAGATCGAACGCTATCACACGCGCGATCAAGGCGACGTGCAGCAAATGCTCGCCACTGGACTGGTACAGCGCGAACGGCTGCTGGAGCTGTTTCACTCCATCGAACCCGGATTGATTCGATTTCCGGCGATTGACGTATCAGGGCTACGCCGACGCGTGAATAACATCGTAACCACTCGCTGAAAACTCTCACCATGCCACCACTCCAAGCCAATGACTTTGATGGACTGCCCGGAGCGGACGCCATCCGCGCGGGATTGGAAGACCTTGCAGCAGGACGTGAATCGGTGGAGTCGCTGCTGATCCAGATTGGTGCGCCGCGCTTGAGTTGGCTGGGAATTCTTCTTCCAGTGAAACCGGATGCGGATGCCGACCGACAGCTTTATCGCCTGCTCTCAGCCGAACACGGCAACGCAGCGCACTCACAGTTCAACAGTTTGATCCGGCAACTCGTCAGCTTTGAACGCGCGTTGGAACATCGGCTTTGCTCCCGTCAGCGCGCTTTAGCGTGAGGGCGAACGGTCCAACACTCTCACGCGATCAAATCCTCCACCACCTTGCCATGCACATCCGTCAGGCGGAAGCGGCGGCCTTGGTGCAAGTAGGTAAGTCGTTCGTGATCCACGCCGAGCAACCGCAGCATCGTAGCGTGGAAGTCGTGAACGTGGACGCCGTTCTTCGTGATGTTGTAACTGAAATCGTCCGTCTCGCCATAGACCGTTCCCGCCTTCACGCCGCCGCCGGCCATCCACGTGGTAAAGCAGCGCGGATGATGATCGCGCCCGTAATCATCCGCCGTGAGTTTGCCTTGTGAATAGCTCGTGCGACCGAACTCGCCGCCCCAGATGACGAGCGTGTCGTCGAGCATGCCGCGTTGTTTCAAATCCGTGATGAGCGCGGCGCTGGCTTGATCCGTCTCCTTGCACTGAACAGAAATTCCTTTCGGCAGACCGCCGTGTTGATCCCAGCCTTGATGGTAGAGCTGGATGAACTTCACGCCCTTCTCCGCGAGACGCCGCGCGAGCAGACAGTTCGCAGCGAACGTGCCCGGCTTGCGCGCGTCGGGGCCGTAGAGATCGAACGTCTCGGGTTTCTCGCCACTCATATCCATCACGCCCGGCACGCTGGATTGCATCCGGTAGGACATCTCGTATTGCGCGATGCGCGCGTCCACGTCGGCATCGCCGAGTTTTGCGGCGGTATGTTTGTGGAGATCGTTCAAGCGATCAATCAACAGCCGCCGGCTCTCGGGCGTGACGCCGTCGGGATTGTTGAGATACAACACGGGTTCTTTGCCGCTGCGGAACTGCACGCCCTGGTGTTGCGACTGCAGGAAGCCGCTGCCCCAGAGCCGCGAGTAAAGCGGTTGGTCCACCTTGCCCGGCGTGATGAGCACGACGAATGACGGGAGATTCTCATTGTCGCTGCCGAGACCGTAATGAATCCACGAGCCCATGCTAGGTCGTCCGGAAATCTGCGAGCCGGTCTGGAAAAATGTGATGGCGGGATCGTGATTGATGGCCTCGGTGAACATCGAGCGCACGATGCACAATTCATCCGCGACTTTCGCCGTGTATGGCAACAGATCACTGACCCACGTTCCGTTGCGACCATACTTTTTGAAACCAAACTTTGAACCCGCGAGAGGCAGCGAGGATTGATTGCCGGACATTCCAGTCAGGCGTTGGCCTTGGCGCACGGAATCAGGAAGTTGTTCGCCATTGCGTTTATTGAGCAGCGGTTTGTAATCGAAAGTCTCAATCTGCGATGGGCCGCCAGCCATGAACAAATAGATCACGCGCTTGGCCTTCGCAGGAAAATGAAGCTGACCGCCGAGGATGCCGCGATCTTGTTTAGCCGCTGCCGCTGCGGCGAACATGCTGGCCGGGTTGATCAAGTTGGCGAGCGCGATGCCGCCAAGTCCCATGCCGAAGCGATTCAGAAAGCCGCGACGTGAAAGTCCAGCGGCAGGGATTGGTCCAGTGCAGATTTGGTGGTTCATGTTCATCGTTCTACCACGAATTCATCAAAGTTCATTATCGCGCTTACCAAAGTCGTCATCGCTGCGAACTCGGCGGGCGGCAGGGTTTTGTCTGGTTCAGATTCGCCAATGGCGAGCAACTTCTTTGCGCCATCGGTGTCGAACTTGAAGTTCGCTCGCTGCTCGGTGAGCAGTTGCGTCAGGATTTTCGTCTCAGCTTTATCTGGCGCGCGACCGGTCAAAGTGCGGAACGCTTCTCTGATTCGCGCAACCTCTTCTGTCGGGAATTGTTTCAATAACTTTTCACCGAGTACGCGAGCCGCTTCGACAAATTGCGGATCGTTCAACAGAACCAATGATTGCAACGGCGTGGCGGTGGTCTCGCGCTTGGCGGTGCAGACTTCGCGCGACATGGCGTCAAACGTGACCATCGAAGGCGGAGGCGAGGTTCGCCGCCAGAAGGTGTAAAGACTCCGGCGATATAGATTTTCGCCGTGATCCGCGGTGTAGGATTTGCCCGTGCCAGCGGCTTCCCAAAGTCCTGCCGGTTGATACGGCTTCACGCTCGGTCCGCCGACTTTGCGACTGAGCAGGCCGCTCGCAGCGAGTGCGCTGTCGCGGATGTGTTCTGCTGGCAGACGAATCTTCGGGGCGCGTGTGAGCAGGCGATTCTCTGAGTCACGTTCCATGATGGCGCGTTTCGTTTGCGAGGATTGTTGAAACGTCTCGGAACTCACGATGAGTTTGTGCAGCTCTTTCACATCCCATCTGTTGTCCATGAACCAACCCGCGAGCCAGTCAAGCAGTTCGGGATGTGTGGGCAACCTTCCCTGACTGCCGAAGTCGTCCTGCGTTGCCACAAGTCCTCGCCCAAAATGCACGCGCCAGATGCGATTCACGACGACACGCGCCGTGAGCGGGTTTTTTCGATCCACCATCCAACGGGCGAGGCCGAGGCGGTTGCGTGGTTGATCTTTGGGAAACGGCGGCAACCAATCCGGCGTGCTGCGCTCGAGGACCTCTGCCGGCGCATCATAAGCTCCTCGGTTCAAGCGGTGCGTGACGCGGGGTTGCGGCATCTCTTCCATGACCATGATTTCGGGGACATCGAAGGACAACTTGTTTTCCTCTTCGCGAAGTCGCTTCAACTCGGCGAGCGCGTCTTGGTACGGTTCGTCGTGACGCGCGAGGTAGTAATCAAACAAGGTTTGATTGCTTGAAAGCGCATCCATGCGAAGACCGAAGTTGGTGATCGAAAGAGCGGCAGAAATCTGATTGTTAGAATTTCCTGAAAGACCGGCGACTTCTGCGGGAGTCAGCGCGAGATCGAACACTTTCACGTCATCAATCAATCCGTTTTTGAAACCACTATCACGCATCCGCCCAGCGAGCTTGAGTGCGTCGTTCCCGGAATAGCGATCCTTCCAAGCCCCGGCATAGCTGATGTCTTTGTAAAGATGATCGCGCACGACTTCGGTCGCCAGCAACGCACCATTAAGATAAAGGCAGATGCCGGATGCGCGGCTTGATCCATCATATGTGACAGTGATTTCTGACCACACATTTGTGGGCAGAGCGGACTTGGAGCGGACTGCCACCGCATTGCCTGGCCAGAAGTGGATCAAGCCGAAGAACGGCTTGCCATGATCCAGCGTAAGTTCGAAGCCACGACTACCTGCATCCGTCCATGCTTTGGACTGATGAAAGATCACGGCGCGATCCTGTCTTTGCTCCGGTTTGATCCGGATGTTGAACGAGAATGCATCTGTGCGCAGAAAACTTTTCACCTTCGAGCACACGACGGCATTGTCGCCGCTAAATTTAAGCGCAGAGTTTGTAGCGGCAGACGAGTTGCCAACCTCCACCAGCATCGGAGCATCTTCCAGCCTGGCGATGTTGGTCGAAGCACTGTCAGCAGTGGTGTTGTTCGTGATAGCATCGAAAGCAAAATGAGCGATCGGAGCAGGCAATTTCACTGCCGCACGCTTGAGCCACAGTTCATATTGCCCGGATGCGCTCTTGGCGACTTTAGCCAATTGAGTTTCTGCGACCGCAATTTTCCCTTTCAGCGCGGCAAGCTGCTTTTCTTTATCTGCGGGCCACAGCATTTGAGTGGGAGTCGGTGTGGCACTGGTGAAGTGCGAATACAATCCGGACTCGTCGATGCTGTTGAAGAAGGCAAGCAGCGAGAAATATTCCTTTTGTTTGATAGGATCGAACTTGTGGTCGTGGCAGCGCGCACATTCCATGGTAAGCCCAAGCACTGCCGTTCCGAAGGTGTTCACGCGGTCTGCGCAATACTCGACGCGGAACTCCTCCTCCACGCTGCCACCTTCATTCGTCTGGCGATGGAGACGATTGAAGGCCGTGGCGATGCGTTGCTCGCGCGTGGCATTGGGCAGCAGATCGCCAGCGATTTGCCACGTCAAAAATTTATCGTAGGAGAGATTCTCGTTGAACGCCTTGATGACCCAGTCGCGATAAGGCGAAACATCGCGCTCCACATCGCCCTGGTAACCATAGGTGTCGGCATAACGCGCGAGGTCGAGCCAGTCCAAAGCCATGCGTTCACCATAGGCAGGCGAGTTCAAATACTTTTGCGCGGCGCGTTGGATAGCGTCTGGAGATTTGTCGGCGAGCAGTTCGTCTATTTCTGCAGGCGTGGGTGGAAGCCCTGTAAGATTGAGTGCAAGACGGCGCAAAATAGTTTCACGCGAAGCGGGTGGTGCGGGCGTGAGTTTCTCCTTTTCCAAACGCACGCGGACAAAGGCGTCAATCGGATTGAACGGCACAGTGCCGTTCTTGAGTGTCGGCACGACCACTTTTTGCACCGGGAGAAAAGCCCAATGCGGCTTGTAATCTGCACCTTCGAGTACCCAGCGTATGAGCAATTCTTTTTCTGCTGGCGTCAGCGCGAGATGCGAATCCGGCGGTGGCATTATGTCGTCTTCGTTTTTCGTGAAGATGCGGCGGAGGAGTTCGCTATGATTGGTATCACCCGGCTTCACGACAGACATCCCGTCTTCGAGTTCCTTGAGAATCCCCTCGCGCGTATCGAGTCTGAGTTTCGCCTTGCGAGAACCGGCGTCTGGCCCGTGACAGCGATAGCAACGATCCGAGAGCAGCGGACGGATTTGAAAGTTGAAATCAACCCTCGTCGCTTCTGGCGCAGGCGCAGCCATGGTAACTAGGCCGAAACTAATCAGCGCGAGTATAGAAACAATTATTCCGGCAACAGAACGCGGCGTCACGTCGCAAGAATACCAATGGCAGGACGCGTGGAAAGTGGAATGATGCAATGCGCGAAGACCGGGAAAGACGACATCCCAGTTTATTGCAGACCGCCGATCGAGTAATGCCGCATTCGAGCGATCTGCATGTGGCTGGAGTTAAACTGAGGGCTGGTCGGAACTCCCTGTAAGTTCCGGCACACCAAAACATTGCAGTGCAAGACAAAAAAGCCCGGTCAGTTTCCCGACCTGGCTTTGTGAATTTATTTTCGAATCAGCAACTTAGTAGCCGCCCATGCCGCCATGTCACCGCCGCCATGACCGCCATGTCCGCCCAGTGCGGGTTTATCCTTCTCAGGAATCTCGGTGATGAGGCATTCCGTGGTCAGCAGCAGACCGGCGATGGAAGCCGCGTGCTGGAGCGCGCTGCGAGTGACCTTCTTCGGATCAACCACACCGGCTTTCACGAGGTCTTCGAATTCGCCAGTAGCAACATTGTAACCTTCGTTGCCCTTGGACTTCTTGACGGCTTCCACGATGACGCTGCCTTCCACACCGGCGTTCGCAGAGAGCGCGCGGAGCGGAGCTTCCACGGCGCGGCGGATGATGCCGATGCCGATCTGTTCGTCTTCGTTGGAACCCTTCGTGGCTTCGATGGCCGCGATGCAGCGGATGAGCGCCACACCACCACCAGCCACGATGCCCTCTTCGACAGCGGCGCGAGTCGCATGCAATGCGTCTTCCACGCGAGCTTTCTTTTCCTTCATCTCGGATTCAGTCGCAGCGCCAACGTTGATGACGGCCACGCCACCGGCGAGCTTCGCCAAACGTTCCTGCAACTTCTCGCGGTCGTAATCGCTCGTGGTCTCGGCGATCTGGCGGCGGATTTGATTCACGCGGCCTTGGATCTCGGAGGACTTGCCGTTGCCTTCAACGATGGTGCAATTCTCTTTGTCCACGACGATGCTCTTCGCACGGCCGAGGTCTTCGAGGGCGAACAAGTCAACGCGGTCGAAACTCTTGACTCACAGGTATTCCACCAAATCTGATTCGGTTATCCGTTGAGAGTTTTTTGTGAATTGGACATCGCAGCCAAATCACGGTTACCGGGCTAGCCTGACCTTGCATCTGGAAATCCCACTGCTTCCCACGGCTGCTTGGGCTGATTTGATAGGTAATATCTTCTGGTTTGAATTGCTCCCAAGCGGCACTTAAGGAATTGGGGCGACTTCCGGGACAAATCAAAATCATTGGAGCAAGATAGCCCCGTAGTTC
>CAMCWI010000064.1 GCA_945882065.1 Akkermansia muciniphila
TTCACGTCCGTGACTGGTCACCGCGTCGGTCTAAGTATCATGGCTGTGGTTTTGGATTGCAGCCAATCCACATCATCAGCGGATGGAAGGACGCCTTTGAATTCATTGTATTGTCTCCATTTATGCGTCTCAGAGTGTCCATCGGCAAATGAGATGCCACAGCTTTGACCATGTGAGGATCCGGGCTTATCCCAAAAGCCAACCTGGACTTGAACCGCGGGGTTTCTTGGTTCAAAACCACCCAACTCAGCCATGAACCATCCGTCATTGATGTTTGATCCGTTGTCGATGAACACGAACGTATTCACCGGTCCGGGCCGAACAAAATCTACCATCTTCTGATACTGAAAGAAGGGGTAAGCATCACCCCAAGGGGGATAGTACCCAATATGATTGTTCATGGAGTAAGTCCGGCAGCAGGGCTGCCCCACGTAACCCGGCTTGGTGCTTTTCCGGGGATCACCGGGACATTGATAGACTTTAACATTTCCTGAAAAATAAGGGCCCAGTTGAGCGGTCTTAAGCTGGCCGCCCAAATCAAGAAAATCATCACTATCGGAGCCTTGGACATTCAAAGGCATCCAAGACCCGGAGTTTGCCAGTTTGTCACTGTTGTCGCCCGCATACATGATCCACGCCAGGGTGAGCTGCTTGGTATGGTTCAAACATGTGATGCGTTGAGCTTGGATCTTGGCATTGCTCAACGCGGGCAATAGCAGTGCGCCCAGTATCGCGATGATCGCAATCACAACGAGTAATTCGATCAAGGTGAAGCCATTTCGGCCACCAGATTTCCGGGAACAGGATTGTTTCACAATCTCAACAGCGTTCATTCATCGAGTCGGCTTGAAAATCTTGGACGTGGCCTTCGACTGCAGCCAATCCAGATCAACGTTACCTGGAGAGATCTGACCTAGCGTCGCCGTGATAGTCCGGTCGTCCCGCCACTTGTGTATCTCCGAGTGCCCGTCCGCGAAGGAAAAACTGCCCGCCTTGTTGTGGTAGGTCGCGGGGATATCACAAAATTGTTTGCCCGGCATGTTGACCGGATCATAGGTGCTCATCGGCGTGACAAAGGACGCGTCGTTGATGCTTTGCCCGCTTTCGTCCAAGATGACAAAGGTGTCCACTGGCCGTCTCAGGTCACTGGTCTTGTTGAAAACGCGAAAGCCATCGGTAACCGAGTCCCCCATCCACGAGTTCATGGCCATACTGCGAGCGGCAGGCAGTCCGGTCAAATGCCTTACCGGCAGCGTGCTGACGCGCTTGTCGCCGGGACATTGATACACCTTCACACTACCCGCCAGATAAGGTGCCAACGGGCTGACCGAGAGATGATTTCCGATCGCACCTGCGGGAGTAAGATCCAAAAATTCAAAAGCCCCCGGATCGTTCACATTTCCGCGAACCCATGTTGCGGATTTCAGCAATTGGTCATTGTTGTCACCGCTATACATGATCCAGCCTACGGTGATTTGCTTGGTGTTGCTCATGCAGGAAATGGCCTGTGCCTTGAACTTCGCCTTGGCCAACGCAGGCAACAGCATCGCCGCCAGAATCGCGATGATCGCAATGACTACGAGAAGTTCGATTAAAGTAAATCCGCGCAAACGGACTTTGGTTTGTTCATTTGGTTTGTTCATTTAGTTAGGACATCACCGCGTCGGATTTTTAATCTTGGCAGTGCTCTTGGATTGCAGCCAATCAATGTCTAGATTGTTCGGTGATACCCACGGCCAACCTGTCGTTTGTGAGGTGCGTGGATCCTTCCACTTGTGTATCTCCGAATGCCCATCTGCAAAAGAGAAACTGCCCGCTTTGCAGTGATAGGTGGCAGGCACATCTGTTGTTCTTTTGTTGGCCATGTCGTTGGGATCATAAGTATCCATGTCGGTGCCAAACAATCCGTTGTTGATGCTCGGACCTTCATCGAGAAAGACGAAGGTGTTGACAGGACCGGGGCGATTCATGTCTGACATCTTGCGGTAAACAAAATAGCCCTGAGTCCATCCATCATATTTGAAATAAATATTCATCGACATGGTGCGGCAAGCTGGCGTGCCCACAAAACCGGGCTGCGTACTTTTCCGGGGATCATTGGGGCATTGATACACCTTTACGTTGTTGCCGAGGTACGAAGCCAGCTCCTGTTTGCCCATTTGCTTGTTGCGGTCTATGAAATCATCGGAGGCAGGATTATCCACGCCGACGCTCATCCATTCTCCGCACCCCAGGACTTTATCCTCGCGGTCACCTGCATACATGATCCAAGCCAGCGTCAGTTGCTTGGTATTGTTCATACATTGAATGCCTGTCGCTTTGCATTTGGCTTTGGCCAATGCAGGCAACAACATCGCCGCGAGAATAGCGATGATCGCGATAACTACGAGCAGCTCGATCAGGGTAAAAGCGCCTGAACCGAACTTGGTTTTTCCATTTGGTTTTTCCATTTGGTCATTACATCAGCGCGTCGGATTTTTGATCTTGGCCGAGCTCTTGGATTGCAGCCAATCGATGTCTAGATTGTTCGGTGATACCCATCCCCAACTTCTTGGCAAAGCTGTCCGCGGATCTTTCCACTTATGAATCTCCGAATGTCCATCTGCAAATGAAAAGCTCCCTGCCATGCCGTGATATGTGGCGGGCACATCCGTTGTGCGCTTGCCCGGCATGTCATTCGGATCGTATGTACCCATGTCGGTGCAAAACCGTCCCAAGTTATTGCCCCAACCTTCATCCAAAAACGTAAATGTATTTGCCGGGCCTGGCCGGTTCAGATCTGAAAGTTTTAAGTATTCGAAGTAACCCCCTGTCCATCCGCCCGCCCCCATATAGACATTCATTGAAACGCTGCGGCAGGCTTTCTGTCCTACATATCCCGGCTTTGTGCTTGTTCGGGGATCTGCTGGGCATTGATAAAGCCTCACATTCCCACCTATGTAGGAATGGAGAGGCTGCTTTGGCAGTTCTTGGTTGAGGTCTAGGAAAGAATCACTCGCAGGATCGCCGACATTCACCCGCATCCAATCGCTCGAGCTCGTAACCTTGTCGCCATTGTCACCAGCATACATTATCCAAGCGAGAGTAAGTTGCTTGGTGTGGTTCATACACATGATGCCCTGAGCCTTAAGCTTGGCTCGGGAAAGCGCAGGCAGGAGCATCGCCGCCAGAATCGCGATGATGGCGATCACCACCAGCAGCTCAATGAGCGTAAATCCACTCCTGCGGAAAAGACGCAATTCTACGGGAGAGCCGCAAGCATCTGTTGTCATGCTGCCAATCCTAATTTACTCATTGCATCAATCAATACCTCGGTAGAGGTATTGTCCTGCGGCTTCACCTTGGTAGCCTTAAGACATCAAGACCATGCTCACGTTCTCCGTTCATTCGCTCCAGTCTCCCCGACGCTTTTGTTTTTTAAGAATCCTTGCAGGACTCTTCATCCATGGCGTGGTCCAACTCGCGACCGCGCAAACGAACAACTCCTCGCCGCAATTGCACTGGATCGATGCGAAGGAACTGTGCATCGAAGGCAAAGGCTGGAAAGACACGCAGAACTTTTATGATCGCTTGCCGGGGAAAGCCGAAGGCATTGTGCGTGAACCAGTCTGGAATTTGAGCAAGGACTCCGCCGGGATCACCGTGCGGTTCGTGACCGATGCGACCAAAATCTGGGCGCGCTGGACGTTGCGGAAAGAAAAACTAGCCGCACCGCACATGCCCGCCAGCGGCGCGAGCGGTGTGGATTTATATGTTCGCCACAATGGAGGCTGGCATTGGCTTGGCGCAGGTCGCCCCACAACCGGCATCACGACGGCTCAACAACTCACCACCGGCATGACGCCCCAGCCTCGCGAATGCATGATTTATCTCCCGCTTTACAACGGCGTCGAGAAAGTTGAAATCGGAGTGCCGCCGGAAGCGAAATGCGACCTCCCCCCGACTCGACCCGAAAAGATGAAACCCATCGTTTTCTATGGCACTTCTATCGTGCAGGGGGCTGCGGCTTCACGCCCCGGCATGGCCTATCCAGCCATCCTTGGTCGCCGACTCGACAACACATTCATAAATCTGGGCTTTTCTGGAAACGCCGCTTGTGAACCTGAAGTTGGCGCCCTGATGGCTGAACTGGATCCGGCGGTTTACGTGATCGATCCCCTCCCCAACATGAATGATGAAGGCGTCGCCAAACGGATTCCAGAGCTCATCGCAAAAATCCGTGAAGCGCATCCGAAGACACCCGTTGTGCTCATCGAAAACACCGAGATGGGTGACGCGCCAGTGAATCCATCACGGCGCGGCGGCTACTCACGCTCCAATGCAGAGTTGAGAAAGATATTTGAGCAACGGGTGAAGGCGGGTGACAAAAAGATATTTTACATCCCGGGCGACAAACTGCTCGGCGACGATGGTCAAGGCACGGTGGATCGCGTTCATCCCACCGATCTCGGCTTCATGCGCATGGCAGATGTGATTGAACCTGTCCTGAAGCGAGCGTTGCGCGCTTCAAAGTAATTCCACACGCAACGTCATGAAACCATTTCTGTTGAGCCTCTTCCTCGCTACTATGACGACTTCCGCGTTCGCGTCGCCGCAGAAACTCAACATCCTGTTCATCACTGCGGATGACATGAATTATGACACCCCGGGCTTCACAGGCTGTAAAGTCCCCGACATCACACCCAACCTGGACCGTTTGGCGGGCGAAGGGCTGCGCTTCGTCAATGCGCACGTCACCGTCGCGGTCTGCCAACCGAGTCGCGAATGCCTGATGACAGGGCGTTACCCGCATCACAACGGCGCGACAGGTTTCTATCCGGTGCGGGCAGATGTTCCAACGCTGCAAGAATTGCTCAAGTCTGAAGGCTACCATCTGGGAATTCTTGGAAAAGTCGGGCATCTTGCACCCGCCGAAAAGTTTCCCTGGAACTTCAAACGCGATCAAGGCGACCTAGGTGCGGGTCGTGATCCCGAAAAATACTACCAGTTCACCCGCGAGTTTCTGGCCCAGGCCAAGACCTCCGCTAAGCCCTTCTTCCTGATGGCGAATTCACATGACCCGCACCGCCCTTTTGCGGGCAGCGAAAAGAAACGCACTAAAGCCGGGAGCAGCGATCACCCGGATTCCAAAGAGAAGCAAAGCCAAGACACGAACCAGTATCCCGCGCCAAGCCGCACATACAAACCCGAGGAAATCATTGTGCCCGGATTTTTACCCGATCTTCCGGACATCCGAAAAGAGATGGCGCAGTATTTTTCCTCCGCCCACCGGGCCGATCAAACCATCGGCGAGATTCTACGCGCATTGAAGGAGTCCGGGCTAGAGGACAGCACCCTTGTCATGTTCGTCAGCGACAATGGCATCTCGATGCCGTTCGCCAAGAGCAATTGCTACCTCAGCAGCACGCGCACACCGTGGCTCATACGCTGGCCAGGAAAAATCAAACCCGGCACAGTGGATAGCGTCCATTTCATATCAGGGATTGATTTCATGCCGACCATCTTGGATGCGTGCGGATTGAAATCTCCCGGCGGCATGGATGGGAGTTCGTTCCTTCCGCTGCTCACGGGGGGCAGGCAGCCGGAACGCGACCATGTGTTCACCTGTTACAATGAAAACTCGGGCAGGAAATCCTATGTGATGCGCTGCCTTCAGGACAGACAGTTCGGCTATATCTTCAACGGCTGGTCAGACGGAATGTTCAAGTACAATACCGAACCAATGGGTGGTTTGACCTTCAAGGCAATGCAGCGCGCCAGCGCGGAAAACAAATCTGTCGCGGATCGAGTCGAATTGCTGGTTCATCGCGTGCCAGAGGAGTTTTTCGACCTTCTCGCCGACCCGAACGCATTGAACAACCTGATCGCTGATCCAAAGCATCAAACGCAAATTCAAACGATGCGACGGGCGATGTTGGTTTGGATGGAGCGCACTCAAGATCCGTCATTGCCCGACTTCCGCGCTAGGGTGACTTCAAAGCCAGCGGCAAAATAAAAAAACAGCTTCAGTTCCTCACATGAAAAAATTACTGCTCAATCTCCTCCTCGGAATCGTTTCGCTCATCAGCCGCGCTGAAACTCCACGACCGGCAATGACGGAGTTCATGATCTGCACCGGCTGGCCAGCGAAAAACGTGGACAGCGCAGCCACGGCTCAAGGTCTCGCCAAAGCAAACTTCAACACGGTGCTGTGGCCGTTGGACAAGTTGGAAATCTGCCGCACTTCAGGGCTGAAACTTCTCGCCGAGCACGTTCAGCCCGAAGACGCGAAGAAGCTGGCGAAAGATTCCGCCATCTGGGGTTACCACCTGGCAGACGAGCCGAAAGCGCCTGCATTTCCCAAGCTCGCGACTGAAGTTAAAGATTTCCGTCTCGCTGACCCGAAGCGTCCCGCGAACATCAATATGCTCTGTTTTGCCGGCGAACTGCTCCACGAATACATGGCGACGGTGAAGCCGGATGTGCTCAGTTACGATCACTATCAATGGTGGTGGGGGTCGCACAGTCACTTTGAAAAGCTCGAGCAACATCGCGATGCCGCGCTCGCCGCCGGCATTCCGCTCACCTGCTGGATTGAAGCCAACGCCAATCCCAACGTCGAGTGGGGTCATGACTATTCTGTGATTCCAGACAACGCCGTGAAACTCCGGCAGAGCGTTTACACCAGCCTTGCCTATGGAGTTAAAGGCATCCAATGGTTCAGCGCGGACATGCTCTTCAAACCCGGCACGGCTGAACTCAATGAATGTGGTCAGCAAGTCGCGCAATTGAACTCCGAACTCGCAAAGCTCGGCCCGACACTTTTCAAACTCCGCTCGCTCGATGTTTTCCACAACCAACCCCTACCCCGCCGCACTCACGAATCGCAACACGATCACTGGGCGCAGGTCATGGGCGATGAACTCCTCTGGGGCATGTTCAAGGACGAGGCCGATACCGACTACATTCTCGTGGCGAATCGCGACATCCACCAACGACAGCAGGCGACCATCCAGTTCCAACGCGCCGGCTATGGGCGCAAAGTCAAAACCGTTTTGCAGTTCGATAAGAAAACCGGCGAGTGGATTCCGTTCACCTCACGAGTCCGCGTTCTGTTCGTGGTGAATCTCGATCCGGGCGATGGACAGTTGTTCAAGGTGTTGAAAGAGGAAATCAGCGTATCCAAATGAACCAACCTTGCCTCGACTCCAGCAGCGGGATAAATTTCTCCGACAAAACAGCCTTCGAATGATTGCCGTGAAGAAAAAAAATGTAACCCTGCTTTGCCGAAAGCTTCAACTTGCAGCGATGTTTGCATTGGCTGGCGCAGTTATGCTTCATGAGGCTGGCGGCGAAGTTAAGCCTCAGATTGATTTCGTCCGCGACATCCAGCCGATCTTCGTCAAACGATGTTACGAATGTCATGGCCCCGATAAAGAAAAAGGCGGTCTGCGGTTGGACCACAAACCCGATGCAGCGCGCGGCGGTAAGTCTGAGAAACCTTTTTGGGTCGCTGGCAAGAGCGCTGAGAGCCATCTGATCGAACGCGTCACGACCGAAGATGAGGATGATCAAATGCCGCCCAAAGGCGAGCGACTCACGGCGGAACAGGTTCGCTCGTTGAAAGCGTGGATTGACCAGGGCGCAATCTGGCCTGACGAGAAATCGCATTGGGCGTTCAGCAAACCCGTGCGACCAACCGTGCCGGTCGTCAAAAACAAGCGCTGGGCGCGAAACGAGATCGACGCATTCATCCTCGCCAAACTTGAGCACGAAAAGTTGTCACCGTCGCCTGAAGCGGATCGCGCCACATTGATACGCAGGTTGAGTCTCGATCTCACCGGATTGCCTCCAACAATTCCGGAGGTGGATGCGTTCGTGAAAGATCGCAGCAAAAACGCGTATGAAAAATTGGTGGATCGCCTGTTCACTTCTCCTCACTTCGGGGAGCATCTGGCACGCGGTTGGTTGGACCTCGCCCGATACGCAGATTCAAACGGGTATCAGGTGGATTCGACACGTTCGATCTGGCCGTATCGCGAGTGGGTCATCAATGCGTTCAACAAGAACATGCCGTTCGACCAGTTCACTATCGAGCAACTCGCAGGCGATCTGTTGCCGAACGCCACGTTGGAGCAGAAGATTGCCACTGGTTTTCATCGCAACACCAAGACCAATGACGAAGGAGGCGGGGACGAAGAGGAATACCGCACCAAGGCAGTGAAGGATCGCGTTGCGACGACCGGCACAACCTGGCTTGGCCTGACCGTGATGTGCGCGGAATGCCACTCCCACAAATACGACCCGATCTCGCAGGACGAATATTACCAGCTTTATTCGTTCTTCAACTCGACCGAAGACAGGGGCAACCACAGTCTCGAACCGTCGGTCACCGTGCCTACTCCTTCGACGGCGGCAATTGCCAACTATTTGCGCGATAGTCTTTCCCAAACGCGACAAGAACTCGCTGCAGCAGAAAAGCAATTGCCAGTGGAACAATCAGCTTGGGAAAGAAAAATGACCGCCCCCACGAACGTCTGGGTGACACTCGATCTGACAAATGCACTTTCCACGGGCGGCGCGGTCTTCACGAACCTTTCCGATGCGTCCATTCTCGCCACGGGTGTGAATTCCGTGTACGACACTTATCTGATTGAAGCGGCGACCGGCCTCAAAAATATCACGGCCATCTTGCTGGAGGTTTTGCCCGATCCCAGCCTGCCCAAGAATGGTCCAGGGCGCTGGGGTCGCACCGGCAATTTCATTTTGGATGAACTTGGCATGACGGCGTCGCCGTTGTCTGGCACAGAGGTCGCGCCGCAAAATATCTTCTTCGGCAAGGCGTCTGCTGATTGGGAACAACAGTATTATCGCGCCGAGCACGCGGTGGATCACAACCCCAAAACCGGTTGGGCCATTGGCCCCCGATTTGGCGAGCGTCACTTTCTGATCGCGGAACTAAAGTCGCCGCTGCGTTCCGAGTCAGGCGCGAAGCTGGCCTTCCGATTCGACTCATACCACGGCAACAACCACACCATCGGCCGCCTGCGGCTCTCGGTGACCGGTGAACCGGACACCACCAAACTCTGGCCGCTGCCAGCACAAGTCACAGAATTACTCGCGATTCCGTCGCCCCAACGCACCCCTGAGCAAAAGTCACAACTGGCCGCGCACTATCGCGAACTGTCTCCCTCCATTCGTGAACTGGAGCAGGAAATTTTCCGCCTGAACGAACGCGAAACGGAACTTGCCAATCGGAAATACACCACCCTAGTGATGAAAGAGCGCGCCGCCCCCCGGCCGACGTTCGTCCACTTGCGCGGCAACTTTTTGGAGAAAGGCAAGGAAGTCACGTCCGGCGTTCCCGCTGTTTTTCCGCCGCTGCCGAGCGATCAACCCACCAATCGCCTCACCCTCGCGAAATGGCTGGTGCGCGCCGATAATCCGCTCACGGCTCGCGTGGCGGCAAATCGCTTTTGGGAACATTGCTTCGGCACCGGCATCGTGAAAACAAGCGAGGATTTCGGCAAGCAAGGCGAAGCCCCCTCTCATCCTGAGTTGCTCGACTGGCTCGCGACTGAGTTCATGTCGCCCAGCCCATCTCAAAGCTCACCCGCAAATTCCCAACCACCCCACGCTTGGAACGCGAAGCACATTTTAAAACTCATCGTCATGTCCGCCACGTATCGTCAAAGCGCGGCGACTGATCAGGAACGTCTGGATAAAGATCTCTACAATCGGCTGCTTGCGCGCGGCCCGAGATTTCGCATGGACGCTGAGATGATCCGCGACCAGGCGCTGGCGGTCAGCGGCTTGCTCAATCCTGAGATCGGCGGGCCGAGCGTTTATCCCGAACAAGTGCCTAACCTCTGGAAAGAACTCGGTTTCCTACGTCCTGAGATCGGCATGGACGAATGGCCGGTCAGCGCAGGTCCGGACCTTTATCGGCGCGGGCTGTACACCTTCTGGCGGCGGGTTTGCACGTACCCGACGTTCGCGACCTTCGACGCCCCGAGCCGCGAACTTTGCACGGCCCGTCGTCCGCGCTCCAACACTCCTTTGCAAGCACTGGCGGCTTTGAACGAACCGACATTGCTGGAGGCGGCGCGGGTTTTGGGTCAACGCATTCTTCTTGAGGGCGGCAAGGACGCAAACCAGCAGATTGATTTCGCCTTTCGCCTGTGCACGGCGCGACCTCCCACCAAATCGGAACGCCAACGGCTTGCCAGCCTTTACGAGCAGCAATTGCAGAGCTTCGAACGCGATCCAAAATCGGCGGAAGCGCTAATCAATCATGGCCCGGCTGAACGACCGGCCGATCTGGACGTCCGCAAATTGGCGGCGTGGACCATGGTCGCCAATGTGTTGCTCAATTTGGACGAGACGCTCACGAAAGGTTGAATATGTTTGGACCTGATCTGGAAAACTTGAAACGCTCCACGCGCCGGAAATTTTTGCAGCAATGCGGCACGGGTATGGGCGCACTCGCCTTGGGTTCGCTGCTGAACGAAAAACTTTTCGCTGCGTCTGTAAAGGACGCCGTCGGTTCAGCCATACCCGGCACGCACTTTGCGCCGAAGGCCAAGAACATCATTTACCTGTTCCAATCCGGCGGGCCGTCGCACCTCGACCTGTTCGATTACAAACCCGAGTTGATCAAACGCGACGGCCAAAAGATGCCGGAGGAGATCTTGAAGAATATTCGACTCGCGCAGATCGGCAAAAACGCCGCCTTGCTCGGCTCGCGCTATCAATTCAAACAACACGGCAAATCCGGCGTCTGGCTCTCCGAACTTTTGCCACACCTTTCCACCATCGTGGACGACGTCGCGTTTGTTCAGGGGTTTTATTCCGAAGCCTTCAACCACGATCCCGCCACGCTGTTCATGAACACGGGCGCGCAGCTTTCCGGCCGGCCCAGCATGGGTTCGTGGTTCAGCTACGGACTCGGCAGCGAGAACAAAGACCTGCCGGCGTTCGTGGTGATGGCCACTGGCGCAGGGCAACCGCTCACCAACAATGCTTGGGGGAGCGGCTTCCTTCCGACGGTGCATCAAGGCGTGCAACTGCGTTCGCAAGGCGATCCTGTTCTGTTTGTCTCGAATCCGGAAGGCATGGGCGCAGAACGCCGGCGTCAATCGCTTGATGCCGTGCGCGACCTGAATCAGATGCGCTACGATGTGTTGCGTGATCCGGAAATCGCCACGCGCATTTCCGCTTACGAACTGGCTTACAAGATGCAAACCAGCGTGCCGGACGTGATGGATATTTCCAAAGAGCCGCAAGCCATGCACGAAGCCTACGCGACCACGCCGGGTCAGGCTTCGTTTGCGAACAACTGCCTGCTGGCGCGCCGATTGGTCGAGCGCGGCGTGCGTTTTGTTCAATTGTATCATCGCGGTTGGGATCACCATGGCGGACCGGACGGCAACCTGGTTTTCGATCTAAAAAAACGCTGCCAGGAAACAGACCAACCCGCAGTAGCCCTGATCAAAGATTTGAAAGCGCGCGGGCTGCTCGATGAAACGCTGGTGGTCTGGGGCGGTGAATTTGGCCGCACCCCGATGATGCAGGGCAGCTTGTCACCGGACAACATCGGCCGCGACCATCATCCTCACGGTTACACTGTCTGGCTCGCCGGTGGGGGTATCAAACCGGGCATCGTTCACGGCAAAACCGATGACTTCGGCTTTTATGCAACCGAAGACAAGGTTCATGTCCACGATCTGCACGCAACAATCCTGCACTTATTTGGCATCAACCACACGCAACTGACCCACCGCTTCCAAGGCCGTGATTTCCGACTGACCGATGTACATGGTGAGGTCGTAAAAGCACTGCTCGCATAACAGCATCACGATCTGACTCATGTTGAAACGCATCATATTCGCGATTGGATTTTTCATCGCTGGCTCTTTGACTTGGGCCATTTCGCCTGGCGGCTCCAAACCCGACACTCATCCCGCACCGGTTGACTTTAATCGTGAAGTGCGGCCCATCCTTTCAGAGCATTGCTACACCTGCCACGGGCCGGATGAGAACAAGCGCAAGGCGGGGCTCCGGCTCGATGTGCAAGCGGATGCAGTCAAGGAACTCAAGTCCGGCAACCATGCGCTCGTCTCGGGCAATCTGACCAACAGCACTTTGGTGGAACGCATCGTTACCACGGACGAGGAGGAGATCATGCCGCCGCCCAAGCACAACAAGCCATTGAAGCCGGAGCAGATCGCCTTGTTGAAGCGCTGGGTGCAGGAAGGTGCGCAATGGCAGAAGCACTGGTCGTTTATCCCTCCCGAACGTCCGCAATTTCCCTCAGTGAAAAACCAGAAGTGGCCGCGCAATGCGATAGATCATTTCACCCTCGCGCGCCTCGAAAAAGAAAATCTCAAACCAAACCCGGAAGCGAACAAGACCACTTTGATCCGCCGTGTCACGTTCGATCTCACTGGATTGCCGCCGACCATCGAAGAAGTGGACGCGTTTCTGGCGGACAAATCGCGCAACGCATACGAGAAATTGGTGGAGCGCTTGCTCGCATCGCCGCACTACGGCGAGCGCATGGCGCAGACTTGGTTGGACCTTGCGCGCTATGCGGACACGAGCGGTTATCACTTCGACGGCGTGCGCTTCATGTGGCTCTGGCGCGATTGGGTCATCAAATCGTTCAACGACAACAAACCTTACGATGAGTTCACGGTGGAACAACTCGCCGGTGATCTATTGCCGAATCCAACCCAGTCGCAGCGCATCGCCACGGGTTTCGTCCGCAACAACATGACGAACGACGAAGGCGGCGCAGACCCGGACGAGTATCTCAACAAGTATGTGGTGGATCGCGTGAACACGGTCGGTGCGGTCTGGCTCGGGCTGACGGTGGGTTGCACCGAATGTCACAGTCACAAGTACGATCCGCTGACGACCAAGGAGTTTTACCAGATGTATGCGTTCTTCCATAACGTGCCGGAGAAAGGGCTGGATCGTATCCGCACGGACAATCCGCCGCCGCGTCTGCCCGTGCCGACTTCGGAGCAGGCATTGCAATTCGTGGAAGCGGACTTCCGGTTGAAAGACGCGGAGAAGACGTTGGCCGATCGTTCGAATGAACTGGGCGAGACTCAGGAAAAGTGGGAACTCGAACTCAACGCCAAGCCGCATCGGAATTCCAACCTTCAAGGATTGTTAGCCACTCTGTCATTCGACGACTCTCTTAACGTCACATCGACCAGTACAAATACCTCGAGCAAAATCGTGAACGCCGAGAAACCGGAATTCCTGGAGGGTCGTATCGGCAAAGCACTCAAGCTCGACGGCAAAGCGTATGCAGAATTTGAATCAGTCGCAGTTGTCGAGCGCACCAATGCTTTCAGCTTCGCTGCGTGGGTGAAACTAGATGGCGACGGTGCGGTGTTGAGCAAGATGGAGAAAGGGCCGGGTTATCGGGGGTTTGATTTATTCTTCGCAGAAGAACGGTTTCAAATCCACCTATTGAACATCTGGCCGACGAATGCGTTGAAAGTCCAGACGAAGGAAAAGTTTCCCAAGAACCAATGGCAACATGTGTTGGTGACATACGATGGCTCAAGCAAAGCAGCTGGACTAAAGATTTATGTCAACGGCCGCGCCAAGGATTTCAAAACAGAAAACGACACTCTCACGAATACGATTTCAAACACTGAACCGCTGCGCATCGGTGCGAGAAGCGGCGAGTCCGTGATCAAGGGATTGGTGGATGATGTCCGGCTCTACAATCGCACGCTATCTGCCGAAGACGCGAGGGCTCTCGCGTTTGACGGTTATCTTGCACTGGTCGCCAAATCGCGTGGCAACCGCTCTGAAGACGAGCGCAAGGATCTACAGAATTACTACAAGGAAAACCATGCCGTGGACTACCTGCGCTCCGAGACCGCTTTGGCTGAAGCGCGCAAAAAGAAGGAAGAGTTTTACGGCAAGATCCCAACGACGTTGATCATGGAGGAAATGAATCCGCCGCGAGACACGTTCGTTTTCGTTCGTGGTGATTTCCGCACCAAGGGCGAAAAAGTTTCGCCGGGCACTCCTGCGATTTTGCCTCCTCTCCCGGCAGGGCCGACGAACCGTCTGGCGCTCGCCCGCTGGCTCGTCGCTAAAGAACATCCGCTCATGGCCCGAGTCACAGTGAATCGTTATTGGTCCACGTTCTTTGGCAGCGGATTGGTACACACAATCAACGATTTCGGATCGCAGGGCGAGTGGCCGAGTCACCCCGATCTCCTCGACTGGCTCGCGGTGCAGTTCCGCGACGGCAGTGTGGAATCCAAGCCCAAGTCCGGACAGTCGCACTCGCCCGCTTGGGATGTTAAAGGATTGGTTCGCTTGATCGTGACGAGCGCCACTTACCGACAATCTGCCGCGGTCACACCCGAAAAATTGGAACGTGATTCCTACAACCGGCTCTTCACCCGCGGTCCACGCGTGCGACTCGACGCTGAATTTGTCCGCGACAACGCCCTCGCGGTGTCCGGCCTGTTGAATGACCAGATCGGCGGACCGAGTGTGAAGCCGTATCAACCGCCAGGCATCTGGGATGGCACGGATGCGAAGTATGAGCAGGACAAAGGCGACGCACTTTATCGTCGCGGCATGTATGTCTTCTGGCGACGCTCAGCACACTATCCTTCCTTCGCCACGTTTGATGCGCCGAGTCGCGAGGTCTGCACCTTTTTCCGCGAACGAACCCAGACCCCGTTACAATCGCTCGTGCTGATGAATGATCCGGCGTTCGTCGAAACCGCCAGAGGACTGGCCGCACGGGTGATGAAAGAAGAACCGAACGACAGCGACAAGCGCATCGCGCGCGCTTTCCGACACACGCTCGGTCGGATGCCAGAATCCGGAGAGTTGACTATCTTGAAGAAAACCTACGAACAACAACTCGCCAACTTCCGCCAGGACTCCAAAGCGGCAAATGCATTCCTGAAAGTCGGTGACTCGCCCTTACCCGAAAAAACAGATCCGGCAGAACTTGCAGCGATGACCACGGTCGCAAACGTGCTGTTGAATCTGAACGAAGCCATCACCAAATGATTTATGACGTTTGAAAATGAAATCGAGAAAACACTGAGTCGGCGTGCGTTTCTTTCCCGCAGCACCACCGGCTTGGGCGCGCTCGCGTTGTCATCCTTGTTGAACCCGCGATTGTTCGCCTCTGAAACCGCGATCGGCACAGCGACTAAAGGCGCGCTGAAAACCCTTCACATGCCGGCCAAGGCCAAACGCGTCATCTACATGTTTCAATCCGGCGCGCCGTCGCACCTGGACCTATTCGACTCCAAGCCGAAGCTAAAAGAAATGACCGGTCAGGAATTGCCGCCGAGCATCCGCAAAGGTCAACGCATCACCGGCATGACAGCGGGGCAGGCCGTGCTGAAGTGTGTGGGCGCGGCCTATGACTTCAAACGCTACGGCAAATCTGGCGTGGAACTTAGCACCATGTTGCCACACATCGGCAGCATCGTGGACGACATCACCATCGTCCGCTCCATGTTCACCGAACCGATCAATCACGATCCGGCGGTCACTTTCATGGGCACGGGAAGCCAACAACCCGGTCGCCCGACCATGGGCGCATGGCTCGCCTACGGATTGGGCAGCGAGAACGAAGACTTGCCAGCGTTCGTTGTGCTCACCAGCGGCAGTGGTGGCCAGGCGTTGCAAGGTCACTACTGGGGTAACGGATTTCTTTCGGCGAACTATCAGGGGGTTCAGTTTCGCAATCAAGGCGACCCCGTCGTTTATGTCAACAACCCGCCTGGCCTGAGCGGCAAGTCACGTCGTCAATTGATCGATGCGATGCAGGAGTTGAATCGCAAGCAACTCGGCACGCTCGGCGACCCGGCGATTGCCACGCACATCAGCAATTACGAAATGGCGTTCCGCATGCAGACGAGCGTGCCTGAACTGGTGGATATCGCGAAAGAACCCAAAGAGGTTCTGGAGATGTACGGCGCAGAACCCGGCAAAGCGTCGTACGCAAACAACTGCCTACTCGCCCGACGACTCTGTGAACGCGGCGTGCGCTTCATCCAACTTTGCCATCGGGATTGGGATCATCACGGCGGTCTGCCCAACGGCATCAAAGCCCAAACTAAGAACACCGACCAAGCCAGCGCTGCGTTGATTAAGGACCTCAAACAACGTGGATTGCTCGACGACACGCTCGTGATTTGGGGCGGCGAGTTCGGTCGCACGGCGTATTCACAGGGCGAAATCACCAAAGATAGTTTCGGCCGCGATCATCATCCTCGTTGTTTCTCGCTCTGGATGGCCGGCGGCGGAACGAAGCCCGGTCTGGTGTATGGCGCGACTGACGACTTCGGCTACAACATCACCGAAAACCCCGTCAGTGTGCATGATTTCCACGCGACGATGCTGCACTGCCTGGGAATTGATCACACCAGACTGACGCATCGCTTCGAGGGACGAGATTATCGACTGACAGATGTGAGCGGCGAGGTCGTAAAGGCACTGCTGGCATAGCCTCGCGGCTCAATTAAAGGAATCATGAAAAGTTTTTCCATCGCGCTTGCTCTCGCCATTTCAATCGGCACAGCCTCGGCAGAGCTTTCGCCTCCGTTGCGCGAAGGCACCGAGTGGTGCGACATCTGGATTTCGCACGCCAACAAAACCGACCTGCCGCGCGTGCTGCTCATCGGCGATTCCATCACGCGCGGCTACTACCCGGCAGTTGAGAAACGACTGGCAGGCAAAGCCTATGTCGCGCGATTGACGACTTCAGCTTTTTTGAGCGACCCGATGTTCATACAGCAAATCGCCCTCGTGCTCGACAACACCCAGTTCGACGTGATCCATTTCAACAACGGCCTGCACGGCTGGCAATACAGCGAGGCGGATTATCGCAAGGCCTTCCCGGATTTTGTGGCGACGCTCCAGAAACACGCGCCGAACGCGAAGTTGATCTGGGCCTCCACAACTCCGCTAAGACCATCTACGAACTCCCCGCCTACCAGTCTCAAAAGCGCCTCAAGCGAACGCATAATTACTCGCAACGCGATCGCCTTGGAATTTGTGAGGGCGAAAAGGATTGTTGTGAACGACCTCTATACCCCTGCCCTTGGTCGCGGCGAACTCTACACCGATGGCGTACATTTCAATAAAGAAGGCATCGCCACACAGGCAGATCTTGTAAC
>CAMCWI010000065.1 GCA_945882065.1 Akkermansia muciniphila
CTTCTGAACTACCGATTAGTCATCCGGCGCGGCACGGCCATACTCTCCCCAGTAATTAATAATTTATGACTGAATCAATCTGGCTCTGGGTCGGTTTCAATGTGTTCGTCCTCGCGATGCTCGCGCTGGACCTCGGCGTGTTCCATCGCAAGGCGCATGTCGTGTCGCTGAAGGAATCGTTCACTTGGACGTTCGTCTGGATCGGGCTGGCGTTGGTCTTCAACGCGGGCGTGTGGCACTACGCTGGCTCGACCAAGGCGCTGGAGTTTTTCACCGGCTATCTCATCGAGAAATCGTTGAGTGTGGATAACGTGTTCGTCTTCGCGTTGCTGTTCTCGTATTTCGCCGTGCCACAGTTGTATCAGCACAAGGTGCTGTTCTGGGGCATCCTTGGCGCGCTCGTCATGCGGGCCATCATGATCGTGGCCGGTGCTGCGCTCATTACGAAGTTCGACTGGATCATCTATGTGTTCGGCGGCTTCCTGATCCTCACCGGCATCAAGATGATCGTGAAGCGCGAGGAGGAGATTCATCCCGAGCGCAACCCGTTGGTGCGTTGGTTCAAGAAGCTCATGCCGGTGACGCCGGATTATCGCGGGGACAAATTCTTCGTGCGCGAGAACGGCATCCGCATGGCCACGCCGTTGTTTGTGGTGCTGTTGCTGGTGGAAATCTCGGACGTGATCTTCGCGGTGGATTCCATCCCGGCGATCTTCGCGGTCACCAAAGACCCGTTCATCGTCTATACGTCGAACGTGTTCGCGATCCTCGGGCTGCGCTCGCTTTACTTCGCGCTGGCGGGTGTGATGGACAAGTTCCATTACCTCAAGATCGGCCTGGGCGTGGTGCTGACGTTCGTGGGCGTGAAGATGATCCTCGCGCACACGGCCTGGAAGATTGACACGCTGGTTTCGCTCGGTGTGATCGTGCTAATCCTGGCGACGAGTGTGGTCATGTCGCTGCTGCGGCCGAAGAAGGTCGTCGCGCCTGTAGTTGTTCCCAGTTCAATCCCTGCGCCGCCTGTGTGAACCATGATGACCACACTCGTCATTGAAATTCTCGTCATCCTGCTGCTGCTCGTCGCGAACGGCGTGTTCGCCATGACGGAAATGGCGGTGGTGTCCTCCCGCAAGAGCAGGTTGCGACTCATGGCCGAGGGCGGAAATGCCGGCGCACTCGCCGCTTTGTCGCTCGCGGAATCGCCGAATCGTTTCCTGCCTTCCGTGCAAATTGGCATCACGCTCGTAGGGTTGCTTGCGGGCGCGTTCGGCGGGGCGACCATCGCCGAACAAATCGCCGTCGGTCTCACAAGCTGGCCTGCGCTTGCGCCCTACGCCGAAGTCATCGGCGTGGGCGTGGTGGTGCTCGCGCTGACGTTCTTCTCGCTGGTGATCGGCGAACTTGTGCCGAAGCGGCTGGCCCTGGCGAATCCCGAAAACATTGCCAGCCTTATGGCTCGACCATTGAACTGGCTGAGTCAGATCGCGCGGCCCGTCATCTGGGTACTCGGCCAAGCCACGGACTTTTCCCTGTGGCTCTTGCGGGTGAAGCCTCGCGCCAAGGAAGAAATCTCCGAAGAAGAAGTCAGATCGCTGATGCGCGAAGGCACTCACGCGGGCGTGTTTCATCCCGCTGAATCCCGCATGGTGGAATCCATTCTCGCGTTCGATCAGCGGCCCGTTTCGGACATCATGACGCCGCGCGGCAAGGTCATCTTCCTCCGCCGTGACGAAAAGCCGGAGGTGCTCTGGCACAAGATTGTCGTGTCCGGCCATTCGACTTATCCCGTCCACGACGGCAACCGCGACCACATTCTCGGCGTGGTCTCCGTGAAATCCATTTACGCGAACATTGCTGCGGGTGCGGGTGCGAACGTCGCGGACTTGATGGTCGAACCGCTGTTTGTTCCGGCCACTCAAACCATCGCGACCGTGCTGGAGAACTTCAAACGCACCGGCAAGCACCTCGCCGTGGTCACGGACGAGCGCGAACGATTCCTCGGGCTGGTCACGCTGGTGGACGTGCTCGAAGCCATCGTCGGCGAAATTCCGGCCCTCGAAGAACGGCTCAAACCGGAAGCGCGCCGCCGCGAGGACGGCTCATGGCTGGTGGATGGGCGATTTGATCAACGGAAACTTCGTGAACTGTTGAACCTGCCGCAGGCATCGGACGACTCCGTTGCTCCGAAGCAACCCGTGGCCAGCTTCCTCGCAGCGCGGCTCGGAGTGGGAGCGAAAGAAGGGGATGTTCTGGGATCAAATGGCTGGAAATACGAGGTGCTCGACATAGACGGCGAACGGATTGACAAGGTGCTGGTGACGCCGGAGGAGACGCGACCATGAGCGGATGCATTAAGCAAATCGTCGCGTCGAAAGCGTTCCACCACGCCATCGTGGCGGTCATCGTGCTTGCCGGAGTCGTCGCAGGTTTGGAAACCAGTCCCGCCCTCATGTCGGAGTACGGGGTGCTATTCCACGCGCTGGATCGCTTGATTCTCAGCGTGTTCATAGTCGAGGCGTTGATGAAGTTGGCGGCGCACGGGGGGCAACCGTGGCGTTACTTCGCCGATGGCTGGAACGTGTTCGACTTCCTCATCATCGTGATCTGCCTGCTGCCGGTGGGTGGGCCGTTCGCGGCGGTGTTGCGACTGGCGCGAGCGTTGCGCTTGCTGCGGCTCGTGAGTGCGTTGCCCAAACTACAACTGCTCGTTGGCGCGTTGCTCAAGAGTTTGTCCGCGATGGGCTATGTGAGTTTGTTGCTCGGGTTGCTGTTTTACATCTATGCCGTCGCCGGCATCCACCTATTCGGCAAGACCGATCCCACGCATTTCGGCTCATTGCCGACGGCTTTGCTCACGCTGTTCCGGCTCGTGACGCTCGACAACTGGGGCGACATTCTCACCGCACAACTGCCGCACGTCCCGGCCATCAAGGTGGCGATCTACTTCGTCACCTTCATTGTCTTTGGCACGATGATCATTCTGAATCTCTTCATCGGCATCATCATGAACAGCATGGCCGAGATGCACGCTGAGATCGCGGAACACGAACGCGCACAACACGAACGCGAGACGGGAGCGGCTACGCTCGGTGGCGAATTGAAATCGCTCGAACGGGAGATGCATGAAATGCAAACACGCTTGGCCGGCTTGCGGCGCAAGTGGAGTCACGATACCCGCGCCATAACGCTTGCGCGGAATACTGCGGACATCATCACATGAAAAAATTCTTCATCACACTCATGGGCGGGACGGTGGTCTTGATCGGCGTGGCCATGCTGGTGTTGCCAGGCCCGGGGCTGCTTGTGGTGCTGGCTGGGCTGGCAATTCTGGCGACGGAATTCATCTGGGCGCGACGGGCGTTGCGCAATGCCAAGGGCACGATCGCCAAAGCGCGCCGCAAGTCCGGCCTAAAAGAATGGTTACGCCGCCGCCGAACAGAATCCACCAGCAAACTCATTCCATAAATGGACGAAACTCACGACGCGGAGATTTTGAAACACTCGCAACCACGCGCCTTCGAACTGTTCACCAACGCCCGGCTCGACATCGTCGGTGGCGGAATATCCGCTCGTAGAAACAATGCAACACGACCACATATGCCGACTCGTCAAATCGCCCGCCACTATCCCCGCCGATGCGGCGGGGCCAGCGATCGAGGCCGTGAACGGCGTGGGGCTTTCAGCGTGAAGATGTTTCTCATGCCCGACGGACAGATATGGATCAACGAGATCGCGCCGCGCGTTCACAACTCCGGGCATTACACCATCGAGGCGGGCGCGTGTTCGCAATTTGAAAATCACGTCCGCGCCGTGCTCGGCTGGCCGCTCGGCAGCACTGCCATGGTCGCCCCCGCCGCTGCAATGGTGAACCTGCTCGGCACGGATAAAGTCCCGGGCATTTGATTTGCCTGCAGGTGAATTGCACATCGCGAGCCATGTGCTGCTGATAATGCGGGCACTCAAATTTGAATCCGGTCATAATTATTTTCTGATTTGCAACAGGGTTTTAATTTTAGAAAAGCAACTTTCACCCCGATATTTCCCATCTGATTCTGCGTGAATCTCGCGCCATGCCCTGTATCCTGCGCCCGCATGATTCATCCGACCGCAATCATTTCTCCGAAAGCAAAGCTCGATTCTTCCGTGCAGGTCGGGCCGTATGCGATCATTGACGCTGGCGTGGAACTCGGCGCTGGCTGCGTCGTCGGGCCGCATGTTTATCTCACGGGCTTGCTGACTGTCGGAGCCAAGAATCAATTCCACGCGGGCTGCGTCATCGGTGATGCGCCTCAGGATTTGAAGTACGACAGCACGCCCACGCGCGTCCGCATCGGCGACAACAATGTCTTTCGCGAACACGTCACCATTCATCGCGCCACCAAGCCCGACGGAGAAACCATCGTCGGCTCGAACAACTTCATCATGGCGAATGTTCATATCGGCCATAATTCGCACGTCCACGACCGCGTCATCCTTGCCAACGGCGTTTTGCTCGCGGGTCACGTCACGATTTTTGATGGTGCGTTTCTCTCCGGCAACGCAGCCGTGCATCAGTTCGTCCGCGTGGGCGCACTGGCGATGATGCAGGGCTTATCCGGCGTGACGCAGGATTTGCCGCCGTTCACCGTCTCGCGGGCGATGAATGAGATGTGCGGGTTGAACATCGTCGGGATGCGGCGCGCGGGAATCAACGCGGCAGATCGGCTCGAAGTCAAAAAGCTTTATCGCGAATTGTTTCGCAGCGGGAAAAACCTCCGCGCGGCGGTGGCGGAAGCGCAGGGCAAGTGTACCGGGGAGCCAGCGAAGACGATGCTGGCGTTCGTAGCCGAAGCGAAACGCGGTGTCGTGGCGGATTGCAGCCGTGTCGGTGACGAGGATGAAGATTGAGCGGCGCACGAACGGTCAGGGCTGTTCTGACTTCGAATAGTTGTAGCGACCGAGGTGACGAGGCTCAAATCTCTCTCCAAGCCGTCGCGCGGAAAAAACCAGAGCTTCCTTACGTCGGCTGCTATTTTCAAACTGCCTACTCTTTCTTCTTCGGGTTCAGCAAATCACCCAGCCCCTTTGTGGCTTTTTTCAGCACGTCTGATGTCGCTTTGTTCACGGCGTTCGTCGCGTTCGATGTGAGATTCTTCAACGCTTCTTCGCCAGCCTTTGCCAGATTATCCGTGTAAGTCTTGATCGCACCTTTGTTGATCTGGGAGAGAATCACCTTGCCCAACTCTGCGCCTGTGATTCCTTCCGGGCCTTGGCCGAGATTGCTCAACCGGATTTCCGGCAACGGCGCTTCGATCACTTTTCCCCCGAGCATCGCCGCGCCAAGCGTGACCTTGCCGCCAGTGATGATGACTTCGTCCACTTGTAGTTTCTTGCCGGGTTTCGCCTCGCCAGCGGGTTTCTGTTCGACAGGTTTGTTTGTGTCGGCAACGCTGCTGCCTGCGTAGGCTTCGAGGTTTTCCTGGATGCGTTGAAGGTTGTTACCGCCGGGTCCAAATTCAAACGTGACCTGCGGTGCTTCGATGCGGATGGATTTTACGACGATCTTGTCGGACAAAACGGATGCTGGCGACACGGACACGCTGGCGAGTCCAATGCTCATGGCGTTTGGCGTTTTGTAACCGTCCGGGTTGCCGATGACAAGACCCTTCACGCCGCCTGAGCCGGACAGCAACGAAAGATTCACTCCCTCCAATGTCACAGGCACCTTGGCGACCTGCGGGCCGAAAGTTTCAACACCCTTCTTGATCGCGCCATTGAGCGAGAGGCCGATGGCGACGATTCCCACGATGGCGAGGATGACAACAACGATGACAATGCGGATGAGTAATTTTTTCATAACAGCACACGTAGTTGAGCAGACTCGGAATCCCCGGGCAAATTCAATCCGGACGCGGTATGCGACCATGCGACTAGAAGCGCCGCGCAACTTCGCATCTTACTCATGATCTTCTTCCTGATTTTAATCCTCTTTGGTCCGAGATGGAGAAGAAGACCATGAGGTCTTTTCAAAACCTTGTAACCGCCGAGGTGAGTCGGCACAAATATGGAAAATTCAGCGCGGACTCGTATCCGATACCGTTTTGCAAGAACCTCTCAGGCGTAAGATTAAGAGTGTTCCCGGTTGCGCGGCATTTTCAGTCACACCCACAGGCTGACGGCAAAGCAGCAACCAAGGAACACAGACAGAGACTTGAAAACATTTCCACTTTGCGCTCACGACCGTTTGCCGCTTTAATCTGCGCCACATGAAAATTGTTTTAGCTTACTCGGGCGGTCTCGACACCTCGGTCCTCATGTCCTGGATCAAGGAAAAGTATAACGCCGAAATGATCGGCTTCTGCGCTGACATCGGGCAGGAAGAGGAATTGGATGGCCTCGAAAAGAAAGCCATCAAGACCGGCGCTTCCAAGATTTACATCGATAACCTCCAGGAAGAATTCGCCAAGGACTTCATCTATCCGATGATCCGCGCCGGGGCGATTTACGAGGGCCAATACTTCCTCGGCACATCCATCGCTCGCCCGCTCATCGCCAAGCGCATGGTCGAGATCGCGAAGAAGGAAAAAGCCGACGCCATTGCGCACGGTGCGACGGGCAAAGGCAATGACCAGGTCCGCTTCGAACTCACCGCCGCCGCGCTCGCGCCCGATTTGCAGGTCATCGCCCCGTGGCGTGACGAACGCTATCGCAGCGAATTTCCCGGTCGCCAGGAGATGATTGATTATTGCGCCAAGCACAAGATTCCCGTGCAGGCCAGCGCCAAGAAACCGTATTCGATGGATCGCAACCTCCTGCACATCTCCTACGAAGCCGGCATCCTCGAAGACCCGTGGTATGACAGCTACGACCTCAAGAACCGCAGCTATTTCACCACGCTCTCCGTGTTGCCCGAAGACGCGCCGGACAAACCCGAGTTCGTCGAACTCGATTTCGTGAAGGGCGATTGCGTCGCGGTCAATGGCAAGAAGCTCAATCCGCTCGGCGTGATGAAGGCGTTGAACAAACTCGGCGGCAAACACGGCGTCGGCCGCGTGGACATGGTCGAGAACCGGTTCGTCGGTATGAAGAGCCGTGGCGTGTATGAAACGCCCGGCGGCGCGATCCTGCATTTCGCGCATCGCCAGATGGAATCGCTCACGATGGACCGCGAAGTCATGCACCAGCGCGACGCGCTCATCCCGAAATATGCCGAACTCGTCTATAACGGCTTCTGGTATGCGCCCGAACGCTACGCGCTTCAAGCCTACGTCGAGGAATCGCAGAAGAACGTCACGGGCACGGTGCGCGTGAAACTTTACAAGGGCAACATCATGGTCAGCGGCCGCAAGAGCCCGGTGAGCCTCTACAACCCGCACATCGCCACGATGGAAGCCGACCCGACCAAAGCCTACAACCAGGACGACGCCACCGGCTTCATCCGGTTGAATGGCCTGCGCCTGAAAGTCGCGGCGAAGGTGCATGGGAAGAAAAAATGAAGCTCACGAAAAGCTCACGGCATTCAAAAATCACCGGGGATTTTGGCGAAGCAATTGTGCTGTATTTGCTTTCTCGTCACGGTTTTGAATGTGCCCGCGTTGACCACACGGGAATTGATTTGATTGCACGCCGGCCAAATTCACAGGAAGTCCTCGGAATTTCGGTAAAAAGCAGGAGTCGGCAATTAGGAACTGAAAGCTCCAATATCAATCTGTCGCACGAAGGCTTTGTTAAAGCTAAAGCTGCATGCGATGCGTTTGGCTGCACTCCTTACTTTGCACTCGTTGTAGATGCTGGTGACCGTATTCGCATCTTGCTGCTCTCGCTCCGTCATGTTCAGAAACTCTTTCCAGGTGGGGAAAAAGTTTCAACGTGGCCAATGACAGATTCGTCCTTAAAGAAATATTACGCGGATCCGAAGATTGCCATATTCGAACTCGCAACGCGCGGCGAGAAGTGGTTTTGACATTTTGTCGCCAATAATCCCTTCGGGATATTTCGCAGCGCCGTAGGCGCGACATCTTTGTAGAAACCCATCGCCAAGAATTTCAAGCTCCGGCAGGAGCGACATCTTCCGCCTATGCCACCCCTGACGGGGCTTTGTCATTTTTGTGGATGGCCTTCTACAACTATGCCGCGCCTCTGGCGCTTTCCCCGGAGCGCGGCTCTGTGGCACGGAGACAAGACATCGTGGCCAGAGCCTGACAGGGCGTGATATTCTCCACACATGAGCGGCGTGGAAAAATCAAATTGGCCGCAGCCGAGCTTGGCCCGGACGAGCACTATGAATTGTTCCGCTGGTGGACTGGATCAGATGCGTTCCGCCAACGCCAACTTGCCGCTTTGAAAGGCGACATTTCTAGGGGCATTGCTGATCTGAACAATGGACGATATCAGACTTACGATGACACGAACGTAATGCAACTAGCCAGAGAACTGTGGATTTGCTCATGAGAATTCTCCAAGACTCATTCAAATCTGTGCAGAGCGTGCGCCATCAATTCAAATCTTCCAACACCAACTTTGAGCTAATACGCGCCGACTCAAAGATCACCGGCAATCCGCTACCCGGATGCGTGCCGCCGCCGACGAGATACATCCCGTCAAATTCCTCGAAGCGGTTGCGTGGACGTAGATGGAGCATTTGCGAAAAATTATGTGCGAGGTTGAACGTCGCGCCGCGATATACATCCACTTTGCTCTCCCAATCTGCTGGCGTGATCACGCGCTCGAACCGGATACGCTTCTCGATGTCTGCTGGCAGCCCGATCTTCGTCAATTGTCTCAAGGCCAAGTCGCGATACCGCGCGCGTTCCTTCTTCCAATCCACATTCGGATGCTGATGCGTCACCGGCAGCAAGACGTAAAGCGCACTGTGACCGGGCGGTGCCATTGTGGAATCGGTACGGCTCGGATTCTCGACGTAGAACGACGGCTCCTCTGACAACACATGCTGAATCTCAATCTCGTCGAGGTTGCGGCGATAATCTTTCGCCACGTAAATGTTGTGGTGCGCGAGGTTGTCGAACTTTCCTTCCACACCGAGATACAGCATGAAGGTCGAACATGAATAATCTTTCTTCGCGAGCTTGGCGTCGCTCCAGCGGCGTCGCAGGCCGTTCGGCACGAGCTTGGACATCGCGTTCGCAAAATCCGCGTTCACCACCACGGCGTCCGCGGGCATCTCACCTTTTGCCGTCCGCACTCCGGTAGCGCGGCGACCGGTGAATAAAATTTCCTCCACAGCCGTGTTGAGCTGAATTTTCACACCGAGTTCTTCTGCAACGCGCGCCATGTTCTTGGTGATGGAGTTGCAGCCTCCGGTCGGATGCCAGACGCCATGCTCGTATTCGAGGAACGACAGGATGGAAAACAAACTTGGACATTGAAACGGCGACATGCCGAGATACTTGGACTGAAATGTGAACGCAAGCTGCAGGCGCGGGTCACTGAAGTAACTCGCGAGCTCTGCGTGTAAGGATTTCCACGGCTTGAGAAAAGGAAGCACCGTCAATAACTGCAGACTTATCAAGCTAGTCCATCCAAGATATGGCCTTTGCAAACACGGGCCAAACTTTTCCATCTTCACGCGACTCTCGGCCATAAATCGCCGGAACTGTGGCGCGTCAACGGGGGATATTTTGGCGATCTCCGAAACCATCCGCTCGACATCCGACGTCGCGTTCAACTCCCCACCAGCACCAAAAATAAGGCGGTACTGAGGGTCGAGCCTCGTCATCGGTACTTCTTTGAACAAATCGCGACCAACCGACTGAAAGATTTCTTGGAGAATTTGTGGATAGAGAAAAAACGTCGGGCCAAGATCGAATCTGTAACCATCGCTTTCGATTGCGGATGTCCTTCCGCCAACACGTGACTGCTTTTCTAACACCGTGACCTCTGCTCCGGATTTGGCCAGCAACAAAGCAGTCGCCAAACCACCCGGTCCTGATCCCACTATAATTACTCGTTTAGGCACTCTTTTGGTTAGCTGAAATTCAGACGCCGGGCAAGTTCAGTTGTTGAGTAACAGTCTAATCGCACGCTTGAGTGCTCCCAAAGTAAGCTTCTGTGGTGGATAACGAAATGGAGTGTCCAACCAAAGTCCACGCCGCATCACAGTTCTAAGATGTGAGAACGCCTGAAAACCAGTCAGCCCATGATAAGCGCCCATTCCGCTCTCACCTAACCCTCCGAATGGCAGGCCTGTTCCTGCGATATGAGATACGACGTCATTCACACACACACCGCCGGATCGCGCCGCGGCCAAAACAACCTCTTCGGTGGCGCGACTTCGGGTAAAGAGATAAAGCGCAAGCGGCGTGGGCCGCGGACGCAACAATGCAAGCGCGTCGCCCAGCTTGTCGAACTCCAGCACTGGTAGGATAGGTCCGAAAATTTCTTCCTGCATGACAGATGAAGTCGGTGACACATCCGTCAGAATGGTTGGAGAGAGATACAATTCTTTCGCGTCATACGCCCCACCGTGAACGATCTTTCCATCTAGTAAATAAGTCACAAGGCGGTCAAAGTGCCTGCGGTTCACTATCCGACCATAATCCACGCTCTGACTTGGTTCGCTACCGTAAAATTCGCCCAACGATTTCTGCAACGCCGCCACGAACGCCGCGCGCGCGCTCCGCTCCACCAACACGAAGTCCGGCGCGACACACGTCTGTCCGGCGTTCATGAACTTGCCCCATGCAATCCGCCGCGCCGCCAGTTCAATCGGCGCATCAGCGCAGACAATGGCGGGACATTTCCCACCGAGCTCGAGCGTCACTGGCGTGAGGTGTCCCGCCGCTGCCATCATCACCGCGCGACCTGCCTGCGTGCCGCCAGTGAAAAATATTTTATCAAACCGCTCGCGCAACAACGCTTCCGCCACATCCACGCCACCCGTGGCGATTGAAATATATTCCTCCGGAAAGTTTTCCCGGATGAGTTTCACCATCGCATCTGCTGTGTGCGTCGCGAGTTCGGAAGGCTTGAGCAAAGCGCAGTTGCCAGCCGCAATCGCACTCACTAGTGGAGCGAACAGCAGTTGCAGCGGATAATTCCACGGACTGAAAATCAACGAGACGCCGAACGGCTCTGGCTGCACCCACCCGCGCGCGGGCGTGACGAACCACGGCGTGCGCCCTCGCTTGGGTGCAGTCCAACGCCGCAGGTTTTTAAGCGCGTGGCGGATTTCCGCCTGCACGAGCGCGATCTCAGTCGCGTATGCCTGTTCAGCAGATTTACGCAGATCAGCATGAAGACCCGCCAGCAATGCCGCCTCGTGCTTTTCCAGCGCGTCCAAAAGTTTTTCAAGTTGAGCGCGGCGAAACTCTAGTGGACGCGTCGCGCCCGATTGAAAGTAGGTACGATGACGTTGTACTGTTGCGGCAAAATCCATAATCAGATTGGTAAAAGCTCTCTCGCCGTCTCATACTTCGTCAAGCGATGATTCGGTTTTTTACGATTCTGATTTGTTTTTCCGCTCTGCTGGCGCGGGCAGATGATGCCGTGACCAAGCTGACCGTAGCGGGCGTCGCGGAGTTCACCGCAGCATATCAAGCATGGGATGGCGCGCGTTTCGGCAAGGCCGCAGAGCTTTTCGGCCAAGCCAGCACGAACACCTCCGCCACCGTCACCAACTTCTATTGGCTGGGAGCGGCGCAGTTTCATCGCATGTTGCAATTGCAAAACTCGCCCGGCAATTCCACGAACAAAGACGCCGCCGAAGCAGCACTGAGTGCCGCTGTTGACGCGCTCACTCAAGCCGTGAAGCTCGATGAAAAACACGCCGAGAGCCACGCGCTGCTCGGCACGATTTACGGCATGAAGATTGGAAAGAACATCCTGCGCGGCGCGTGGTTTGGCCCGCGCGTTGTGAAACATCGCGACTTGGCAATCGCCCTGGGCGCAGAAAACCCGCGCGTGCGCTACTTGTTTGGCATGTGTCAATTTCACACAGCCAGCAAACCCGCCGCGTGGCAAGAAACCCTCACGACACTGCTCGCCGCAGAGAAACTTTTTGAAACCGAGTCAAAGCGTGCTAACGATTCACCTGAACCGCGCTGGGGGCGCAGTAGTTGTCTGACGTTCATCGGGCAGACTTACGAGTTGCTCGGACAGAAGGCGAAAGCGGCGGAATATTTCCGCAAAGCACTGGCCGAACATGCTGCCGATCATTTGGCAAAAGCTGGATTGACGCGCGTCGCGGATAAGAAATAAGCACATGAGTCAGAAAAAAGTCATCGTCATCGGCGCGGGGTTGGGCGGATTGTCTGCGGCCATCTCGCTGAAACAATCGGGCTACGACGTCGAGGTCTTCGAGAAGAACGACAAGATCGGCGGCAAGCTGAACGTGTTGAAACAGCAGGGCTACACGTTCGACCTTGGGCCGTCCATCCTCACGCTGCCGCACATCTTCGAGCGCTTGTTTGAGCGAAGTGGCAAGAAGATGAGCGATTATTTTTCCATCCGTCCGCTGCGACCTCACTGGCGAAATTTTTTCGAGGACGGCGTCACGCTCGATCTGTATCCCGAGCCGGACAAGATGGCCGCCGAAGCACGCAAGGTCGGCGAGCCGCCGGAGAACATCGAACGCTTCCTCAAATACTCCGCCGATCTTTACGACCTGACGAACGACGGTTATTTCGAGCAGGGCTTGGACAACTGGCGAGGTTTCGCGAAGCACTACGGCTTGTTCAAGTTTTTCCAATTCGATCTCTTCCGCTCAATGCACCAAGGCGTCGCCTCGCATCTCAAGACCCGTTACTTCCGCGACATCTTTGACTTCTTCATCAAATACGTCGGCTCGTCCGCGTATCGCGCCCCGGCGTTCATGAATGCCATGCCCACGATCCAATTCCGCTACGATCTCTGGTATGTGGACGGCGGACTTTACAACATCGCGCTCGGCTTAAAACGCCTGATGGAAGAACTCGGCATCAAAATGAATCTCAACGCTGAAGTCAGCGAAGTGCGCCACGAGAACGGCCAAGTCACCGGCCTCGTGGCGAATGGCACTTTCCACGCGGCCGACATCCTCGTGTCGAACATGGAAGTGATTCCCGCCTACGAGAAGTTGTTGCGCGAAGACAAAACCTTCATCGCTTCGTTGGAGAAGAAACTCGAACCAACCTGTTCCGGCCTCGTGATTGAACTTGGCCTCGATTGCCAATATCCGCAGCTCGCGCATCACAATTTTTTCTTCAGCGACCACCAGAAGGAACATTTCGCCAAGGTCTTCGAGCGATACGAATTGCCCGATGACCCGACGATTTATCTCGTCGCTGCGTCCAAGACCGATCCGACCGTCGCGCCAGCGGGCTGTGATTGCCTGAAGATTCTCCCGCACATCCCGCACATCCGCGAAGACCGCCCGCTCACGCGCGAAGATTATTTCAAGCTCAAGGATCGCATCCTAGACAAGCTGGAGCGGATGGGCCTGAAAGATTTGCGTAAGCACATCGTGTTTGAGCACGTCTGGACGCCGCACGACATCCGCGCGCAATACAACTCGAACAAAGGCTCAATCTACGGTGTGGTCAGCGACCGCTGGAAAAATCTCGCCTTCAAAGCGCCGAAGCAGAGCACGCTTTACCCGAACCTGTTCTTCGTCGGCGGCTCGGTGAATCCCGGCGGCGGCATGCCGATGGTTGTGCTCTGCGGCCAGAACGTCGCCAAGAAAATCGTGGCGTGGGATAAACCATGATTCTCCTCGCTGTCACGCTCGCGCTTTGGTTTGCGGGCTGGGTTGTGCTTGGTCGCATCCGTCGTTGCGGTCGTGATGAATCAAATCAATCCGTCAGCGCCGAACAACTCTCCATCATCATCCCAGCGCGCAACGAGGAACAAAATCTTCCCACGCTGTTGCGCTCGCTCGCCGCACAATCCATTCGCCCGCGCGAAATCATCGTGGTGGACGATGCATCCAATGATCGCACCGCCGAGATCGCGCAACAAAAAGGGGCGCGTGTGATTTCTTCACAGCCACTGCCTGATGGTTGGCGTGGCAAAACATGGGCGTGTCATCAAGGCGCGCAGGCGGCAACGGGTGAATTACTTTTGTTCCTTGATGCGGATACATGTTTCGATCATGAAGGTTTGCAGCGCGTCCTCGCTGAGTTCAAACATGCGGGCGGCGGCGTGTTGTCCATCGCACCGCACCACGTCGTCAAAGCGCCTTACGAACAACTCTCCGCCTTCTTCAACCTTGTGATGCTCGCGGGCACCGGGGCGTTCACGATCTTTGGAGATAATCTCTCGCCGCGCGGCTTGCTCGGACAATTCATGCTCATCGAACGTACCGCCTATCAGCGCGTCGGTGGACACGAAGCCGTGAAAGGTCGTATCCTCGAAAATTTCTGGCTCGCGGAACAGTTGCGAGGGCTGGGCGTGCCGTTGCGTTGTCGGAGCGGACGCGGCGTGTTCGCGTTTCGCATGTATCCAGAGGGCTTGGGCGAACTAGTGGATGGATGGACCAAAGGTTTTGCTTCAGGCGCAGGACAAACTCCGCTGCCTATTTTGTTGCTCGTGATCGCGTGGATGATTGGGCTGATGACTGTGCCGCTCGGGCTGGCGTTTGCCGGACACCCCCTGCTCTGGCTCGGAGCTTACGCACTCTGCGCCGCGCAAGTCGCATGGCTGCTGCGTTGCGTCGGCACGTTTCATTGGAGCGCGGCATTATTCTATCCTGTGCCGTTGATTTTCTATTTCGTCGTGTTCACGCGCTCGGTACTTCGATCACGCAGCAAACAAACTGTGCCTTGGAAAGGCAGGCAAATCCGTGCTGATTGAACCCTCCATCGCGTGGGTCATCGCGCTGAACATTATCGCGTGGTTGATCATTCAATTCGGACTAGCGTGGTCGTTCACACAACTTGCGGCGGAACGATTTGACCCACATAACTTTTTCGCACGAACCAAGAACTGGGAACGCGACGGGCATTTTTACGAACGCGCGTTCGGTATCAAACGTTGGAAAGACAAGCTGCCTGACGCCTCCCGCATGTTTCGCGGTGGCTTTGCGAAGGCGAACTTGCAAACCGCTTCGCCTGAATTCCTCGAACGCTTTCTCCGCGAGACGTGGCGTGGCGAATTTGTTCACTGGCTCGCGCTACTCACGCTGCCACTGTTCTGCATCTGGAATCCATGGTGGGGCGTGCTGGTCAACGCCGCCGCCGCTCTCACAGTGAATTTTCCCTGTATCCTCGCGCTGCGTTACAACCGCGCCCGCTTCCTCCGCGTCATCAGCCGTCATCGCGGTGGAGCACATCAGCCAGCCACACCATCAACGCCATGACTATTTTCACACTAGAACGAGAAATCCGGCTGCCGCGTCCATTGGAAGAAATATTTCCGTTCTTTGCCGACGCATCGAACCTCGAAGCCATCACGCCGAACTGGATGAGTTTTTCCATCGTCACACCGAAACCCATCGAGATGCGTGTCGGCACGTTGATTGATTACAAGCTGCGTGTGCGAGCGATTCCGCTGCGTTGGCGCAGTGAGATCACGGTGTGGCAACCACCGTTTCGTTTCGTGGACGAGCAACGGCGCGGGCCGTATCGCCAGTGGATACACGAACACACGTTCGAGGCGTGCGACGGCGGCACGCTCTGCCGCGACTCGGTGCGTTATGCGGTGTTGGGCGGACGCATCATCGAACGATTGTTCGTGCGGCACGATGTGGAAACTATTTTTGATTTCCGTCAGAAGAAATTGCGCGAAATTTTTGGATAAAGCCGGAATCAGTCCTCATTCCTTGGCAGTCATCAACCCATTCAAATCCAACGCCTGCGTGAACATCGCAATTTCCCCACCCGATGTGCGCGGCCAGTCGGGCTGCGGGCAATCCCAATAAAGCTCCACCCCGTTGCCATCCGGATCGCGCAGATAGAGAGCCTCGCTCACGCCGTGATCCGCCGCGCCGTCGAGGTCGATATCGGCGGCGACCAGTCGCCTCAGCGCATCGGCCAGCAACGGACGTGTGGGATATAAAATTGCGACGTGAAACAACCCCGTCGTGCCGGGCGGCGGTGGCGAACCTCCCCTGCTCTCCCATGTGTTCAACCCGATGTGATGATGGTAACCGCCTGCTGAAATGAACGCCGCCTGCGAACCGAAACGCTGCATCAACTCGAAGCCCAACACGCCGCAGTAGAACTTCAGCGAGCGCTCCAGATCAGCCACCTTCAGATGCACATGGCCGATGCGAACGCGAGGATCAATCGGGGAAGAATTCAGTTTCGTTTCCATGACGAAAACCGTAGCGAAGGCGGGAATGAAACTCGAACGGATTTTGAAAACAGAATGGTTTTCGAAAAACGAACTGCGCGGGTGGGCGCGTCACTCCCTGCGCGACGCCGTCTGGCTGGCGAAGAACGGCGCGCACGGAGTGACGCGCCCTGCCACCACGCTCAGTAACCCAGCGTCAGCTTGTAGCGAAGGATGTTTTTGCACGGCTCGATATCAATCGTCGCGCGATTGCGCCAACCCTGGCAGCACATCTCGCCAACAATGCTCGGCTTCTTTTTCGCCACGGCAGCGGCCAGTTTTGGGCTGAGATCAAAATCGCCACGCACACATTCCTGATTGTGACACGCCACGCGGAACACGGACTTGGCGAACGCCACGTTGACGGTCTGCTTCACCTGACTGCTGCGAGAGACGCCTGTAGGATCGTAATGGCTGAGTTCCACGGTCAACGTCTTCAGCTTGGGAAACTTTTCCTTCAACGTGGGCGACTGTTGAACGCGCAAGTTTTCCTGCGCCATGAATTCACTGCGCGGACTGGTTCTGGGGCTTTGGATCATAATTGTTCTTTCCGGACCGGACTCACCAAGCTGCGTTCTGACCATTTCAACCCATTGGGCAGCTCGGTTGCCGCATACTCTATATGAAACACCCGCCGATGCGAAGGATTCTTTGCAGGTGACGATGCGTGCAATAACAGGGGGCGCATG
>CAMCWI010000066.1 GCA_945882065.1 Akkermansia muciniphila
CGACTGAGGAGCAACGAAGCCAGACGGCTATTGACGCGAAAACCCTCCGGGCGGCAGGTCTTTTGGATTTGGCCTTCGCTGTCACAGGCGTCACAGCCCGCTCCGGGGATGCTCCGCCTGTTCCGCCTCGGCCAAATCCAAAATCCCAAACCGCAGCACTACTCCCAATTTTCAGACAGGCTCTTAGACCTGATTTCGCTGTGGGATCAGGTAAAGTTGATGATGACGGATTTGATCTGCGTGAAGAGGTCGAGGCCATACGGGCCCTTCTCGCGGCCCCAACTGCGACAAAACCCCGCGCCGCAGTTGAACAGGCTGCGCGGCGAGCGGGTGGCTTGGCGGAATGTGCGGATGGAGGGCGAACGTAAAGCGTTCCCACTTCCGGCCACGAACACGCTGGAAATCGAAGCGGAGATTGATTTGTAGTCTGCCAGCGGCGTTCGTTTTGGGATCAAGAGCGGGAACAAAGACGTCCAGGTGGTGATCAATTTCAACGGCTTGGAGTTGCAGGTGTTGGATGCCAAAGCGCCGCTGACCTTGGCCAAGGGCGAGCGGAAGTTGACGCTGCGAATCTTTATTGATCGCTCCGTGTTGGAAGTTTTTGCCAATGAAACGGTGTGCATCACCAAGACCATTGCGCCGCTGGAGGCCAATGCCGTATTGGAAATTCGCGCCGAAGGCGACAACGCCAATGCGAAGACGATTCAAGCATGGCCCATGAAAAAAATCTGGTGACGTGTGGACTTGCGCCGAAGCGCGTTCACCCGCAGGTCGCGCAGTCCGATCATTCTTCTGGCTGCGGCAAACTCACCTCCTTATTCTTGCAACATCATGCACACCACGAAACGAATTATCTGCGTTCTTCCTGTCGCAACACTCTTGGCATTGTCGCCGCTGGCCTTAGCTGCAACTCAACTCACCGTCACCGCCGTCAACAAACTGCCGCTCGCTCGCGCCAGCCAGACGATTGAGTTGTCCGCCGCTCAACTTGCGCCGCTTGATGCGAAAGAACTCAACACCGTTCACGTCAAGGATTCCACCGGCAAGGAACTGCTCGCTCAAGCCGTGGACACGGACGGCGACGCGTATCGCAAGGCAGACATCGTCATCTTCCAAGCTGACTTCGCCGCGAACGAAACCAAAACGTTCACCGTGACAGTCGGCGCAAAGCAGGTGTTCAAGCGCGAACAGTTCAAGGCGTTTGGACGATTCAATCGCGAACGCTTCGACGATTTCGTCTGGGAGAATGATCGCATCGCGCATCGCACCTACGGCAAGGCATTGGAAACCTGGAATGGCGAACCGCTCACTAGCAGCACGATTGACATCTGGTCCAAACGCACGCCGCGCATGGTCGTCAACGACTGGTACCTGAGCGACGATTACCACACCGACCACGGTGATGGCGCAGACTATTATTCCGCCGGCCCATCGCGCGGTTGCGGTGGCAATGGACTTTGGGCCGCCGACCGACTCTGGACGTCGCGCAACTTCGTCAACTCCCGCGTGCTGGCCAATGGCCCGATCCGCGTGATGTTCGAGCTGGAATATGCACCGTTCCAGGTGGACAACATCAGCGTGAGCGAAGTGAAACGCATCACGCTCGATGCCGGTTCGCAACTGGATCGCTTCCAGAGCTTCTATGGCCAGTTTACTCGCCCCGGTCAGGCGCAAAAGCTGATTACTGGCATCGGCTTGAAGAAAACCGGCGGTGAACAAGTCGAGGCGAACGCCGAGCGCGGCTGGTTGTTGAAGTGGGAAAAGGTGGAGAAGAACGCGGGCAACCAAGGACTTGCGGTCATCGTTGATCCGAAGACTTTCGAGAAGCAAAGCGAGGACAAGTTGAATCATCTCATCCTCGCCAAGGCTTCAGAACTTTGGACGACTTATTGGGCGGGCTTCTGCTGGGACAAGGCTGGACAAATCACCGATGCCGCCGCGTGGAAGAAATACGTGGATGAATTCGCGCAGGGTGCGCAGTCGCCGATTGAAGTAAACGTCACGGCGGAGAAATAATTACATGGCTGTTCAGTTGCTGTATCCAAGCAGCCCGCTGTCAGTCAGGAAACCAGACGAGCAGTATGCTGACGAAGTGGCGGCTGTCCGGGCTGCTGGCTTTCAGGTTTGACTGTTTTCTTTGGAGGACTTCCAAGGTGGTGCATTCCGTCCAGCACCAGCATTTGCTCCCGCATCCGAAGTTCTCTATCGCGGTTGGATGATGTCTGCGACAGAGTATGAATCGTTTGTCACAGCGATCTCTCAAGCTGGTGGTCGAGCATTCACCGATGCTAAAGCTTACTTGGCAAGCCACTATCCTCCCAACTGGTATCCAAAACTTTTGGGGCTTACGCCGGAAACACAGATTTATTCCCGTGATTGCGATTTGGAAGCTGAATTGCGAAAGCTCAACTGGTCAGAGTATTTCATCAAAGATTATGTGAAGTCGCTCAAGACATCGGTTGGGTCTGATATCTCTAGTCCAAGCCAGGCTGCAAGTGTGGCTGCGGACATGGTTGGGCTTAACCCGGTTTGATGGTCACCCTGTGGAGGGGATGAGCATGGACAATCTCCGATGCTCTGGATTGCGAGCGCGTTGTTGAGGTGATTTGTTGGAGACACGGCAACAAGTCGCACGCAAAATTTGCAGGGTTGCGCGACTTGCCAAATCATTCGCGGGGCGTAGGGTTTATCATGAAAACTATCCCTATTGCGACATTCAATGAACTGACACCGGCGGAACTATTGATTGGGCAATTCCGGCAAGCCGGTGTGAACGCGGTCATACACGATGAATCAAAGCTGGAACGCTTCTGGTTCATGTCCGAGCCGTTGGCGGCCATTCATGTGGACGTGCCACAACACGATTATCTCCGGGCGCGTCGAATGATGAGTGAATGGGAGAAGGCGACCGGCCTCCTACGTGCGGCGGTGCGATGTCCAGATTGCCACTCCTCGCGGATTGAGTTTCCGCAGGTCACAAGAAAATTTTTGACGCCAGCACTCTGCCAGATGCTCTTGATGACTCTGCACGTCATGCCGCGCGAATACTACTGTCAGGATTGTCACTTCACCTGGCCCAAAGTTCCGAAGGTTGAACCTGAACTGGATGTTTTAGGTTTTCCGATGAACTCCAAGTTTTGGCATCCAGAGCGGTTTCCAAAACAACCAAAGTGAGGCGTTGTCACCCCGCGCCGTAGCCCTGCGAATGGAGGGCGGGCTTTCATCAGTTCCGTTTATTGGGTAACTTCGCGGCGTTGTCATGACAAAGACTGTTGCCTCCTCAAAAACCATCGTTGCGAAATCAGCGTCTCGCTCCAAGGCGTATCTGCCAACCGCGCCACACTCGATCCAGAAAGGTAGTTCGCTTGGCGACTTGTTGGATCGCGCCGCCATCGAATGTCTGGCGCATAACATCTCGCTGGTGTTTCCAAAGTTCGATGGAGAATCGTTCCAGCGCGCGGCACTGGATGGGTTGAAGCCGCTGGCGATTTTGCAACGGGGGAAACACCTAGCCAGCGTCTTGCGCGAACATCTGCCCGCGCGCTATGAGGACGCGATCAACATTTTGATCCGCTCGCTCACGCCGCCGATGTCGCAGACGGATGATCTTGGGCTGGCTGTCTTCTTCTATCTGCCGCATGTGAGTTTCGTGGCGGCTTACGGGTTGGATGCGAAAGGAAACGGCGGGCACGATCCGTTCGAGGTTTCAATGAAGGCGCAATACGAACTGACGCGGCGGTTCAGCGCGGAGTTTTCCATGCGACCATTTCTCATCCAGTGGCCGGAGCGCACGCTGGCGCGGTTGATGGAGTGGACGCGCGATGCCGATCCGCATGTGAGACGGCTTTGTTCCGAAGGCGCGCGTCCGCGTCTGCCGTGGGCGATGCGTATCCCGGCGTTCGTTGCAGACCCGACGCCGGTGTTGCCAATCCTCGAAGCGCTCAAGGACGACGTGGATTTATACGTGCGTCGCAGCGTGGCAAATCACATCGGCGACATTGCGAAAGATCATCCCGCGCTCGCGTTTGAGATTTGCGAACGGTGGCTGACAGGCGCATCTGCGGAACGGAAGTGGATGATCCGTCACGCCATGCGTCATCCTGCCAAGAAGGGCGTGAAAGTCGCGTTGCGACTGCGAAAGCTGGCGGCGTGATTTAACCCGAACGCCGAAGTGGAATTATGTGGTGCTCCTGCGCTGCGGATGGGAGCAAGCTAAAGCTTGAACTCCAACTCTGTGTTGACTCCACTATCCGCATGAATTCCAAAATCGCCCATTCGACGGACGGCGGGAGTTTCAACATCAGTCGCCGTCGCTTTCTCCAGTCTGCATCTGCATTTGCTGCGATGGCTGCATTTCCGTCGCTTGGCGCGAGTGCCATTGACTTGGTCAACGGCAAACCCAAGCGCGTAGGATTGATCGGTTCGGGTTGGTATGGCAAAAGCGATCTGTGGCGGTTGATTCAGGTTGCGCCAGTAGATGTCGTTTCAATTTGCGACGTGGACAAGCGGATGCTGGCGGGTGCGGTGGAGATTGCGAGTCAGCGGCAGAAGTCAAAGAAATCGCCCAAAGGGTACGGGGACTATCGCGTGATGCTCAAAGAGAACGAGCTCGACATCGTGCTCGTAGGGTCGCCGGATCACTGGCACGCGCTCCATGCGATTGCGGCGATGGAAGCGGGCGCGGATGTTTATTGCCAGAAGCCGATCAGCGTGGATGTGATCGAAGGCGAGGCGATGCTCGATATGGCGCGCAAACTCAAGCGTGTGGTGCAGATTGGCACGCAGCGCAAAAGCACACCGCACATCATTGATGCGAAGAAGCAGATCATCGAAGGCGGATTGCTGGGGAAAATCGGCCACGTCGAGCTGTGTTGTTACTACCCCATGCGAGCGAATGACAACCCACAGGTTCAACCCGTGCCGGACTTTCTCGATTACGACCTGTGGTCCGGCCCTGCGCCGCTGCGTCCATACGACGGCCTGCCGCATCGGCGTTGGTGGCGAACGTTCCGCGAATACGGCAACGGCATCATGGGCGACATGTGCGTTCACATGCTCGACACCGCGCGCTGGATGCTCGGCTTGGGTTGGCCTAGACGCATCACTTCAGCGGGCGGCATCTATGTGCAGAAGGATGGCAAGTCGAACATTGCCGACACGCAGACTGCGACGTTCGAGTTCGAGGGATTGAACGCCGTCTGGCAACATCGCACATGGGGCAAGGCGACGGATGCGGATTATCCGTGGGCGCTGTTCATCTATGGTGAGAAGGGCACGCTCAAGCTGAGCACGATGCGCGCAGACTTTATTCCTCACGATAGCAAAGCCAAGGCGATTCACTTCGACTGCGTGTTTGAGCGCGACCAATTTCCTGAAGAACGCACGGAAAAAGATATTGAGTTGAACGCCGCCTCCGCGACGCGCCATCACATGATTGATTTTCTTGCGGCCATCGAAAAGCGCAGTCGCCCTGTGGCGGACATTGAGGAAGGGCACATCTCCACGGCGAGTTGCATCCTTGCGAACATCGCGATGGATACCGGGCGTCCGATGATCTACGACCCAAGGCAACGCATTGTCTTGGGAGATGCCGATGCCACGCAGCGATTGCGCCGACCCTACCGCGCGCCGTGGCAACATCCAGAACCGGCATGAAGTCAAAGTTGCAACCGCCGGACACGCATCATTTGAGTGCCGCCGAAGGCTGGCTCGAACTGGGCAATTACCACGAGGCCTTGGCCGAATTGAATCTTGTTTCTTCGGGAGAGCAGGAGCGGTTGGAAGTCTTGGGATTACGTTGGAGCATCGCAGCTCAATTAAAATCGTGGGAGGAATGTGTTGGCATCGCTGGGAACATCATCAAACTCGCGCCGAAAAATGTATTCGGGTGGATACACAGATCGTACGCGTTGCATGAGTTAAAGCGGACGAGCGAAGCGCGCGATTTATTGCAACCCGCTCTGAAACGATTCCCCAAGGATGACACCATTCCCTACAACCTCGCCTGCTATGAGTGTCAGTTGGGGGAGTTGGCGACAGCGCGGGATTGGTTGCATCACGCGATGAAGTTGCGGAAACCCGCAGAACTCAAAGCTCAGGCACTCGAAGATGTGGACTTGAAACCGCTGTGGACTGAAATCCAAGGCATGTGAGATGCGACAGTCTTAGCTGATTTTCAGCCGCTCGCGCAAGTTGCATGGGCAGAAACATCGGCGTCGCCCGATCCACATTAACAAAACGTGCAGCCATGCAGGGTTGCATCCATTTTCCCACTCTTTTGTTCAATCTATTCTCAAAAATATTTCACCACCTAAGTCCGACAGGCTGCGCGCCACTTGAATCCGCCGGGTTAAAATCCCTGTCGGCGTTGAAAACAAAAAAGGCCGGGCGAGTTCGCCCGGCCTTGAAACTTTACTGCCAGAGTTTAGTTCGTCAATTCCAGCGCGACACGCTTCTCAAGATCGTGCGCAGCCTGGATGTCTGTGCCACCCCACTTGGAGCGCACCTGCACGATCACAGAAGTGACCGTGGGCGTCACCGCTTCGACGCGCATATAGATGGTGTTTTGATTCACGTAGCCTTGGATGGTGCGAACTTGGTTTGAACTCGTATGCAACGAACCCTCGGCACTGATATTACCAAAGGCGTTCAGCGCGCGCTTCGACGCATCGAATACCTGGGCGATCGGACGCTCATAGCGGCCTTCGATACGATCGCGGAACACCGGCACGCCGCCCGCCTTTTGTTCAGTGACAGTTCCGACACATCCGGTGAGACCAATAGCCGCACCAGCCAACAAGAGAAAAAATTCTTTTTTCATTAGGCTACAATGCAACCAAATCCACAGGCAGGGTCAAGTATGAAGCTTGGAAAACTAAACGGTCTTAGTCTTAATCTTCGGATTAAGAACCCATTCGCTGCCCGGCAGCTTCAATCACACCCTGCCCCGTCTGGATTCTTGACGCCACTGCCCTGACTTGTCCGTGTCCGTCCGAGATTTGACCGGACATCCCGACTGATGCGTCGGCGCGCTGTTTAGTTTTAGGACTCCCGCACGGCTTTTGTTCACTTTCCTCAACCCATCTCCCCTCAAGTCAGCAACTCCGGCACGCAAGCTGCGAAAGTCGGCGCGTGGTCTTAGGAGGGCCACAGTGATAGCCCGCACTCCGGGAGGTGCGTATTGGAACAATTCCATGCGCGTTCGTCTCGAGGCTGAAGGCCGGATTTGCAAAGTTCATTTATGAAACATCTCAACTCAACTGATGCACAGGGTGCTGCCCGTTCCGCAGCCGCGCAGGACATCGGTCTTTCCCCTTGGCAACGGTTGAAAAGCAAACGCATCTCGTACTTAACATTGCCGTTGCTCGTCATGGCGACGGTGGTGGAATTCGTCATCCTGGCGACCGGTTGGAAATATCAGCAGGTGGTCTGTCTGCCACAGGGCATGGGCGTGACATTTTTTGGCATCGGCCCGATCGGCGCAACCATCCTAGCGGTGGAATTACTCAAGTTGCCGTTGGCTATCTGGACTGCCTCTCGGACCGGAATGCAAAAGACAATGATGCTTTGGATGGGGCTGCCACTGATCTGTGTGCTGACGTTCCAATTGGTGAAGGACATGGCGGTGTATGAGATGGGTGCTGCCATGGCTCCGGCGGCGCAGGTGTTGGAAAAAGCCACCGCAGAGGACACTAAGATTTCTCAACTGAACGGGGAGTTGGCGGCCATCGAACAGAAGAAAGCCGACCGCGAACACAAGCTCGCGGAGTTGACGGCGAAGAAAGCCAAGTCCAAGGCCGAGCTTGAAGAAGCACTCAAACGCAATGACGAGGCGCGCACCGACGCCATTTCCTTGACGGATTATCAGAAGAAGGAATTGTCCGAGGTGGAAGCTCGGCAGGCCAACCTCATCAAACAGTTTAACGCGGACACCGAACAGCTCACCAAATCCATTGCCGACTTGCGGGCGCGTCGCGAAACCGAATTGCCTGGCGCGACCAAATGGAATGCAGAGGAGGCTCGTATCGAGAATGCCTATAAAACGAAATTGGCTGAATACACGAATAAGAAAACGACTTATGAAAAGGAAAAAGCGGATTACGCCAGAGCCAGCTTTGTGATGCGTCAGTTGATGGGACAGCCTGTTGATCCCGGAGTGGCACCTGAGCGCGAATCCAACACGATCCTCAAACCGACTTTGTTTCTGGAGGTAGATGCGCAGATTAAAGCCAAAGAAGCCGAATTGCTCGCGGTGAACAACAAGCGGCGAGATGCCACGGCTCAAGTAGGAGAAGATGCCCGCCGGGTGCGTGGTGATTTTGATCGTCGCTCCCTCACGAAGCGTGATGAAAGCGACCGCAAGCGCGAAGAATTGCTGGCCGCTCAAGCCGCGTTTGCCAGCGAGTGGAAGGCGGAAGAGAAGCAGATTGATGCGGAATTGGCGTTGGCCGTCCAGAAGGTGGACGGATTACGCGCGGAAGTGGATGCCTGTCGCAAGAAGGCGGATGGATTTTACGAGGCGCGTGAGGCCGCCATCAGAATCACGCAGGTACACCGCATCGCCACCACGGTGGAAATCGTGCGCGGTATTTTATTTGGTGAGCGTCCCTTGTCCATCAAGGCCAGCTCCAAGGAGCGCGGCGACTTGCTCACCGACCAGATCAGCATGGTGCGCATCTGGGTCTATCCGTTCCTGGCTTTCATCGTCGCTTTCCTGCCGACGCTGATGGTTGAGGTCGGTTTCTCAACGCTTTTTCACCGTGAAGAACAGCAGCAACGTGCCCCGCACCGTCTCGGCTTTTTGGGTCGCCGCTTGCACTGGCTCTACAAACGTGCCGGTCGTCTAAAGATTTTGCGCGCGGAACGCATGGCGAAGGAAGTGTCCGCGCAGGTTGCTGTGCGTGACAGGGCGCTGGCTGTCGCGAAAGCCGACGCGGAACAAGCACTCGCAGGGAAAGAAGTCGAGTTGCAGGCCGCCCGCGAAGCCGTGGCTGCTGTTGCTGCCGCACACGATGAGCAGTTAAAGCAGAAGGAAGAGGAGTGGGTCGCCAAGTTTGGTGGACTGGCGGATTCGTTGAGCCGCGCGGTGGTTGAGAAAGACGCACTGCGTGATTTCCAAAAGTCGGAGATCGAACGACAGGTTCAGTTGCGACAAAACGCATGGTCGGACCGCGTGACACAGATCAGCAAGGAATTGGACGACCATCGCGCTGCTAATGAATCGGAACGCGCGGCGATGATGCAGGAGCAGCAGAAGAAATTGCAGGAAGTGACCGAGGATTGCAAAACGCAGATCATCCAAGCGCGCCGTCAGGCGAGTAATGCCGAATTGGCGGCGCAGGAAACAACGGCGAGGTTGGAGTATGACGTGAAGGAAGCCGTGAGTGTCCGTGATGCTGCGGTATCTCAGTTGCAGCAGCAGACCGAATCACTGTCCAACGAGTTGTCGCAAGCCAAGGAGTCTGCCACCCGCGAAATCGAGAAGGTCGCCCGTCAGGAGAAGAATCGTTTTGAGCGTCAGCAATTGGAATCTGCGAAGACCCTGCGTCAGCGCGAGGAAGATTTTGAACACCAGTTAAAACAGCGCGAGCAGGAGTTGTCGCTCGGATTTGAAACCCAGCTGATGGAAGAAAAGAGCCGGGTTGTTGAGGACGCGCGCAAACGCGAGGCCGAGCTTGAACGCCAGTTGGAAGTGCGAGTCCGCGAGGTGGACGCGCGTTGGAAACAAGACGCGCAGCGGCGGGAGGAGGCTGTTCAAACCACGATCAAACAGCGGGAGCAACAATTGCAGACGCAGGCTGCGCAGGAGTTGCGACGTGTGGAATCGGAGGCGGAACGCCAGTTCGACGCGCAATCGCGCGAGGCCGATGCGCGATTGAAGCAGGAGTTGCAGCAGCAGGAGCTGGAGTTCCAGACAAAGCTCAAGCAGCGCGAACAGGAATTGAGTGCCAAGGCTGTCGCACGGGAAATCGAATTACAGAATCGGCAGGACTCTGATCTGCGAGTCCGCGAGGAAGAAGCAGCGCGCCAGACCGAATCACGTGTCCGCGCAACGGAAGCCATTTTGGGGCAGGAGGCGCAGCAGAAGGAACTGGAATTCCAGACCAAGCTCAAGCAACGCGAACAGGAATTGACCAACAAGTCCGCAGATCGCGAAGCCGAATTGCAAAATCGGTGGGATGTGGAATTGCGGGGTCGCGAGGAGGAATGGGCACGTCAGACCGAGGCACGCGTTCGCGCCACCGAAACCCGCTTGGGTCAGGAGACGCAACAGAAGGAAGAGATTATCCAGATCAAATTCCGTCAGCGCGAGCAGCAGCTTCAGGCGGAGTTTGAAACTCGCCAAGCCGAATTACAGAGTCACGCCGAGCACGCTCGTCGTCGCCGCGAGTTGGAGTCAGCCGAGGCTGGTCAACGTGCGCTCCGCGAACTGGAAGACCAACTGCGCCAGGAAATGTTGCAGAAGGAAGAGGCGTTGTTGGCCAAAGCCAAACAGCGTGAGCAGGAATTACTTGTTCAACTGAGCGCGCAAACTGAGTCTCATAGACAGACCAAACTACAATGGGAGACGGAGTTCACGACGCTCCGTCGCAATATCGAACCGCTTAATGAGCGGCTGGCACGCACCGAGCAGGAGCGCGACGAAGCCAGACAATCCGCCACCGAGCACTTCGTCAGGGTGCAAGACATGGAGAAAAAATTCACCGAAGCCTCCTCCGTGCTCACTGGCTGGAAGAATGGGAAAAGTTCTACCATGGCACGAGTCGGACGAGATGTGTTGCAGGCGGCACATATCGGATCGGGATCATCCGGCGAATAATGGTAGGGCGCGTCACTCCGTGCGCGCCGAGCTTGGTCAAATAGACGACGGCGAGCACGGAGTGACGCGCCCTACCTTCGTGCAACACGAACTTTTGCTTGGCGCAGTTTCCCTGTAGCCTCTGGACGCGCATGATTCCACTCAACCTGCCGCCCGCTTACTCCCGCATCAAACGGGTGAGTAGTTTTCAGGAGTTGGTCGGCACACCTTTCGCCGACGGCGTCAACGCGCTGTGCTGGGAGCGCACGTTGCCCGGTGATTTTGGCGAAGTCGTGCAACGGCTCGGCGTTAGCGAGGGGGTCACGCCGATTGACGAAGCGCAATTGCTGGCACTGACGGTGAGTGCGGTGGGTCGCGCGGCCATCAAGGTTCTGCTCGAAGATCAGCACCTGTTGCGGGAGCATGGCGCGGCACCGGTTCTCAATTGTTTTCTGGGTTATCCCCGCGACGAAGACCCAGAGGTCGTGCCCACCGACGTTTATTCCTTCCACGCAGACAGCGCGCCGGTGGAGGCCGACACTTATCTTTGCACGTATCATGGAGCGGCGAGCGAAGGATTGTGCAACGAAGACGCGCAGCGTCGCGCGGACATTCCCGCGACCCGCGCTGAACTGCTCAAACTTTTTGGCGGCGAAGATGGCGATGAGTTCCGTGAGTTCCTGAAAGATAATTGTTACGACCTCCACTATACCGCTGCACAGGGCGCGCGACCTTTTTCCTTTGGCGTGGGAAATCTATGGCGCATCGCTACGGAATGGCCCGGTTGTCCCGTGCCGCCTTGCATCCATCGCGCTCCTGCAACTTTTCCAGGGCAGTCGCCTCGGCTGCTGCTGATTTGTTGAACAACTTGGGAGCGTGTGCGACATCGTTGTGCCATGACTGCCGGGTTCACTATCTGCGTTTCTTTGTGGCCTTTGCAGTGCTATCACCCAACGTTGTTGAGTTCCGACGAGGTTTTCTAAGGAAGACAAAAAACTAGGAACAGAAGCGAGCATTCATGGTTTCATGGTTTTCTTATTCAATCTGCTTTGGTTGCGGCTCTGCATTTCTCCTATCGGGTTCTCGATCGAATCTCCTCGGTTCAGATGGGTGCGACCCGAAGTGGCGGTCACGAATTTGGCGGAGCTGCGGCTGTGTCGTCCTCGACCAGCCGCAGCACTTCTGAAGGAGATACGCATGGATGTTTTCCAAAACCCACTCGTTGCCACGCTGCAGCGACTGGTCTACGACACAGCCGTGCGTTAGCAACTGATTACCACTTCCAGTCAAACCCCTTTCAGACTGTCTGATTGTCCTCACTCTGGGGATTCGCTTAATCTGACCGCACATGAATCAGGAAAAATCTGTCAGCCGCTACGCGTGGATTGTCGTTGGGCTACTTGTGCCGGTGGCGTTGCTGAATTATCTGGATCGCCAGATGATCGCCGCGATGAAGGCTTCCGTGATGGGCGACGTGTCGGGAATCACCTCGGACAAGGCGTGGGGACAGATGCTCGGTCAGTTCAAATGGGTTTATGCTTTTCTCAGTCCCGTCGGCGGCTACATCGCGGATCGCTTTGGTCGCAAGTACACGATCTGCGGGAGTCTGTTTGCGTGGTCAGCGATCACTTGGGCGACCGGGCATGTGACGACTTACGATGGGCTGTTGTGGACGCGGACGTTGATGGGAATCAGTGAGGCGTTCTATATCCCGGCGGCGCTGGCGTTGGTTTCTGATTATCACATCGGCAACACGCGGTCGCGCGCGACGGGGCTTCATCAGATGGGAATTTACTGCGGCGTGATTCTCGGTGGCTTCACGGGCTACGTGGCAGACGCGCCTGCGCTGGGTTGGCGTTGGATGTTCAACGTGACGGGACTGGTGGGAATCCTCTACGCGCCGGTGTTGCTGATGGTGTTGCGGGATGCGCCAAAACAAATGACGGCTACCGAAGTCGAAAGCAAACCGCGCGTCGCTTCCGCCCTGTGTGAACTGTTCACGAACAAATCATTCATTTTGCTCGTGATGTATTTCACGCTGCCGGCGATAGCGGGTTGGGTCGTGCGTGATTGGATGCCGGTGATTTTGCAGGAGCAATTCAATCTCAGCCAAGGTCGCGCGGGTGTTTCGGCGACGTTGTATTGGCAGGCGGCGGCAATCGTGGCTGCATTCTTCGGCGGCTGGTTGGCTGACAAATGGATGCGCCGGACGGATCGTGGTCGGATTTACGTCAGCGCCATCGGCATGGCACTCATCATCCCGGCGTTGTTTGGAGTGGGGAATGCGCCGAACTTGAATTCACTTTCACTCGCCATCGCGTCGCTTGTGTTGTTCGGCATCGGTTGGGGATTTTTCGACGGCAACAACATGCCCATCCTTTCGCAGATCGTGCGGCCCAAGCTACGCGCGACGGGTTACGGGATCATGAATCTCGTCAGCATCAGCTTTGGCGGATTTGCTGACGTCGGCTTTGGCGCGTTGCGGGATCGCAATGTCCCGCTGAACTTGATCTTCGGCACGTTCGCTGCGATCGCGTTGGTCTCCGTGGTGTTGGTGCTGTTGATTAAGCCGCAAAAAAAACTGCAAACAAAATAGATTTCACCGCTCCAAACTCGCCGCAGCCCGCGCAGATAAAATTCTCTGCGACGGCACAAACCCCGCGATGAACTCGCGGCGAAACTCCGAGAACGTCCCCGCCGCAATCGCCGTGCGCACGTCCGCCATCAGCTTCACATACATGTGCGAGTTGTGAACGCTCAACATCCGCAGGCCGAGGATTTCATTCACGCGCAACAAGTGCCGCAGATACGCGCGGGTGAAATGACGACAGGCAAAACAATCGCAGCCCGCCTCGATCGGCCCGAAGTCTGTCTTATAAGTCGCGCCCTTGATACCGATCGCGCCCTTGCGCGTGTAGGCCGTGCCGTTGCGCGCCACGCGCGTGGGTAGCACGCAATCAAACATGTCCACGCCGCGAGCGATCAACTCCACCATCTGCGCCGGAGTGCCGAGTCCCATCGCGTACCGCGCCTTGTGCGCGGGCAGAAACGGTTCAGCCAGTTCCACGGCCTTCATCATTTCAGGCTCCGGTTCACCCACGCTCACTCCGCCGATGGCGTAGCCATCAAACTCCATCGCCACGAGCGCCTTCGCACATTCCTCGCGCAGCGCAGGATTGCTCCCGCCCTGACAGATGCCGAACACCAATTGTCCCTCTGCGCGCGGTTGCTCCCGACATTCCCGTGCCCAGCGGATCGTGCGTTCGACGGCGAGACGTTGTTCCTTTGCGGGTGCGTCGTGCGCGGGACATTCGTCGAACACCATCGCGATGTCCGAGCCGAGTGTGCGTTGAATTTCCATCGCTTCCTTCGGCCCAAGAAACAATAGTGAACCATCCACATGCGAGCGAAATTCGACGCCATGCGTCTTGACCTTGCGAATTTTTGCGAGGCTGAACACCTGGAATCCGCCGCTGTCCGTGAGGATGGGCAAATCCCAATTGATGAATTTGTGCAGCCCGCCGGCTGCGCGGATGATGTCCATGCCGGGGCGGATGTTGAGATGATACGTGTTGCCGAGAATGATCTGTGTGCCCATCTCGCGCAGTTCGCGTGGATCGAGTGCCTTCACGCTGCCTTGCGTGCCCACAGACATGAACACCGGCGTGTCCACCACGCCATGTGCTGTGGTCAATTTGCCCAATCGCGCCTTCGAGTGCGCGTCGGTTTTCAAAAGTTCAAACATTGGGCGAAGGTTTTAGCGCAAAGACGCAAAGACGCAAAGGATGGAATCACTTCGACAAGATGTTGTCACACGCCACGCTGGACGGCGCAGCGCAGCGTCCCTACCATTTCGTGCGTGACGACTGACACGCAAATACTCATGGCTCTCCGCGCGGCGGAGAACGGCGGCGTGTGCGGCGCGGAACTTTCCAAACGACTCGGCCTCACGCGGGCTGCGATTTGGGCGCGTGTGGAGGAGCTTCGCAAAGTCGGTTACGAGATCGAGGCCAGCCCCGTGCTGGGCTACAAACTCATCAGCACGCCGGATGTGTTGCACGCAGACGATCTGCTCGCGCGTTTGGGCAAAACCAAAGTCATCGGGCGCGACATCCGCGTGTTCGAGCAGACCACTTCCACGAACGATGTGGTGGAAAAACTCGCGCGCGATGGCGTGAAGGAAGGCGTGGTTGTCTTTGCTGAATCACAGACGAAAGGTCGTGGGCGACTTGGCCGCGTCTGGACTTCGCCCACGCGCAAGGGACTTTGGTTCTCAATCCTGCTGCGCCCAAACCTGCGTCCGCAAGAAACCACTCAACTCACCGTTGCCGCCGCCGCTGCGGTCTGGCGTGCGATCCATTCCGTCACGGGTCTGAAACCTGAGATCAAATGGCCGAATGATATTCTGATCAGTGGCAAGAAAGTCGTGGGCATTCTCACCGAACTAAGCGCGGAGGTGGATCGCGTGAAACACATCATCCTTGGCATTGGCGTGGACGTAAATCTGACTGCGACTGAATTTCCTGCCGAGTTACGGAAGATCGCAACATCGTTGCGCATCGAATCAGGTAAGCCGATTCAACGAGCGGAACTGGCTACGGAGATTCTGCGCGAGTTGGATCGTGATTACGCAAGAATCTGCGCCGGGAAATTTCCTGCACTGGCAGACGAGTGGGAAGAGCATTGCACCACCATCGGCAAGCAAGTGACTGTGGGCATGGGCGAACGGCGATTGCGTGGTCGGGCTGAATCACTGGATGAAGACGGTGCTTTGCTGCTGCGCACGGAACACGGAAGATTGGAACGCGTCATCGGCGGGGATGTGACGGTGGAGAAATAACAACTTTCAAAACAGAGATACATGAATAGTTCTTTGCTTGCCCTAACCCTTGCCATCGCGCTCGTCGCGCTCCACCTCTGGTGGAGGACGAAGTTGGGGCGTGAACGGGAGGCGTGGCGGGCGAAAGATTCAGAGCGTGAGAACAATGGTCGTTCGATTGTCGGTGAAGCTGTGGCGCGGCAGGATGCGTTGTTCGACAGCATGATCGAAGGCGTTTTGGTATTGGATGAAACGGGGCGCGTGCAGTTTGCGAATCAGGGGTTCGCAGAAATGTTCAGCACGGTGGGAATGTTGCGCGGGAAAATTTTACTGGAGGCGGTGAGGTCGCACGAGATCGCGGCTATCGTCGAGCGGGCGGGGCGCGAACAGCGAGTGGAGGATCAGGAGATTCAGATGCCGGGCGACAAGGAGCGGTGGTTCAAGATCAATGCCGCGTCCGTCATCAGTTCGGATCAGCGAAGACTTGGGACGATACTGGTGGTTCACGATATCACGCAAATCAAACAGCTTGAACGTACGCGTCAGGAGTTTGTAGCCAATGTGAGCCACGAACTTCGCACGCCGCTTTCGCACATCAAAGGTTATACCGAGACGTTGCTTGGCGGTGCAAAGGATGATCCCGAAGTGGCGACGCGTTTCCTCCAGACCATCGAGCGCAATGTTGAGCGGCTGAAGCTGCTCATCGAGGATTTGCTCACCATCTCGGAGATCGAGTCAGGTCGGGTTATGTTGAATCTGCAACCCGTGCCGGTGCGTGCGTCCGTGGAAAAAGTCTTTGATGATTTCCGCACACGAGCGGCGGCAAGAGCCGTGACGCTCGTGGATGAATCAGAGGGGTTGACCGCGCGTGCCGATCAGCGTCGTCTCGAACAGGTGCTGACGAATCTCGTGGATAACGCCGTGAAATACGGCGGCAACGATAGTCGCGTGGTGGTGGGCGCGCGATTGAGTGATGGGATGGTGGAGATGTTTGTGCAGGACAACGGGCCGGGCTTGCCAACGGAATCGCTTGAGCGCGTGTTTGAGAGATTTTATCGCGTGGACAAGGCGCGCTCGCGAGATCAGGGCGGAACAGGGCTGGGCTTGTCCATCGTCAAACACATCGTTCAAAGCCACGGCGGGCGTGTGTGGGTGGAGAGCGAGCCGGGCAAGGGCGCAAAGTTCTGCTTCACGTTGCCAC
>CAMCWI010000067.1 GCA_945882065.1 Akkermansia muciniphila
AAGAATCTAACAAACCTGCTGTTGCCATCACATACCTCAACCGAGGTATGGCAGAAAATAGTTTGCCGGGATGAATCAAGATTTGTATTAAACGTCGAGCAATCCTGCGAATCCGGTTTGAAATCTGCCGGGTTTTGCAGTTCACAATCAGGCAAGCCGGATGGCGAGCCTAATAGGCTTAACAGCGGGAAATACGACTACGATGAAAACTAAAATCGGGATTATCGGTGCAGGCGGCATGTTGCGTTACCATGCGGCGGGATTCAAATCGGCGGGCGCGGAGATCGTCGCGTTGTGCGATGTGAACCAAGAGGCAGCGGGCAAAGCAGCGGCACGTGAAGGCATTCCCAATGTTTTTGGTGACGTCGCCAAGATGTTAAAAGAGTGCAAAGAGATGAACGCCGTCTCGATCATCGTGCCGAACAAGTTTCATGCAGCGCTTGCGATCCAAGCTTTAAAAGCCGGGCGTCACGTATTCTGCGAAAAACCGCCAGCAACCAACGCCCGCGATGTCAGCACCATGATCGCCGCAGCGACCAAGGCAAAGAAGACATTGATGTTCAACTTCAACAATCGTGCGCGACCTGAAGCGGTCGCGATGATGGAATACGTGAAGTCCGGTCAAGTAGGGCGCATCAATTCAGCACAGGCAAAATGGATTCGTCGCACAGGCATTCCCGGCATCGGCGGCTGGTTCACCAACAAGGCGATGTCGGGTGGCGGGCCCTTGATCGACTTGTTGCATATGCTCGACCTCGGGCTTTATTTCATGGGTTATCCCGAGCCTGATTACGTTGCAGCTCAGACCTTCAACGATTTCATCACCAACAAAGATTTCAAAGGGCCTTGGGGCATTCCAGATGTGGCCAAAGGTGTGACCGATGTCGAAAGTGCGTGCCATGGCTTTGTGCGTTTCAAGACTGGCCAGGTCATCTCTCTGCAAATCTCGTGGGCAGAAATGGTGAAACGCGAGGAAGTCTCGGTGACTTTTCAGGGCACGAAAGCTGGCGGGTTAGTGCAACGTTTATTTGGCAGCGATGGACTTGATGAGACTTGCCTCGATACTTGCGAGCTTTATGTCCAGGAAAACGGGCGGTCTGTGAACCGCTCAATCGTCGTGCCGAAGGACGAAACCATGGGGCGCACCGCGTCGGCTGCGAATTTCATCCATACATTGGAACGCCGTGCCGCGCCGCTCAACACTCCGGATCAAGCGCTCAAGTTGATGAAGATCATTGATGCCGCCTACGCTTCTGCTCGCACTGGACGCCCCGTGAATTGCTAACCGGCTATCTCTACACAAACATCGATAGAAAACACAATTTAGCGTTAAAAACCAAATATGAATCTAAAACGTAAACTTCGCATGGGTATGATCGGCGGCGGACGCGGCGCTTTTATCGGCACCGTTCATCGCATGGCCGCGGCATTGGACGGCAAGATCGATCTCGTAGCAGGATGTTTTTCGGCTGATCCAGAAAAATCAAAAGCCTCCGGCGCTGATCTGTTCATCAATCCGTCCCGCGTCTATTCCACCTATCAGGAAATGGTTGCGAAGGAAGCCGCGCTTCCGGCAGACCAACGCGTGGACTTCGTTAGCATCGTCACGCGGAACAACACACACTACGCCATCGCAAAATGTTTCATTGAGGCCGGCTTCAATGTGATCTGTGACAAACCGCTCGCGTTCACTTTGGATGAGGCAAAAAAGCTGCGCACTATTGTCAAGAAGAGTGGCAAGGTGTTCGCACTGACTCACAACTACACCGGTTATCCGATGGTGAAGGAAGCTCGCGAGATGGTCCGATCTGGGAAGATCGGTAAGATCATGAAAGTTGTGGTCGAGTATCCGCAGGGCTATGCAATCACTGCGTTAGGAGGCAAAGGCGGAAGCAAGATTTCAAACTGGCGGATGGATCCGAATGTGGCTGGTATTTCCAATTGCATGGCCGACATCGGCACTCATGCGGAAAATCTCGCCCGCTACATCACTGGCCTTGAAATCGACTCTCTCGTTGCAGAACTTTCTACGTTTATTCCGGGCCGCCCGCTGGATGACGACGGCAACTGTTTGATCCGCTACAAGGGGGGCGCAAAAGGCATTCTCTACGCGTCACAGGTTTCCAATGGCGACGAGAACAATCTCAACATCCGGGTTTACGGCACCAAGAGTTCACTCGAATGGCATCAGGAAGATCCGAATGAACTAATCGTGAAGGAAGTCAACAAACCGCGATCCATTTATCGCCGTGGCAACAGTTACCTGACTCCAGTAGCACAGGCGTTTAGTCGTACACCGTTCGGTCATCCAGAAGCATTTATCGAAGCGTTTGCGAACGTCTATATAGCGGCGGCGACGGCTATTGCCGACGAAGTCTCAGGACGCAAACTCAAAAAGGACTATGACTTCCCAACCATTGATGATGGTGTGGAAGGCATGGCGTTCATTGAAACGGTCGTCAAATCAGCCAAGTCGAGTTCCAAGTGGACCAAATTTGCTAAAATTTAAAATCAATTATCATGCTTAAGAAATTAATTACATCACTCGCCGTCATCGCAATTGCGGCTCAAACCGCCTCAACAATGTTCGCGGCCGAAGCTGCAAAGAAGGTGTTAGTCGTTACAACGACTACGGGTTTCCGCCATAGCTCTATCGCCACCGCCGAAAAAGTTCTCGGTCAGTTGGCAGAACAGAGCGGCGCGTTCACGGTGGAGTATGTCCGTCAACCTGCCGGAAAACCTAACGGACCGCAACAACCCAAGGCGTTGAAAGACGACGCCTCGGAGGCTGAGAAGCAAGCTTTCAAGGTTGCCGAAGAAAAATTCAAAACAGACCAGGCTGCCTATGCGATTGCGGAAACAAAGTGGACGGCAGCACTTAAGCAAGCATTGTCCAAACTGAGTGCTGAATCGCTGAAAAACTACGATGGCGTCATCTTCGCTAACACCACGGGTGATTTGCCAATTCCAGACAAGGAGGCTTTCCTGAACTGGATCAAGTCGGGCGGTGCGTTTATGGGAATGCATTCGTGCAGTGATACGTTCCATGGATGGCCTGAGTTCATCGACATGCTTGGCGGAGAATTCCGGACACATGGCGCACAAGCCGGTGTTGAATGTATGAATGTTGACCCCGCGCATCCTTCGACACAAAAGATCGGCAAGAGTTGGGTCATATCACAGGAGGAGATTTACTTGTTCAAGAGTTACGATGCCTCAAAAGTTAACGATTTGCTCTCGCTGGACAAACATCCGAACGACAAGACTCCCGGGCATTATCCTGTGTCGTGGTCCAAAGATTACGGCAAGGGAAAAGTGTTCTATACTTCGCTGGGTCATCGTGAAGATGTTTGGGATGTCGATCCAGAGATTAAGAATCGCGCCAATCTGGTGAAGGTCAGTCAAACCTTCCAAACTCATATCCTCGGAGGTATCAAATGGGCGCTCGGCTTGGAGCAACCCAAGGCGAAGTGAGTTGGTAACAGATCTGATTTTCCAATCTAAACGGCTCGGAAAGAGAAATCTTTCCGAGCCGTTTTGTTTCTCCGATAAGTAATAGTTTCGTTGCAAATACTTGAACTCTGCGTCTTGTCAGGCTGGGTTGCCAAGAAAGAGCTTGTAACTGCCAAGAAACGAATAGGTGCATCGTCGTCGCCTTCGTCATAACTGGTGAGTGATCGGCTGTGATAATCGTCTTAGGTCTGCATTGAATGGCGATTTTTCAAGCTGTTCGAACATTGGCTGAAGTAACGAAAGGAACTTATGAAAAAACACAAAATCGTATGCTTGGGAGTGGCGGCAGTCGTCTCAGGTTTGTTGGCTGGTTCGCTACATGGACAAGAAGTCACAACCATGCAGGCTTTCATGCGGCAGAAGTTGGTTTATTCACAAAACGTCATCGAGGGCATCACCTTGGAACGTCCGGAAATGGTCATCACCAATGCGTCGAAGTTGATGGCAATGACCAAATCCAACTTGTGGATGAAGCTTAGCGTCCAAGGCTTTTATGATAAGACGTGGAAGTATCAGGACGAAGTCATGGCGTTGACCACACAGGCTCGTTTAACCAACAACGCTGGAATGTTGAAGGCATTCTCAAATATGACTGCGAGTTGTATCGATTGCCATCAAGTCTATCGCCCTGCGCAGGCGACCAACATGCTTGGAGCGTTAGTGAAACGCGAGGATGCTGCTGCTGCCGTTAACGCAAAGCGTTAGTGATCAGACACGAGCCAATTCGCTCAACAAAGACAATGAGCAAAAACGGCAGTGGCTTTGTCTTGATCACCCGGCGATGCCAAGCGGTTTCATGGTTTTCCAAAGACCGCGCGTGAAGTCAGGGACGGTGACGGGCATGCTGCCGCTTGCCACCGAGCGCGTGGTCAGTTCGAGAATGGAACTCCAACTGGCAGCGTCGTAAACCACGCTATCCGGCGTGATGCCTTGGCGGATGCAATCGAGGTGACGCCAGTTCACGATGAAATCCATTCCGCCATGGCCTGTACCCGCAGCTTGGGTCTCGAGTTTCTTCCAGAGTGGATGCGTGAATTTTTCGCGCATGATCGCCATGTCTTTTTCATTTAGCCAGTCGTGCGAATTGCCAGCGCTCAGGCCATACCTTTTGGGATACGCAGTAGCAAGCCGTGCTGGATAATCAAAGAAACTCCCATCCGTGCCGTTCAATCCGTTGATACGACTGTAGGGTCGTGGAGTGACGACATCGTGCTGGATCATGATGGTGCGACCCAGTTCGGTCTTGATGATAGAGGTGTTCATATCGCCGCAGACGTATTTCTCGCCTGTATGACGGCCACCGTTCGGCTTTTTTTCATTGAGCACCTTGGTCAGAGACTTCTCGGGGGAACTCATAGAAACCAAAAATTTGAACTGATCGCCCCGGCCGATGCCTAGGTATTGCGCGACCGGTCCCAATCCGTGCGTAGGATAGAGATTGCCGTTATGAGACTTGTGGTATTCGCGTCGCCAATCGCCCTCTGAACCCAGGCTGAACAACACCCCTCGCAACTCGTGGAGGTACGCGCACTCGGCATGGGTCAGTTCGCCGAACACACCTTCACGCGCCATGTTGAGTACGAACAGTTCATTCTCGCCGTAGCAACAATTCTCAAGCATCACGCAATGACGCTGGGTGCGTTCGCTCGTGTTCACAAGATTCCAACATTCTTCCAGCGTGACGGCCGCAGATACTTCCACAAAAGCGTGTTTGCCATGTTCCATCGAACGCAGGCACATCGGCACGTGCCATTCCCACGGCGTGGCAATGTAAATGACGTCAATGTCGGCGCGCTCGACCATTTTCTCCCAGACGGTTTCGTTACCGCTGTAAACAGCGGGACGCTTGCCGGTTTTCTTTTCAACAGCGTTGGCTGCGCGCGTTGAGCGGTCATCCCGTTTGTCGCAAACTGCCACGACTTCGGCGAAGTCGATGTTAAGAGCAGCGTTGACATGCGCCATGCCGCGGCTGAGTCCGATGACGGCAACGCGAATCTTTTCCAGCGGTTGGGTAGTCAGGTCGTGAACTGGCTTTTGCCCGAGCAGCCTTGGTGGAACAATCAGGTTCTTGGATAGAACGCTGCCGATCTCGTTGGTCGTGGCACAGCCGTGGGTGGCCGCGAGCGACGCACCCAATCCGACAAGCGCAGAGGATTTTAGGAAATCCCGGCGAGATGGGTTTGTTTTTTTCATGTAAAAAAATTTAGGAGACAAGAGTCGTTATCAAAGTTTGGGAGCAGTTTTTGGCGATTTGCCCGGAAGCCAAAGGCCAGTGGGGTTTTCAACGCGTCCCGCTGGTCTGATGCCGGGGCCTGCATTGGTGACGCCAAGATCGAGATCCATCTCTGCGATGAGTTTTTGAAGTCGCTCCACCACTTCAGGATGTTTTGCGGACACGTCTGTCTGTTCGCCAATCTCTGCGTCGAGATTGAAGAGCATCTGTGGGGGAATCGTTTCCTCGTTCGGTTTGCCATTTCCGAGTCCTGCGAATTTCAATTTCCACGGGCCCGAACGGATCGCTTGAAGTTTGTTACCACTGAAATAGAAATGCGCATCATGCGGTGAAGCTTTCGTCTGTCCGAACAATAGTGGTGAAATGTTTTTTCCATCAATTTTGCGATCAGTGGGAATTTTTCCGCCCGCCAGTTCAACGCAAGTCGGTAAGAAGTCAAAGTTGGCGGATACCGCATCGCAAGTGCTGCCTGATGGGATTTTTCCGGGCCACCAAGCCAAAGTCGGCACTCGTACGCCGCCTTCCCAAGTGCTGCCTTTGCCGCCACGCAACGGATAAGCGGTGCCGGCATTCGTGCCTTTTGGGAGCCAGGGACCATTGTCGCTGGTGAAGATAACGAGTGTATTTCTGTCGATTTTTTGTTCCTGTAATGTGTCGAGCAAGCGACCTACGCTCCAATCCAATTCCTCAACCCAAGCGCTGAACGGATTGGCATTTTTCTTTCGGAACTTGTCACCGGGATGAATCGGCGTGTGAACCGCCGTATGCGGCATGTAGAGGAAGAATGGATTCTTTTTTTGCTTACGAATGAACTTCACCGCCTCCTCTGTGTAACGTTGGGTAAGTTTGTCTTGTTTCTTTGGGGTGATCGTTTCTATGACAGTTTCGTCGCGCACCAAGGGCAGGGGCGGGCGATTTCCTTTTCCGAGTTGGGCATCCTCCGGCCCCATATCATTCGAGTAAGGAAGTCCGAAGTAATGATCGAAGCCATGGCGTGTGGGGAGAAAATTTAGGTGATCGCCGACGTGCCATTTTCCGATGGCCATCGTGGCGTAACCCTGTTGCTTCAGCAGCTCGCCAATCGTGTGTTCCTCGGAACTGATGCCGGTGCTATTCATTGGGCCTAAAACGCCGGGAAGCGAGACGCGTTTGGCATAACAACCAGTGAGAACCTGCGCCCGCGAAGGCGTGCAGACGGGCGCAGCATAAAAGCTTGTAAGCTTCATTCCTTCCCGCGCCATGCGATCCAAATTTGGAGTGCGATTACTTTTACAGCCAAACGGCCCGATGTCGCCATAACCCAGGTCGTCGACAAATATGATGACAAAATTGGGCCGTGTTGATTCTGTCAGCTTTGGAGTTTTGGCAAGGGAGTTAACTGAAAATATATTCAGAGCGATAAACAATGCCACCACTGCAGTGGTACGGAATGCGATTAACGTCAAAACTGTTCCAAGATTCATTCGCTCATTAAATATGATCAAGAATTTAAGTCAACGAGTTCAAAACGAATTGGCATACCACGTTCGGGGTATAGCCAAACGGTCCAATGTTACGGCAAGTTGAATGAGTCGATTCCAATTGCCAAAGGCTTTGATTGCGGGACGCTTTTATGAGTCGGACACCCAGACGAGTCAGGTAATATTTGAATGCGGCAACGGTTCGAAAAAAATTCTAAAATTATTCACAAGACGGGAATAATTGCGCGCAAGCTCATTTTATGATCAACCAGACCACTGCCCAAAGCCGACGAGATTTTTTGAGGTCCGCCACATTGCTCACAACTGCGGCAGTCGCCGCCCCGTTCATTTGGACTGGTACTTCGGCGCGCGGTGAGGAGGCCAAGAATGACAAGTTGAATATCGCCTGTATCGGAGTAGGTGCGCGCGGTTCTGGGATTGGCCACGCCGCTGGTGCTATCGGCAATATGGTGGCTTGCTGCGATGTTGACAGAGGACACGCGGAGGGATTTGCGGCCAAGTATGAGGGGCGTTGCGCGATATACTCCGATTACCGGAAGCTTCTCGAACGAAAGGATATTGATGCAGTCATCATCGGCACGCCGGATCACTGGCATGCGGCGATTGCCATTGCGGCAATGCAAACTGGGCGCGACGTGTATTGTGAAAAGCCGCTGACGCTTACAATTGACGAAGGGAAGTTGATCTGCAAAGCAGTCAAGAAAACGGGTCGCGTGTTTCAAGTCGGCACGCAACAGCGCAGTGATAACAAATTCCTCAACGCTGTTGCATTAGTACGCAGTGGGCGCTTGGGTAAAAATCTTTCCGCGACTTGTTCAATCGGCGGCGCGCCAAGTGGCGGACCTTTCGAGCCGATGACTTCGCCAAGCGCTTTGGATTGGGACATGTGGCTCGGTCAAGCACCGAAGATTGACTATACGGAGAAGCGTTGCCATGGACAGTTTCGTTGGTGGCTGGAGTACTCTGGCGGAAAACTTACTGATTGGGGCGCGCATCACGTGGACATCGCGCAATGGGGGCTTGGATTGGAACAGACCGGTCCAATCGAAATTGAAGGCTCGGGTAACTTTCCGAACATCCCGGCGGACTTTGATCCGATCGCATTTTTTGCCGGCAAGCAAAAACTCGTCAATGGATACAACACCGCCACCAAATTTAGCACCAAGCTCGCGTTTGAGGGTGGAGTGACGATCACCGTGCGTGAAGGTCCCGGCAATGGGATCACGTTCAAGGGCGATAAGGGCGAGATATTTGTGAATCGCGGCAAGTTGACTGGGACGATCATTGAGGCTTTGACTGACAGCGATTACCAATGGCTGAAAGAGGAGCGCACAAAGCTTTACAAGGGGATGCCAATCCGCGGACACATGGAAAACTTTTTTTCTTGCGTCAAGGCGCGTAAAGAACCGGTGTCAGATGTGTTCAGTCACCATCGGCACCTCACCTCATGTCACCTGTCAAACATTGCAATGCTGCTAAAGCGAAAGTTGCGGTGGGATCCTAAGAAGGAGGTTTTCATCGGAGACGATCAGGCGAACGGTCTCTTGAGCCGTCCTAGGCGCAAAGGTTTTGAAATTCAGGCGTGATATTTCGTCGAGCTTTTCTAGGATTACCCCAATGAAATTTATCAGCGTGCGGAGTTTTATCTACGCAGTTCTTTTCGGGACTACAACTCAGCTTTCAGCCGTCGAACCAGTTCAAGATTTTCGATTCAAAGTAGAGGTGCTAGCCGTCGGGATGGCTCAGCCGCTTCAACTCAAACTCGCGCCGGATGGCCGCATCTTCTACAACGAATTGAAAGGCCCGTTAAAGATATGGAAGCCGGACACAAAATCTGTCGTCCAGGCGGCCGTCATACCAACGTTTTCGGAGCAGGAAAATGGTTTGCTTGGATTCGCATTAGATCCTGATTTTGCCAAGAACAATTGGATTTATCTCTTTTACTCGCCCACCAACTACACAGGGCAACGTCTTAGCCGCTTCGTGATGAGAGGTGACGTGCTCGATTTTGCCAGTGAAAAAGTGATGCTCGAATTTGGCGAGCAACGGCGCGAATGCTGCCATCACGCAGGTTCAGTCGATTTCGGGCCGGACGGGAATATGTTCATCTCCACTGGCGACAATACACATCCTTTTGGCGATTCCGATTCGAGAGGGCCGATGGATGAGCGCCCCGACCGCAATCCGTGGGATGCTCAAAAGAGTTCTTCAAACACGCACGATTTGCGTGGGAAAATTCTCCGTATCCGGCCCACGAAGGAAGGCGGCTACACTGTGCCCAAAGGAAATCTTTTTCATCGCAATGGATCAAAAGGTCGCCCGGAAATATTTGTGATGGGCTGTCGCAATCCATGGCGCATAAGCGTGGATCAGAAATCCGGTTTTGTTTATTGGGGAGACGTCGGGCCCGATGCTGGCGGAGATTCGCCGCGCGGTTCTCGAGGTTACGATGAGATCAATCAAGCGCGCCGAGCCGGAAACTTTGGTTGGCCTTATTTTGTCGGGAGCAATTATCCCTATGCCAAATACAACTTCGCTACTAAGGAGCTTGGCGAAATGTTTGATCCGAACCGTCCCGTCAACAACAGCCCGAACAACACTGGCTCGAAAGTCTTGCCACCGGCTCAACCCGCTTTCATTTATTGGCCCTACGGAAAATCACCTCAATGGCCTGAACTTGGCGAAGGTGGTCGCACCGCGTGTGCTGGGCCAGTATTTCATTACCGGCCAGAGTTCGCCAAGACCGGTGGGTTTCCTGAACAATACGACAACTGCCTTTTGTTCTATGATTGGCAGCGACCGTTCATGAAATGGGCGAGACTCGATAAGAACTCCAAGCTGGTCCGCATCGAACCGTTCAGTTCTGCGGTCGCGGTGGTGAACGAAAAGAACAAAATCCTGGAAGCGCAAAAAGCTGGTGCATTCGTCATCCGGCGACCCGAGGATAGTCACTTCGGACCTGATGGTTGTCTCTACATGATTGATTACGGCGAGACGTGGGGTGCGAATCCAGATTCCAAATTGCTTAAGATCTCCTATCAGCGTGGAAACATCGCGCCAGTTGCCGTTGCAAGCGCTACTCCGAACTCAGGTCGTGAACCGTTGACCGTTTCGTTCTCAAGTCATGGCTCGAAGGATTACGAAGGCGATGCATTGAGTTACGAATGGCGATTGCATCCAGCAAATAAGATTATTTCCACCAATGCAAATCCTCAACTCACCCTGGACCAACCAGGAAGCTACACTGTCGAGTTGAACGTGAGCGATGGGCGGGGCGGTATTTCAAAAGCCACGCTTCCGTTACTTGTCGGAAATACCCCGCCGACGGTTAGATTTCTCTCGCCACAGGATGGCGACTTCTTCACGCCGGGTAAATCTGTTGCCTACAAGCTTATCGTCGAGGATCTCGAAGATGGCAGTTCAGTGAATTACGAAGAGCTGATGGAAGCCCGAGCGTTCGTGAGCGCAAAGTGGGCGAAAGAAGCCGAAAATGAAGAAACCATTGCGCCAGCGCTTGCCATGATGCGGCAAAGCGATTGTTTCAACTGCCACGCCGTGAATCAGAAAATTGTTGGACCTGCATTGGTTGACATCGCGAATAAATATCGTGATCAACCAGGTGCGGTTGACGTCAGTGTTCAGCGGGTCATCAAAGGGTCGAGTCGTGTTTGGGGTGAAGCGCCGATGCTCGCTCACGAGCAGCTTACGGTCGACCAAGTTCAGATGATGGTGAGATGGATTTTTGCACTAGAACCCGGCAAAGCTGGAATGGACATGACGCGCGGCATTGTTGGTAAGATTACAGCACCTGAAGATCAGGCTAATCGTATTGGTGTTCTCGAAGCGAGTTATACCGATGCAGGTCGCACACCGGCTGGACCGTTGGTGGGTAATAGCACCCTTAAATTACGCGGTCGTCGAATTGAAGCCGAAGAGAGCAGAGACTTAATCGGTACGACGGAACAAGGTGCAGGCCATGCCAGTGGTAAAAAATACCTGCGCGCCCACTTGCACGGAAATTCCGCACGTTTCGCATCGCTAAATCTGGTTGATGTCGGAACTGTCGCATTCCGCGTTTCTTCTGCGAAGTCGGGTGGCACTATCGAATTGCATAATGGGTCTCCCACTGGCGATATACTCGCAAGCGTTGACGTCAAGGCGACAGGCGATACGAAGTCGTGGCAGGAAGTCACAGCGGTGCTCAAGCCAATCGATCAGCGGTGCGACCTTGTTGTGGTTTTCAAGAATTCTAGTCAGACAAATTTCTTGAATTTGGATTGGATTCAGTTCAACCCGAAATAACTTAAGGTTTTATTCGCGCCACGCGAACTCGCCTTTCTCTACACTCCAATCGTTGCCGAAGTAACCAGCGACGCGCACGCCTTCGTAGCCGTTACTCAACGTTTCCGGCCCGAACACGGTGCAGTCGGGATACGCCACACCTGCCATGAAATATGGCACGCGGTCAGTCAGTTTTAGTCCGATAATGCCAGAGCCGCTGATGACTGCGACCGATGCAATGTCGCTGCCGGGACGCGGACGACAGAAAAGGCAGGCTAGGTTTTCGCCGCGTTGCTCGCGGTCTCCGATTCGCACAGCACCCCGCCGCACTTGAACGGGGCTTTGCCCGAGTAGCAATGCCCAAGCAGCGTTATTGTCAGCATTGCCGTAAAGAACCACGCCGCGATCTTTTTCCTTGGCTGCGTTGAACTGCACGTCAGGAATGACATCCACCGCTCCATTGCCGCGATACCACCAAGTCTCAGCGTCGAAACGCGCCTTGGCGTAAGCCCAAGCGTTTTCCTCTGCACTGCCTTGGGTCGCATAAACAAACTGCATCCGATTGCCAAAAGCTTCCTTGAATGGTCCATAGCGGTGCGGGCCTTTTTGAGATAAAGATGCAGGACCGCTCAAGAACCATTTATTCGCGGCGCGCTCGAACCAAACTTTTTGCTCTTTGTCAGGTCGATCGAGATTTTCAAACTTCTGACCGTCGAGTTCGACAGAGATGATTCCGCCGGGTTTGACATGGCTCAGTTTCAATCCAAGTCGAGCGACGTTTTCAGTTGAGCCTGAAAATTGCCGCCGGTCTGCATCGAAATGAATGACCACGACGCTTTTCGCGAGGGCATGCTGTTGAGCTTCGATAGAAACCCAGTGCGACGAAGAAGAGATCCCGGGGTTCGCTGTTGAGAAGTTTATGTCGGCAACACTTTCATCATCGGGAATTTTGTGGCGCGCAAACATGTCGAAGATGGGAGGCCAATCCACGCAGGGCCTGCCCCACCAGTGTCCCGCACCAGGTTGTTCGTGATAGGTGAAGTCGCGATGAAACGGAGTCAAATGCTCGCGCATCGTTCGGGCCTCTGTCACGGGCACGTTGTCATCTGCGTCGCCGTGAAGGATGTAGATGCCTTGGTGGAGATAGTTGCTTGAGAGCGCAAGCGTGTCGCCGGGAGTGGAAGCGCGTTGGATGAGTTGTTGTAAAGCGTCGGAAGTTTTGCGGCTATCTGAGCCAGCATACGACCAGAAACTGATCCATCCGGCACTCGGCGCAATCGCGGCAAAGCGATCCGGGAAAGTCACACCGAGCTGCCACGCGCCGTGTCCACCCATCGAGTGACCTGTGAGATAAGTTTGATGCGGATCTGTTTTGAAACGCGCCTGGGCGATGGCGAGAACTTCCATCGCGTCGTGTCGTCCCCAATCCTCCCAGTCAAAACCGTAAGGCCGGCGATTTGTCGGCGCGACGACCGTCCCCCAGGTTTTTGGGGCGTAAGAACCGGCCATGCCCATGGCTTGAACCGCAGCACCGTGAGTCGCGAGAAACAGCGCGCGGGCGGGCTTGTCTTTCGAGAGCGGGAGCGCTGGGGCAATTCCGTAGTACTGGATGCTGTCATCAATGTCGCTGCGGAAAGTTTGTTTGTAGTGTTCATCGGGTTTTCGCAGACGCATCGACGCAATCTGGGAATCGAGTTTTCTGCCCTTGGTGGATCTGCGATGTGCCAATTCTAGTCTCAGCGGAACAACATTGGTGTTGGCTATTTCTTGTGGCTGAATCCGGAACGGAACTTTACGCGAAGTCAGGGGAGGTATTTGGGGCAGATCAGTCTGAAGGGATTTTCCGTTGCCGCAAGAAGCCTCGAGTGAAAGATCATCGAGGAAATTGGTCGTAGCGTTGACGACAACCACTGCGCCCCACGTTTCAGATTTATCGCCTCGAATCACGTCAGGCAAAGTCATGTCTCGCATGTTGAGCATGACCGGCGATCTGGGAGTGATGAGCTTTGCACGGACTTTCCCACGGGAAAACTGAAAGAGAAAATCATTTCGTCCTGAGTGAAGTTGAACGGGCAGTTGGAGGATTCCATCGCCGTAAGGATCCCCAACTCGTGGCTCGCTGTTCACGTACATCGCATCCTGCCCGGCGGCTTCGAGAATTTTTACGCCGGTTGTCTCAGCAATGAATGGAACATACAGATACCCCCCGCCGCCACGCATTCGATTGGTTGAAGCCGGAGATGGTGCATTCGTGAAATTGCCATCAACATCTGTGTAGGCGGCTTGCCAGATGCGATTCGACCCTCCGATCCCAATGACCACATCGCCAGACGAAGGCGGCTTCCACTGGCCGCTGACTATTTGCGCCTCAATCGGGTCCGTACGAAAAGCGTTTCGGCCTGAGCGAGCAACAGAGCGGATAGACAACCCTTCCCGAAAGACAATATCACTTGCAGCATCGGCCTGTGCTGAAATGGCATCGCAGAACAAAGCGGTCACAAATGAGACCAACAGGTTGCTACATTTAATTTTCATTCGGTGAGAATGACAGAAAGCCGTAAGTCACTTCAATTCCTCAAATGCGCCAAAAACTATTTCATCTCAGATTGAGAGCGAAGCGTGGTTTGCCTGATCGCTTCCATGGCAATCTTGTTTCCCCGAACATTTTCCCAGTTGTAGATGCAAACGAAGCAATAGCGTGAATCGGCGAAGGCGTTCTCGAGGGCTTGCGTCCAACCTTCCACGTCGTTCTTTCCGCGATAGAGGCACTCAAACGCCGCTGACGCGGGTGTTGGCGTCGTCGGAAGTGACGAAGGAAAAGAAAGCGCAACTGCGGTTGGAGCATGCGCGACTCAATCCGTTTCAACTGAGTCGGGACATAGAGCGGCAGAAGAAACAAATTGAAGCCCTGCGTTTGTTTTCCGCTTGAAACGTTAGCGTTTTACAGAGTAAAACCAAAGCACCCCAAGAACGGGACGGAGGAGGACGGCCAGCCAGCGCGCCACGGCTTCCTTCGATCTCAAAATGGGAGAACGCTGGGTAACACCACTTATGGCGCAAAACCCCGCCTTCAACTCCGTCTTGGGTAACACTTACTTTTGGCTCACTACGACGGCGGGCAACTGTCATATAATCCAAATGAGTGTCAGCCCATTGATCACCAGTCCGCTTTTGACAAAAGTAGTGCCCCCTTGCGCTGCTTGAGGCTATCCAACTTCGTGCTCACTTCGTCCTGGCGGGCAGGGCGAGGTCCTCGGGCCTCACGCCTTTGCGGTAACCGCCGAAGCTATACTCGGAAGGTTGATAATCGCCGACGAGTTGCACATCCGCTTTGACCGGAACTTCCATCGCCAACCCCCAATACACGCTGTTGACCAGCAAGCGGCGCAAGCTTTCGTCGCGCAAGTCGGTGGCACTACCCATGGTCGTGCAGAACACGCGATTGGTGTTCCCGGCTTCATTCTTGTGGACACGATACCATGCGAGCGGCTGATGAGGATTGTTCTTGGTCGGATGCAATGGCGCGTAGGGTGATGTTCCATCAAGAACATCGGCACGGAGCAGAATCGTGGAGTCGGGTTGCGGATTTACTTTGTAGCAACCCGTGTCGATGAACATCGTGGTGACACCGCGCAAAATGGAATCGTCCTTGACCGCAGCTTCGACGACTGCACGCGTAGCTTCCTTGTGGTTCTCACCAAGATGGCTCACCCACGTTTCGCCGAGCACCTGACGCCCGAAGCCGCCCGGCCATTCTTTACTGTTATGCGAGTAGCGAGCGTAGGAAGTATTGCTAGGGTTGTTGAACTGAAAAGCATGGGTGCTGGTGCGCAATGCGATGATCGGCTTGCCAGCAAGATACGCGTCCACGAAGTGTTTCATGGTTGCATCGGGATATTTGCGAAAACGTAGCATCATAAAAATCGTATCGGCGTGATCCATGGCTTCCGCCCCGCTGAGACTTGTCCCGGCATTCGGATTGATCGTGCCGTCTTTGGCATCGAGCGAAAAAAGCACGGTGCATTTGAAACCGTGGCGGACGGCGAGAATCTTTGCCATCTGCGGCAGGCTTTCTTCGGAACGATATTCCTCGTCGCCCGCGAGAAAAACGATGTGTTTTCCGACGCCCGGGCCGGACTTGCCCTGGTAAACCACGGTATCTCCCGCGGCAACAATTCCAGGCACTAACGTGATGAGTCCAACCCAAAGTTTTGTGGCAGCGATGATAATGTTCTTGATCATGTGAATAGCGTTTATGAAAACAGGAATCTTTGTGGCGCACAATACCTCGGGAGGATTATGTCGGGAGGATTAGCGAGTCCTTGACTGAGGAGTTCGCGGATACCAACACTCAGCCCAAGCCAAATCTCAGACGAACAACAAACCCATAAATCACGCCGCTCGGCTAACGCGACGTTCAAAACAAAATCCTTATGCACAAATCCACAAAACTATACATCGCGCTGGTCACAATTGCGCTCGGCATCGCGACCACAACTACGCTTCATGCCGGAGGACTATCTAGCTTCACTTGGCACTCGGGTGTGGCGTCGCTCGCCAGTACTTCGATCTCCCCACTGTCCGCTCCAAACAACGACGACGCCATCGGAGCATCACCGAACATAGTCTTCGTGACTCAAAAAGATTATGTCGGCATCGGTCCGGTTGACATCATTTTCAACGTCACCAATTCCGGCGGTGTTTCGGAATATCTCTTCACGGAGGGTGTCTACAATAACACTGGCTTAAACTGGCCTGCTTATCACATCGAGTTAGGTTTCGGCTTCGACGCGGGCTTTGTGAAATCAACTTCTGGTGACGGACTCGATTTTGATTCGCCTGATTTCAATTCACCGTTCAATTTCAATCCCGGCGGCAGCTTCTTTTCATCCGTGACCGTGACCGAAGATGACGTTTATGCGACTGGCGGCGTGATGGCCAATCTGACATTCGCAGGCTATTTCCGTTTCACCGTGGACGTGCCGGATGGTATCACCTCATTCACAGTCCGCCAATCGCCTGTCGTTCCCGAACCGGGTAGTTTCGCGATTCTGTCCTGCAGTGTCGTAGGGCCTGCGTTGTTGCGACGAAGGAAATGAAGGAGGGCTTTGCGCTCGACGGCATGGGTGGCATTGTTAAACTAAATTCGACATGTCATCGCACGCTCCATCCGCTCCGCAAAAGATCAACCTCCGCCGCCCGGACATCATGGAGGCTGTGCAGGC
>CAMCWI010000068.1 GCA_945882065.1 Akkermansia muciniphila
CTCATACGAAAAGCCTCCTGATTCGGGTGCTAACCAAGTTACGGGAAGCGGGCTGACGGCAGATACCCGAGAACTCCATTCGTTACCGTCGTAAAGCGAAACGTTCTCTGTGTGCCAAAGTCCAACAGGCTGCGTTCCATTCCATAAACAATCAGTGCCGTCGCCCACGCGTCCGACACCGCACACGTCGGCGCGATGACGGTGCAGGCGGCGACGCCTTCCACTGGCAGGCCGATGCGTGGATTCAGAATGTGACTGTAACGCCGGCCGTTCACCTCGAAGAAGTTTTCGTAGTTGCCGGAGGTGGAAAGGGCGGCGGCGCGGAGCGGGATGCTCATGCGCTCGCCTTTCTTTCGCGGGTCTTCAAGTTGCACCGTCCAATGTTTTTCGCCCGGCGGTACGCCGATGACGCGCAAGTCGCCGCCCGCTTTCACCATCGCGTTCGTCACGCCAAGCGACTGCAATGTCGCGATGGCCCAATCCACGGCCACGCCCTTGCCGATGCCGCCGAGGTCAATCGAGAGACCGGATTTGAGAAAGCGAACCGTGCGCTGCGCGGGATCAAGTTGAATGTAGCGAAAGTTCACCAGCGGCAGCGTGCGCTCAAGTTCCTCGGACGTCGGCAGGCGATGTTGTTTCCAGATAAAGCCCCACAGCTCCGCGAGCGGTCGGATGGTGATGTCGAATGCGCCGTCAGTTTGCACGCCAATGTTCTGCGCGAGTTGCAGCACGGCGAAAAGTTCAGGGGAAACGATCACTGCATTCGTGGCGGCACTGGCGTTGAGGCGTGCCAGTTCGCTGTCCTCGCGGTGAATACTCATCACGGCATCGGCGCGCTTGAATTCATCGAACGCGGCGGAGATCGCTTGCAGTGCAGTGACACGGTCGTCGCCGTAGGCCGAGATGGTGACAAATGTGCCGAGCAGCGGCTGGCTGCGATGGACGAGTTCAACTTTTGGGTGGGGCGGATTGGTCTGGCACGCGGTCAGCAGGCAGAGCAGGGCGCAGCACCAACTCAAATGTCGCCAGCACGCGCTTGATGCCGTCGGTGACGTTGCGGCACGAGATCGTCGCGCCGCTGATGTTGTAGATGTCGCCATTGAGCCGAAATTTGTCCTGGGTCGTCTTGCCTTTGAACTGCTCGCGCCATTTCGCACCGCGAATTTCGTAACCGTGACTCTCGCGGTAATCGAGAATCTCAATCTGTAACACTTTCCCATCCGGCGCGAGGGCCACAGCGTAATCAATGATCTCATGCTTGCCCAGCACATGGTCGGCGATGAGCAGACCCAGAATATTCGTGCCTTGATGCGCGATCCAATAACGCTGCCCGCGCAACCGAACAGGCTGGCCGGATTGTTTCTCAACAGTCTTCTTCTGTTCAGCGGTGAACGGGTGAACACGCTCCTCGAAGCGGTCTGCTTGCGGGAAGCAAATTTTCTTGGCCTCGTCGCTCGTAAGATAACGTTCGGCGTGGCTTTGATTGGCTACAAATAACAACGCCACCGGCAGTAGCCAGAGGAGGAATCGTTTGCCGATTTGTTGCATCATAAAATGGCGGGGCGATGTCTAGTTGCCCAAAACACCGGGCCGGTTGCAGAGGAACAGGACAAATCAGAATGCCACGCCAACGCCCATCTGCACGTAATCCTGACTCGATGTTGATGCTGCGGTAGCCGCAGAGTCATCAAGGTTACGTCGCCAATCCGCCTTGATGACGAATCGGGGAGTTAGAAACCAGGCCGCGCCAACGGTGACAAAATCGCGGTTCGCAGTGCCGTTGTTCAACTCGCCGCTTCCCGCCAAAAGACCGGTCTGCGTGGTGATGCTGCTGTAACGGACGAACGGAACGAAATCCATTTCCTTGCCCTTGCCTTCTCGCCATGCCTCGGGCCAGAAGTGGTACGCGGCTTCCGCGTACCAGCCATACATGCGTTTGCCGACGTCGTCGATGGCGGGGTTGTTGGTCGGGCCAGAGTTGTTGGCGATCAGGTTTTCCGGTTTGTCAATGAACCATGTGGCGAAGTCTCCTCGCAGTTCCAAGCCAGTCTTTGGCACGCGATAGACGGCCTCGATATCAACAAGCGTCATCGTGACGTCCTGATCATTGAAGCCCTTGGAAGGCGACACGTAAAATGAACTGCTCATGTCCAGCCCATTAATTCCATTGAAGTGCAGGCGACCGGATGTGGCGACTTTGTTCTCGTTTGCGCCGCGTATCCGAGGGCGGGCGTTGCGCATACCATTGACTGCTGTCACGCCTGCGCCCGCTGCCGAGGCGTTGAAATCTTCCAAGCCTGCCGACACTTGCAACCGATAATCCAAGCTGTCTGTGATCTTTCCGAACACGCCCATGCTCGGCTCCATCCATGTGGTCGGGATGATCTCGCGATACAGTTCGGGCCGTTCGGTGGAGTAGAACGTGGTGGGTTCGTGATAAAGATTCAACCGACCTACGGGCACCAGATCAATACCGAGCGAGCGGATGTTGAAATGCTCATTGATCAGGATGTCCACATACATCTGTTCGATCTCTAGTTCGCCATCGAACCGGCTACTGCGCGAGACGCTGTCGTCCACGCCGCCGTGTTCCAGTTCAAATTCAGAGTTGAACACGAGCCAGTCAGCGATCTGATAACTGGGCGTCAACACATAGCGATGCGCGTCAAAACTGTTCGCGCCAGATTCAGGGAAGCGATATTTCGTCTCGCCATAGAAGCCGAACGTCAGACCTTTGGCGTCGAGAAATTCCTTGCTGAGCAGGCTGCTGCCGGCGGGTGCATCGGCAGGTGATGCCGTTCCGGTGTCAGCGGGCGCGGAGCGTGCAGCTTTGAGCGCGGCGACTTCCTCGCGCAATACCTGCATCTCTTTTCTGAGTTCGGCGATTCCGGAGGCGTCATCTGCTCGGACATTGACGCGGGACAAAGCCAGCGCGACCGCAGCAAAGATGGCAATGGAACTGTGATGATGTTTTTTCATTTCAATTTCAGGTTCAGAACGCAGACAGAAGAAAAGTTCACAAGAAACTTTGATCCGATGCGGGGTGAGGTTACGGAAAACCAACTCCGCCCGCTTGCGGTGGATTGCGTTTTATTGTCGGCGGTTTGCACTGGCTGCCGACTGCGCCGGGGTTGCGCGTCAGTTCTGTGGCTTGTTTGCCCTCGCGCGCTTGATCCAAAAGTGTGCGGTGATCCAATGCAGGCCGAGCGATGCCGGCATTGCGACACCAAACGCCCGATGCAGCCAGACGACCCGGTCATGCCAGCTTTCAGGAGCGTAATACAATCCGATGCCGGTAATAATCATTCCACCAAAGACGCCTTCCATGATGAACCCGGCTAACAGATTGGCGCGCATCTGCCAGCCGACGCGGATGTGGTGGCAAAGCAGGATGCCGAACAGGACGCAGAGAACGGGATTCAAGCACCCATGCAGAATCACGGTGCCGCGCAACCAATCAGGCGTGACCAGTTGTTCTGCTTGGGCGTTCTTGCCCCACCAGATCGCGATGCCCGACACAAAACTGAGGAGCAATAGCAACACGATCAACCACTGTCCCCAGACGGGCAGCCGCGTGGGACGCTGGGATGGATTCGGCGCGGGCAGCGGGTTGTTTGGTGAAATGTCTGGTGTCATGTCGAGATCACTCATTCTTGGGACTCAATCCATTGATCGCGTGCAGCAGGCGGCGTTGGATGGCTTTCTGTCGTTCGGGTGAAATGATTTTTCCGCCGTCCAGTTCGCGCACGTAGAAGCTGTCTATCGCCGCGCCTTTCTCGGTGCAGATGCGCGCGGTGGAGATGTCCACCTCCAGTTCCGCGAGTGTGTAGGCGATGGTGTAAAGCAGCCCGATGCGATCTTCAGTTTCAATTTCGACGAACGTGCGCGTATCTGACATCTCGTTGTCGAACACGATCTGCGTGGGAATCTGTTCGCCGGTGTAAGCCGAATACACAGCGCAGGAAATCCTCTGCTGCGCGATCATCTTGTGCAAATCCACCGCGTCATCGGACAGCACCCGCGTGAGCAATCCCTCGAACTCATCACGCTGCTCGGCATTGGCGAGTTTTCCGGTAAACGCGTCGGTGACGAAGAAGGTATCGAGCGCGATACCGTCTGTGCGCGTGAAAATCTGCGCGCTCAAGATCGTGAGTCCCGCCGCGCTGAGTGAGCCAGCCATCTTGCCGAACAGTCCGGCGCGATCCCAGGTGCAGACGCGCACCACGCTGTAACCGCGATCCGGTTCGTTGTGCAGGTTGACCACGGGCGCGAGCGGTTTGTTTTCCTCCAACACCTGCAATCGTATGAAGCGGTGCGTGAGCAGGAGGTCTTCGTGGATCTGTCGCGCGGAATGGATTTGGTAATAACGCAACGGCAGCGCGGCGAAGTGTGCCTTGAGTTCTTCTTCGCTGAACGGCTTGGGTAACAACTCCTCCACTTCCTTCATCAAAGACTCGCGCTGTTTTTCCTCGGCGCGCACGAACTCTGTTCCGCCCGTGAGCAACGGCATGGCGCGTTGATGCAGTTGCCAGAGCAGTGAATCTTTGAACCCGTTCCACAGCTTGTCGCTCGTCGCTTGCGCGTCCACGAATGTCAACACCGTGAGAAGTGAGAGTGTTTCCGGTGTCTCAATGAGGCGGGCAAAATTGCGTATCACGGACGCATCATCCATGTCATGCCGCTGCGAGATGATGGACATGAGCAGGTGATGCTCAATGAGTAATCCGAGCGTGTGTGCCGCCGAACCATCCAGCCCAATGCGTTTGCTCACGCGCGCGGCGAGCTTCGCGCCGATCGCAGAATGATTGCCGTGGCCATCCGGCTTGCCGGTGTCGTGCAGCAGCAGCGCGAGATAAAGCAGGAACGGATATTCCGCTTCTTGAAAAATCGGCGCATAACTCGCATATGGAAATTCTTTCGCTTCCCAGACGCGATCCAGTTGTTCGATGCAGATAAGCGTGTGTTCGTCGGCGGCGTACTGGTGATAAAACTCGTGTTGCACGAGGCAGGTGAGTTTGCCGAATTCGGGGATGTATTTGCCGAGAAAATCCACCTCGTGCATCGCGCGCAGGATCGGCGCGACATTTCCGCGCTGGTTGAGGATGGTGAGAAATGTTTCCGCCACATGTTCGTCACGGAGGAATTCACGATCCACGAGTTCGATCTGGTTGCGGATGAGTTGCGAGAGATTGGAGTGAAGGCGCAAGCCGCGCTGTTGCGCATGGAGAAAGACGCGCATCAGGCGGCGCGGCTGATCGCGGAAGATGCGGTTACTCGTGGCATGAATCTCGCCGTTGATGAATTTAAATCCATCCACAGGCTCGGCTTCCTTGCCCTTGGGCAAATAACGAAGGATGGAAAGACGTGAGGGCGGCTCTTTGATGAACGCCATCCGCTGCTCCAGCGTGCGAGTGATGATGTAGATGTTGCGCGAGTGCGCGTACAGATCGCGCATGAATTTCTCGATGCGTTTGCTGGGCGAGCGGTCGCCATAGCCGAGATTCAACGCCACACTCGGCTGCAAATTCTTGGTCAACGCGTCCGATGGACGGGCGATGAGGTAATGCAACTGCGTCCGCACCCGCAGCAGGAAATCATACGCGGCTTCGAGTTGCTTGCGTTCGCGCGGCATCACCAGTTCGTGCTTCTCCAATTCCGCTAGAGAACGCGTGCGATATTTGAAGAACGTCATCCAGAGCAGGTTCTGGTAATCGCGCAGACCACCGCAGCCGTTCTTGATGTTCGGCTCCTGCATACAGGCCGAGTTGCCGAACTTGGCGCGGCGCGTGGCTTGGTCTTCCAATCGGGCAGCGATGTATTTGTCCTCGTAGCCTGAAACGCACTTGGCCAATACAGTTTTCTGAAACTTGACGAACAACTTCTCATCGCCCGCGATCAGCCGCGCTTCGATGAGCGATGTGCGCGTCTCAATGCGGCGCACATCATCCTTGTCGTTGGCAGCATCCACACACTCACCGATGGTGCGGACGGCGTGGCCGGGTTTGAGCCCAAGATCGAAGAGCGTGAGCCAGACGCCGTTCAACATGCGTTCTAAGATCGGCAACGGCTTCATCCCGTTCGCCACCTGGCCTTCGTGCAGGAACAACAGGTCAATGTCACTCAACGGATTCATCTCACCGCGACCGTAACCGCCAAGGGCGACGAGCGTGATGGGCGGGAAACTATTCTTCGCGCTTTGCGTCAGGTTGTTGTAGGCCGTGTCCCACAATGCGCGGATGACGCAATCCACCACGGCGGCACGCATCTGGCAGATTTCCAAACCGCCACGCCCATTCTGGTGCGCGAGCTTGAGGCGATGCGTCGCCTGCTTGATGAAAGCTCGAAAGCGTGGCAACTCCTGGGAAACCTCACGACCTGGCGGCAAAGCCAGTCGCTCTGCTGCATCCTCCTGAATTTTTTTAATCAAGTCCTGCACGAGCCAACAGATTGCGGAGAAAGCTGGCGGGAAGCAAGAAAGCGCGCTGGAGTTGGAGTTCGTGGGTTGTGATCTAACCAAGTGATCCCTCGGATCGTCATCGTCATCGTCATCGAACAGTGTTGGAAAAATCGAGGACGAGGACGAACTTTGATTTTCCGCAACCTCACGCCTTCCGACACTTCAGCCACGTATGGAACTGGCCAACTTGATCGCGTTGTTCGACGACTTTTAGTCCCGCCTCCGCCAAGCAACGCAGCAAATCGGACGAGTGATACATCTGGCTGTTTCCATTCGCGATGCAGGTGAAGTAGAGCGAGGTCTGTTGCAGGCAGAACGCCGCCGTCTTGTTCGGCTGGCGATCCCAGAACAATTCCAAAATGTGCAACGCGCCGGTTTCGTTTAGCGCAGCAGCAGCACGACGCAGTATGGAAACGATCTGCGCTTCGGAAAAACAATCGAGGAACTGACTCATCCAGATCGCATCGTGACCGGTGGGCAACGGTTGTTTCTCATCAAGCATGTTCACGCCGCAGAAATCCACGCGCCCCTCGTAGCCATGTTGCTTCATCGTGGCGCGAGCAAAGTCCAACTGGCGCGGCAGGTCGGCGATGGTGATCCGCACGTCGGCATCGTGCTTCAAACATTGCACCGCCCAACGCCCCGTGTTGCCGCCGACATCGAGTAAACGTTTCGGCTTGTCCTCAAAAACAAGCGGCAGCGCGGCGGGAAACGCTTGATCGGAATAATAGTGATCGAACGCAAACCAACTTTGCTGCGCGTGCGGCGGCAGTACGGAAAGCCCTTCGTAAAACGTAGGCCACTCGCCGAGCGTCTTCAGCCCCGCAGGTTTTCCCGTGGTGATAGATTCTTCCAGATCGAACAGGCCGCGATAGCAGATGTCCTGCACTACATCCATGTTCACGCGCGTCATCGGATCACGCAGCATGAAGTAACCCAGCTTGGTGAGTGTGAAGCGATCATGGTTCAAGCAGAACAACCCAATGCCGAGGCCGGATTCCATCAACACCTTCACACCGTAACGCGGCAGACTGCAACCCGCCACAATCTCTGCCAACGCGAGTCCGTTCGATCCGCTCTTTTGGACAAGTTCCAGCACGCTTGCATCCCGAAGGATGCGACACGTCTGAAAAACCACGGGTGCAAACGCAATCCGCTGCGCCTCGCACTTCGCGTCGAAGGCGGACTGATCGTCGGTTGAAAAGAAGTTCTCCGGCGCACTCGTCGCGGGCGGAATCGTTGGCAGCGGTCTTGATGGCGTGCTGGAAATGGTCGCCAAAGCCCGCAGCGCACGGTCTGCTTGGGCGACGTATGGATTGGATTTGTCCCATACATAGCCTGCCAGCACGGAGCATATCTGCCGCATGATCTCGGGATTGCGTTGGGCTGCGAAGAGGATTGTCGGGAGCTTGTCGTCGTACCATGCGGTGACGTACGAGCGGAATGTATCCACGCCCTGCATCACATGATCTGCATAATCTGCCTGCCAGTTCACCGTCTCCCCGCGCAACTGTCGCGCGATGGTCTTCGCGGCGCACAAGCCGGATTCCATCGCGAGCGTGACGCCGGAACTGAATACGGGATCCAGGAATTCCGTTGCGTTACCCGCCAGCGCGAACTGTGGACCGAACATTTTTTTGATCGAACAGGCGTAACCTTTGATCCGTTGCGGCGTGAAAGCATATTGCGTCTTGGCCAGACGCGCGGCGACATTCGGATCGCTCATCACTATGGAGCGGAATTGTCCCTCCGGTTCGCCGGGATAACGCGCGAAAAAATCCGGCGTCGCCACGACACCCACGCTGGTTTTTCCGTTGGAGAACGGGATGATCCATATCCACGCTCCCCCGGGGTGAACGCACACCCAGATTTTTCCCTGCTCGCGGTCGGGAGGCCGCACGTCGCCGGTGACATGGGTGAACAGCGATTCGCGCACGGGATATTTTGAAGGCGCATCCAGGTCCAACAGGCGCGGCAGGACGCGTCCGTATCCGCTGCAATCCAGCACGAATCGCGCGCTTACGTTCCGCCGCACGCCATCCGGATTTTCCACCTCCACCTCGACGTGGGAATCCACAAAGTTCACCGCCGTGACCTCGTGGCCGAATCGTATTTCCACACCGCGCGCCTGCACCGTGTCGGCGAGGGTCTTGTCGAACTCAGCGCGCGGGACTTGATAAGTATATTGCCAGCCGTCCGCCGATTGGTTGGAGAAATCAAAGTTGCAGGTCTGTTCGCCGCGCATGAATACCGCCCCGGTTTTCCGCATGAACCCACATTTCTCGACCGCGTCCAACAAACCGACCTCCTTCAACAAGTCCATCGAATGCGGTAACAAACTTTCGCCGATGACGAAGCGTGGAAACAGTTGTTTCTCGATGACGAGTGGGTTCAAGCCTTCCCGGTGCAACTGGGCAGCGGCGATCATCCCCGCCGGGCCTGCGCCGATGATCAACACATCTGTTTTGGTGGCTTTCATGACTTCAGACATTGTTGTTGTGCGGCTTCGGATTGCAACAACGCCGTCACTTGCCTGATGTCCTCAGCCAGCGGACGATCACACTTCAACTCTGGTGAAACACCGCGCACGAGTTCGTAGAGCTTCCGATAATCACCTCCAAGAACCTTGTCGCGTCCACGCGCATCGGCGGCTTGAGCCAGAGCCATCGCTTCAATCGCCATGAGTTTCCACACGAGCGGCAATGTCGTGCGCGTCATCTTCGCTGCGATGCAGCCCATGCTCACGACATCTTGATTGTTCGCGTTGGTGGGAATCGTTTGGATGGATGCAGGCGTGCCGAGCAAGCGCGCTTCCGCCGCGAGCGATGTGGCGAGCAGTTGCGCCCCGCCGAAACCCGTGTTCAATCCCGGCGCACCCGCCGCGAGCAACGGCGGCAGTCCCCGGCTGTATCGCCAGTTCACGAGCCGCTCGATCTGCCGGTCTGCGAGCAGCGCGACTTTGATCAATCCCATCCGCATATAATCGCTCACCATCGCGATCTGTTGACCGTAAAAATTTCCGCAATGGATCACCATGCCCGTGTCCGCAAACACGAGCGGGTTGTCGGTGCTGGCATTAAGTTCGCGTGTGACGACCTGCTCGACGTGCCACTGCGCTTCCTGAAATGCGCCGAGAATCTGCGGCGTGCAGCGCAGCGAATAAGGGTCTTGGATTTCCGTGCCCTCCTCCATCGGCTTGGCGTGCGTGCCCCACTCGTGATCGTCTATGCGCTTCGCAAAATCGGGATGCGTGCGAAGCGAATCCGTGATGCGTTGCGCCACCAACGCCTGCCCGCGAAACCCCCGCGCTCGCTGCGCTTGCTGACACAACACTTCAGGCTCACCACCGAGAACTTGAAAGAGACACGAGGTCAGCAATTCCATCCAACGCAGGATGCGATCCGCCTCATGCGTCGCAAGCGCAGCGAGTCCAGTCATCACGGAAGTGCCGTTCACAAGCGCGAGACCTTCCTTGCATTGCAACACCACCGGCGCGAGACCGACACGTTTCAACGCTTCTTTCGCGGGAAGCCTTTCACCATTCAATCGCGCATAGCCATTGCCCACAAGCAATCCTGCCATGTGCGCCAACGGGACAAGATCGCCACTCGCGCCGACTGAACCTTCGCTGGGAATTTCCGGCAACACGCCGCGATTCAACGCCGAAAGCAACAGTTCAATGATTTCTTCTCGTATACCTGAGTAGCCACGCGTCAACGCATTCGCACGCGTGAGCATGATGGCGCGTGTTTCCGCCGGAGAGAACAACACGCCCTGCCCCACCGTGAGATGATACAGCAAGTTGACCTGATGCTGCGCGAGGTCGGCATCGGACACGCGAAAACCGCTCAATGGGCCAAAGCCAGTATTGATACCGTAGATGGCGCGCGGTTGCGCGGCGAGGGATTCGACAAGTTGCCGACTGCGTTGAATCAGCGGACGGGCTTCGGCGGATAGTTCGCAAGGCGCGGCTTGCGTGGCGACTTGCCAGGTTTCGAGGACGGATAAGTTGTGGCCGTTAAGAGAGATCATTGCTCGCAAAATTGAAGTTGCATTGAACAGAAAACAAACCTCACAAGCAAGGCTGCGGCTGTTGGAGTTCAAGCTTTAGCTTGTCCACAAGAACCTTGCCATGCCCCAACACGCTAAAGCGTGAACTCCAACAAAATACCGCGCGCCACTTTCAGTCACGCCTCCTGATCTTCTGAGCAATCACATTGATAATTGAACACAATCCGCCCCTACCGATGTCAAAGCCGATAGAGTGCGCGGAGGATTTCTTCAGAAACTTGTTGGCGTTTCATTGAAACCCGCGCCTCGCTGTGAAATCCAAACAACCATTGAACCCGTCCGCGCGAACTGATAACTCCATTCCCGTCACCACACACAATTGATGCAAGCCCATCCCACAACCTCGCGCGACGCGGAACTCAGCACGCTGCTGCGCGCTGAATCCCAGACTGTCGCCGCTTGGACGACGGATTGGGACGCGCGTCGTGTGGCGTCGCATCTCGCGGTCATTGTTCTCGGTGCGGGCGGCTTCGGCGCGGCGATGGGTTGGTGGCGTTCACCGGAACAGGGATTGTTCGTGGCCATCAAATTCCCGCTCATCCTCTTGCTCACCGCGCTCGGCAATGCGCTGCTCAACGCCATGCTCGCACCGCTGCTCGGCCTCAACATCTCCATGCGCCAATCCATGCTCGCCATCCTCATGAGCATCGCGATCGCGGCGGCGATTCTCGGCGCGTTCAGTCCGCTGCTCGGCTTTCTTGTGTGGAATGCGCCGCCGATGACGCCGGACGTGCAGTCCACGGCGACGTACGGCTTCATCAAGCTCGCAACCGTGGCGGTGATCGCGTTTGCGGGCATCGCGGGCAACGTGCGGTTGTTCCAATTGCTGCGCCAGCTTGCCCCAAGTCGCAACATCGCGCGCCGCGTCTTCATCGCGTGGCTTGCGGGAAATCTTTTTCTTGGCAGTCAGCTCTCCTGGATCGCTCGACCCTTCATCGGCTCGCCGCAATTGCCTGTCGTATTTCTTCGCGAAAACGCGCTGAAGGGAAATTTCTACGAGAACGTCTGGGCGACCATCGGCGATCTCTCCCGCTTTGACTTTGATTGAACTAAACCAAATAAATTATGAACGAACAAAATCCAAACCTGCCGCCCTTCCCGACTCAAACCGCCGCCAACTTGCCACCGCCACCCATCAACGGCCCACGTCCGCTCGGCGATGATCCCACCGAACGCGAGCCGATCCCGAACATCCTCGTCACCATCGAGTCCGTCCTGCGCCAACCACGGCGGCTGATGTTTCAACTTCGCCAACCCGGCGCGGGAAAACTCATCGCCGCGATGTTCTTCGTCACGATTGTTTGCAGCCTGATCTACGGCGTCATCATCGGCTCGTTCTCTGGCGAGATGCAGTGGTGGGCTGCGCCGGTGAAAGTCACGGCGGGATTGCTCATCGCCACGATCATCTGTCTGCCGAGCCTCTACATCTTCACCTGCTTGAGCGGTGCGAAGGCGCGACTCATCGAAATCTTCGGTCTCGTCGCGGGACTCCTCATGCTGATGACGATTCTACTGATCGGCTTCGCTCCGGTGGCGTGGTTGTTTTCACAATCCACAAATCATCTCGCATGGATGGGATTCCTGCATCTGATGTTCTGGGGTATCGCCACAGTGTTTGGCCTGCGCTTCCTCAAAGCCGGATTCTCGCACGCGCAAGCGCGCTCCGAAGCTGGACTCAACACTTGGGCATTCATCTTCGTGCTGGTGGTGCTGCAAATGACCACTGCGCTACGACCCATCGTCGGCACGTCCGACAAATTCATGACCAATGAGAAGAAATTCTTCCTCAGTCACTGGGGCGATTCAATGGATGCGTCTTCGAACAAAGCCCCTGAACAATCGCGATAGCTCTCACGCTGGATTTGTGGCTCAATCGGGCCATGCCGCAACGACGACGCTACAAACTCCCCGCTTCCGGCGGTGGTTCAGGCGGCATTTTTCTCGGCTTGTTCATCTGTTTCGTTCTCGGCATCTCAGTCATCGTTTGGTTTGCCTCCGGTAAAAAAACAACCAAACAGACCGCGCGAAAAGTTGTTTCAGGCAATACCGTATCAAAAGCCACCGCTCCTGCTTCGCCAAAGCCAAAAGTTGTCACACAACTATCGCTCCCGACTCCACATCCCGACTCTGCCGTCAAAACCGAACCTCGGACTCCGCCCCTCCCAGCGAAAACAAACGCGCTTGTGATTGACCAAAAACAAACACGGGAGACTGCACCAAATGGATTTCCTCGGCCACCGCGCGATACGTTGGAAATGCAGATCGCCATTGCGCGGCTCGCAATTTCCTCCGGCTCTATTGATGGCGTGAATGGTTCGCAGACGCGTGCGGCGATGCTGGCGTTTCAACGTGAGAATGGATTGACTCTCACCGGTGAATTGGATGCTACCACTCGCAACGCACTCACGCTGGATTCCGCGCCGCTCGCCAGTTTCATCATCACCAGCAACGATCTCGCTCGCCTGCATCCAATCAGCAAAACATGGCTCGGCAAATCCCAGCAGACCGCGCTCGACTACGAAACCATTCTTGAACTGGTCGCCGAGAAGGGACACGCCTCACCGACCTTGACCAAGAAGTTAAATCCCGGTGTGAACTGGACGAATGTTGTCGCTGGCACTGAAGTGAAGATTCCCGCCGTGGAATATCCCGCGCCAAAAATCAAAGCTGCGTTCATCGTCATCAGTCTCGCCGAGCGACGGCTGCAAGCGTTTGATGAAAACACCAATCTGCTCGCGCACTTCCCGTGCAGCATCGCGGCGAAGTTCGAGAAGCGACCCGTCGGCGAGTTGCATGTCAAAGCCATAGCGCCGAATCCTGACTACACATTCAACCCGGAGGTGTTTCCTGAATCCGAAGAAGCGCGCCAGTTGACAACGAAATTAATTCTCCCGCCGGGCCCGAACAATCCCGTCGGCACGGCGTGGATCAGCTTAGACAAGCCCGGTTATGGAATGCACGGCACGCCTAGCCCGGAGCAAGTGGGTCGCACTGAATCACACGGCTGTTTCCGCCTCGCGAATTGGAATGCGGATTATCTGATCAAGCTAGTGACGGTCGGGATGCCGGTGAGAGTTGAGCCGTGACCGGATGTCACTTCACTTTTCTGTAATGACCGTGTCTTCGTGTTCGTATGCGGGCGCACAGCAGCAAAGCAAATGTAAAGTCTCCTGACCCGTGTTCCAAAGTTTGTGCTTTAGACCGGGCGGAATAGCGATGGCATCGCCGCACTTAACATCGCGAAATTCTTCCTCGATTTGAACGCGTCCTTGGCCGTGAGTGATGTAGTAAATTTCTTCAGAGCGCGGATGATAATGTTCCTGAGTGCTGCCGCCAACCGGCAAGCGAGCTTCCGCCAGACTCTGGTTGCGGATGGCGGAATTCCGGTGGGCAAGCAATTCGCGGATCTCAGACCCATCCTTTGTGGTGAACGCGGGGACGTCTTGGAGATTCTTGATGTCCATCGGTCAAAAGATGATTGAGTGGCGCTGTCTTTGGGACAACCGCCAACATTCTGTGTAGCCGACACCGCGCGCGAGCTGCATGGCTTCGGCGAAGTTCATCCCGACTTCCTCCGGCTTGTGCGCGTCTGAACCGAACGTGATGGGCACGCCTTTCGCAAACGCGAGTTCGAGGATTTGGCAGCTGGGATAAATCTCTTTGCAATCCTTGCGCAGCCCAGCAGTGTTGAGTTCGATGGCGCAGTTGTGCTTCCTGGCGGCGGTGAGGAAGCGTTCGTAGAGCGGCGTGCAATCCTTGGTCGGGCGATGACCGAACTTTTTTGGCAAGTCCGCGTGACCGATGATTTCAAACAAGCCGCTCTCCGCCGCGCGCGTGAGCCAGTCGAAATAAACCGACCATACCTCGAAGGCATCGCGATGTTTCCACTCGGACAGTTTGCTGGGATCGTCAATGGCCCATGTCTCGGAAACGTAGTGAACTGAGCCGATGAAATAATCCCACGGATGCCGCGCAGCGAGATCGCGGATCCACTGCTCGTGGCCGGGCAGGTAATCCACCTCCATCGCGAGGCGGATGGTGAGTTGGGGAAACTCGCGTTGCGCACGGCGAACTTTCTCCACGTATTCGTCGAGCTGGTGATTGAACATGCGCCATTCATCAAAGTCATCGCGCACCATCGGCGAGTGATCTGAGAAACCGATTTCGGTGAAGCCGAGTTCCACGGCGCGACGGGCGTAATCCACCGGCTCGCCGCTGGCGTGGCGGCAAAGCGGCGTGTGCATGTGGTAGTCGGGAGGCAACTTCATGATGGTAAGTGTTGAAAGTTGGACGTGGAGTGTCGAATGAAAAGTCAGGGGACATGGTGCGTGGTCGCCAAGTATTTGTTGGGCACGCCACTTCCAGTCACGCCCGATCTCGTCGCCGTGATTGACCCGCGCGCTTTATTTTGAAACTGTTGGCACAACAAAAACCAAGGACGAGGACGAGAACGACGGCGAACAGTTGCCGTATCTTGACCCGTCTGGAAAGACGAAAACGACATGGCTCTGCAAGATTTGACCCCTCAACTACGCACGCGCCTCAATCGCATGGAGCGCGCCGTTGGCTGGTTCGTGCTCATCGCGGCGGTGTTGCTGCTTGCGGGGTTTGGTTATTTCTTAAAGAACACCGCCAAACGCAAAGGTTGGTTCACCCCCAAATTCCATTACCAGACTTCGCTGAACAACGCCGCCGGACTCAAGGAGGGCGACCCTGTTAAACTCATGGGTTTCACGGCCGGAAAGATCACACGAATCGAGCCTAACGATCCGAACGACTATTTCGGCGTGACGATTACCTTTGAAGTTCTCAAGCCCCATTATGGCTACATCTGGGACGATTCGATGGTTAAAGTATCATCCGACCTGCTAGGCAATCGCGCTCTGGAAATCACGAAAGGTTCTTCGGGGGTTCCGACGATTGATGAAGATACGAATCGCGTCGCCATAGCGATGCTGCGGTGGCAACCCGTGCGTGCGACTCGACAACAAGTCATTGCCCAAGTGCAAAAGACCAACTCGAATCTCGATGCGGCAACATTCAACTGGATCGTGAAAGATGCGCTGAATCAAACGGTGCGCGCTGCCGCTAACCACGCGCTCTATTACACCAACCTCACTCAGGTTTATTGGATCGAGCCAGCCGAAGCTCCAGCAGTCAATGAACGCATAGAAAAACTGGTCAACCAAGTCGAACAAGCGTTGCCGGGCATCCTTGATCTCACGAACAAGATCGCCGCCGTGCTCGGCAACAGCACCACGCTCGCCTCAAACCTCAACGTCGTGGCGCTCAACGCGCAACCTGCGGCGTCAAATTTCGCGTTGCTCGCCGCGCAATTGCGTGGGCCCGGCGCGCTCGGCGAATGGGTGTTAGGAACGAACGGTCAGAAGAATCTCGATGCAACACTGGCGAACGCGAATCAAACCCTTGCGAACACGGACACGAACTTGAACCAGTTGTTTGAGAACCTTGCCCTGTCACTGGACAATCTCTCTGGCATCACGAGCAACTTGAACGCGCAGGTGCAATCAAACACGAACATGCTGGGGTCCATCTCGCAGGCGGTGACGGATACGGACGATTTGGTGCAGGGGTTGAAACGACACTGGTTGCTGCGCTCGGCATTCAAGAAGAAGCCGGACGCGAAGACTGTCCCGCCGCCGACCTCGCCGAAGCAGAGTGGGCGTTAAATTCACGCGCGTTGCGTGATTCAGACGTGCAACAGCAGATAGATCAATCCACTGACACACACCGCAAAGAACCCCACGATGACCCCGTCCAGAAGACCGAAACGAGATTGCGCCGAGTGATTTGCGGGAAGAAGAGATGGCTTCACATACTCGCCACTCTTCCGACTGACCTTGAATGTTAGCGTGCTCATGCCTGTTGTTAAGCACACCACGGGCCAT
>CAMCWI010000069.1 GCA_945882065.1 Akkermansia muciniphila
CGCCCCCAAAATCGCTTTACTCCCCGCCGCATGAAACAGAAAGCCTACGCCGCCGCCGGCGTTGATATTGATCTCGGTAACAAAGTCAAAGCCACGCTCCCTCAATTGCTCGCCAGCAGCCATCGCCGCGAAGTCCTCGGCAAGGTCGGCGGCTTCGGCGGGCTCTTCCAGCTCGACCTCAAGAAATATCGCGAGCCGATCCTCGTCAGCAGCGTGGACGGCGTGGGCACGAAGCTGAAGATTGCCTTCACGATGGACAAGCATGACACCATCGGCGCGGACCTCGTGAACCATTGCGTCAACGACATCGCCGTGCTTGGCGCGGAACCGCTCTTCTTCCTCGATTACCTCGGCACGGGCAAACTCGAACCGCACGTCTTCACCGACATCATCAAAGGCTTCGCCCGCGCCTGCGCGAAAAACAACTGCGCCCTCATCGGTGGCGAAACCGCGCAGATGCCCGGCTTCTACCAGAAGGGCGAATACGACCTGAGCGGCACGATTGTCGGTGTGGTGGAAAAATCCAGGATGCTCAACGGCCAGAAAACCGTGAAGCGCGGCGACGTCGTCATCGGCATCGAATCCAGCGGCCTGCACACGAACGGCTATTCGCTCGGGCGCAAAATTTTCTTCGAGCAGTTGAAGTTAAAAACCTCCAGCCGCATCCCCGGCTCGAAGCTCACGCTCGGCGCAGAGCTCTTAAAGGTCCATGTGAGTTACGGTCCGCTCGTCCAAAAGCTGTTGAAACGTTTTAATTCCAAACTCCCATCTGCCAACTCCCATCTGCCAGTTAAGGCTTTCGCCCACATCACCGGCGGCGGTTTCGTGGATAACATCCCGCGCGTGCTGCCGAAGTCGCTCGACGTCGTCATCCGCAAAGGCTCGTGGGACATGCTGCCCATCTTCCAGATCATCGAACAGAAGAGCGGCGTGCCGGACGAGGAATTGTATCAAGTCTTCAACATGGGCATCGGCATGGTGGCCATCGTGTCGGCGGACAAGGCGGACGCCGTGCTAAAATTCATCAAGGCTCAGAAGCACAAAGTTTGGCTCATCGGCGAAGTGGTGAAGGGCAAGGGCGAGGCGCGGGTGGAATAGTCTCCTGCACCTATGCTCTGCATCCTAAAGGCAATTGTCGCATGGGTGATTTTGATGCTCGTTGGCACAAGCCTAATTGGGTTCATTGTACGAGGCTTTTTTTGGTCACCTCCATCTTTGGATGCGCCGACTGATCGAGTGGCCGAGATTCTCCGTAATGAATCTCGACGCATGAATTTCGCTAACTGGGCAATGACTCTCCTCAGTATTCTCGTCACGGCTGCATATCTATTCGCGCTCTTTCATTTTTGGAATGTCTGGCTGGCTGTGGCTGGTGCAATCGCAATGGTTGCACGCATCCCTGACCTGATTTGGGAAATCAAGGTTGGAGATAGAGCGAGTAAGAAAAGGCGTCCGAGTGACCCGGTCTATATGATCGCCACAGCCGTTCACTTGGGGTCGATTCTGTTGAACTGGTATTCGTTATGTCAGTCGTCACCATAGCGCAAGACTTCTGGTCACCGACTCAGGCGGACGCGAGCACGAGCTGGTTCGGAAACTGGCGCAATCACCGTATGCCATGCGGCCATTTTGGACTGCGGTGGCAAGCGAAGCGCGACACCGCTTCCGCACCCACTGGACGGGTTGAAATCACCACACGCCTCGCCTGTTCAAAAACGCCGTCGCCGCTGGCGCACTCCAAGACATCACCAGTCCGGTGACACCTCAAAATCGTCCGGCACTTTCAATTGATCGGTCTTAAAGCGGTAGATCGTTTTGATTTGTGAGGGAGTTGCAGAACGGTCAAACCAGCGTGCGGAGCACCACGGGTATTGATTCGCCACCGGCACAAGTCCGTGCTTCACCGGGTTCTGGTGGGTGTAGTTGAGTCGCGCCAGATAGGATTTCTCGTAAGTCAGCCGCGTCTCGCGATAGTTGTGCCACACTTTGCGCGCTGGAGTGTGGTCGAGTTTGTTGATCCATTTGGCGGTCTTCTCGTGTAGGAGTCCGAGCATCTGGGACAAACTTTCCGCCGTGTCTTTGTCGCCCGGCGAGTGCCCGACGAAATGATAGTGATTCGAGAAAACCGCCCACGCCTCCAGTTGCCAGCCGAATTTCGTAGTGACCTTGAGCAGGCCGCGATGCAAAACTGCCAGCCGCCCTTTGCCCGCGAAGTGATGCTGCCGCAAGTATGTGCTGGCCGTGACGAAGTAAGTCCCACGAACACTCAGGCGGTGCTCAGTCGCGTGTGGCCACGGGATCTTGTCAGCGGGCATGAAATGGAGAGTGACGATTTTGGACTGCGGTGGTAAGCGGAGCGCGACACCGCTTTCATACGCACCGTACGGGTTGAAGTTTCCACACGTCTCGCCCGCTTCAAAAGCGCCGTCGCCGCTGCGCTCTGCCGGCGCAGTCCATGACGTGTGTCTGAACTTTCTAAAATCGGTTCGTTCTTGTTGTCACTCCGCAGACTTTGCATGAAACGAAGTGTGTTTGTCCTGCTCGCCTGCCTCGCGAATCACCACGCCGGAGGGTCAGATCCTCCTGGACACCGGGTTTGAGCTTGTCGAGATGTGAGTTTTTGAACAGCTCGATTCTACTCAACTAAGAGCCTGACTGAAAACTGGGAGTGGTGCTGCGGCTTGGGATTTTGGATTTGTGCGAGGCGTAGCGGGCGGAGCATCCCCGGAGCGGGCTGTGACGCCTGCGACAACGAAGGCCAAAGCCAAAAGACCTGCCGCCCGAAGGGTTTTCGTGGCAATGGCCGTCTGGCTTCGTTGCTCCTCAGTCGAAGACCCACAAGGGGTATGGGCTTCCCAAGCCCTGCGAATCAGTTTCCCAAGTTGAGTTGTGCGCTATCGCGCAAAGCAGTCTCCTTCGTCACGCCTCGCCATACAACCCCTGCTATGAAAACAGCACCACTCCCAATTTTCAGACAGGCTCTTAAACCGTTTTCAGAAAAACTTTTTTCTGGTCACGGTTTCGCCGGAGGCATAGCCTCGTTTCGCCAACACAACCAACTTGATCTTTTATGGACATCATCTTCAACTGCCCGAAATGTGAACAGGAACTCGCCGTGGACAGCACGGGGTCGGGTTCTGAGATCAATTGCCCGTCCTGCTCGGAGAAAATTGTGATCCCCGCTGCACCTGCCGCACCCGCTGCTGGCTCTGTTGCATCCACGACCAACGATCCCACAAAAATGGCGGCGAGCACCATCCACACGTCCGCTGCCGCCAAAGTTGAAATGCACCTAAAAGTGCCGGTTCACGCCAGCAAGACTGTCGAGCCGCTCATCGAAAAACCCAAGACTACGTTGGAAGTCGCCGCCAAGGAATCCGACAAGAAGATGCGTGTCAAAACCATCCGACACACGGATTGCATAGAGGTCGGGCATGATCGCTTTGACGAGTTCGTCACAAATTTCCTCCAAAAGGTCGGCGAGCAAAACATCACCAGTGTCACGCCGCTCTCCTACACTCATCTCGACATCGGCTCACAAAAGATCATGACGGAGTACGCAGTCTTGATCGTGTATAAGGGGTGAACAGGATTTCCGGAGTGTGGTCGTCCCCGGCCACAGTAATTTCCCCTAGGGAAAAATTCCGCAGGTTCAAGCCAGCTATCAGAGCAGAGTTCCCCGCGACTGCTACCGGGCGCACTCCTCCAAGACTTCAGCCACGCAGAAACGCGATGGTCACGCCGGAAAAGATGGATCGGACTTTCCCCGAAGCCGCGCGGTCAATCCTTCGCGGGGACATGAGACGTCTCGAACCCGTGCGGGGTGAACTTATTCTTGGACGCTTCCACCTTGATATAATGCAAGACGACCGGGGCTAGGATCATTCCCGGGATTCCCATGAGCTTCTCGCCGATCACGATGCCAACGAGCGTCAGCCACATCGGGTTTTTGATGCGATCTCCGATGATCTTGCTGTTGAGAAAATATTCCAGCTTGTGGATGACCACGAGAAAGATCAACGAGATCAAGGCCAATCTGGGAGAACTGGTGAAAGCGACACCGATGATCAATGTGTTGCTTATCAGATTACCGATGATGGGCAGCAAGCCGCACAGGAAAGTCAGAACGATGATGACCATGGCGTAATCAAACCGATTCCAGATGAGAAAAACGGCCGTCATTCCGGTGTTGATCGCGGAGATAATTATTTGCGCCCCGATCACCCGCGCAAAGCTGCCGTAGAAAGTTTCAAACCGCACGATCAGTTCGCGGGCCACCGTGGAATAAATGTTATCCTTGATCGCATCGGGATCATCCTCCACATCCCACTTCTCATTCATGAAAAAACTCAACGCCGCCACCAAGCCGATGATCAACATGGCGATCTGCAGTGTGGCTTCGCGCGCATAACGACCGACGTTATTGATACCGTCCTTGACCTCCTGCAACGCGAGCACCTTGAAGCTGGCGTAATCGGTGAACGGCAGTTCGATTTTGTTCTGCTCGGCGTAATTGACAACAGCGGGGATGGTCTTGCTCGCGATTTCCGGCAAGGCGGTGTATGCCCGTTTAGAGAAATAAACCAACCCGTAACCGATGGATACGACGGCGACCAAGTAAATGACGACTCCCAACGTCTTGCTCCGATCAAAGCTGAACAACCGAAGTGCGAAGTAGCCGAACAACACGGTCAGCAGCAATGTCCCGACATGCAGCCAGCCGATCAGCACGAACATCAGCGTCATGATGATGTACGACATGCGGGCTGAGAGGGTCAGGGTTTTCGTGCCCGACAACAACGACTCTGCCACAGCAGCAACTTTTGCCGCAGTGGGTTCTGCTGGTTTTGGGGTGGCGGGGTCGGAGTTCATGTGATTTAGCGGACGCGTGCGAGCAGCCAATCGCGCAGCTCGGAGATCTTCAAACGCTCCTGTTTGCCATCGTCGCGATAACGCAACGTCACAGTGTCGAGCAATTCCGGCTTCTCGCCAAGCGTGTCGAAATCTATCGTCACACAGAACGGCGTGCCGATCTCGTCCTGACGCGCGTAGCGTTTGCCGATGCTGCCGCCTTCGTCGTAATAGACATTCATCCACGGGCGCAACAGATCGCGGACAGCCTGCGCCTTGGCGACGAGTTCCGGCTTGTTCTTGAGCAACGGAAAAACACCCGCCTTGAACGGCGCGACGCGCGGATGGAACTTCAACATCACCGTCGTCTCGCTCTTGCCCTTCTCGTCGGTCGTTGTTTCTTCGGAGAAAGCATTCGCGATCAACGCGAGAATCAAACGATCCACACCCGCGCTCGGTTCGATGACGTGCGGGATGTATTGCCCCTTGGTCAGACCGTTTGCGTCCTCGGTTGCGAGCTTCGCAGCGGGCTCGGCTTCGACACCGGATTTCGTCAGGTAATTTTTTCGGTGATCGTAGTAGCGCTTCCACAGCGCGTCCTGTTTTTCCTTGGGCAACTTGCCCCACGCGGCGCGAAGTTCATCGTCGAACACGCCCATCGACTTGGTGGAAAAACGCTGATGTTGGCTCAGATCAAAATCACTGCGCGCGGCGATGCCTTCGAGTTCGTCGCCGACCACGTTGCCTTGCTCGTCTTTCTTACTGAACGGGAACTTGAACAAAATATCCGTGCAGGCGCGGGCGTAGTGTGCGAGTTCCACAGGCGTCTGCCGGTGAAAACCCAGCGTGTCGCGAGAGAGGCCGATGCCTTCATAGAAACGCACGCGCTCCTCGACCCAGTATTGATGCCACGCCTGCCAGCCCCAATTCGGCTGCGGCTCGCCGGGATGCCCGGTCTCAGGAACAGTCACGACCGAACCGTGGATAGCTTCAATCGCCTCGTCAGGCTTGATGAAAAACTCCAGTTCCATCTGCTCGAACTCGCGCGAACGAAAGGTGAAATTACGCGGCGTGACTTCGTTGCGAAACGCCTTGCCGATCTGCCCGATGCCGAACGGGACTTTTTGCCGCGATGTATCCAGCACGTTCTTGAACTGCGCGAAGATGGCCTGCGCGGTTTCGGGACGGAGATAGGCGATGTTCTCGTCGGACTGGATCGGCCCGACGTAAGTTTGGAGCATCAGGTTGAAAGGCACTGCGGCGCGAAGTTCCCCTCCGGTTTCCGGATGAAAATCCACCGAGTCTTTGACCACTTGAGTTGTTTCACCCGACAATTGAATATCGCCAACAGGTGTAGTCGTTCCCTTGGCGTAGAACTCCTGCGCCGCCTTTCTGACGCTTTCAACATGTTTCCCCGGTAGCTGAAGGATCGCTACCGCCTTATCGAGCTTGAGTCCGGTTTGAGTTGAGCTTGCGCCCGAATACCGGAACACAGTTCCAGATTGAGCATCAACTTGATCAGCACGCACTCGCTTGTTCGACAGCGAACACTCCCGCATCATGTCCGCAAACGTATCCACATGCCCGCTGGCCTTCCAAATGAGCGGCGACATGATGATCGTTGCTTCCAATCCAGCCACATCATCGCGCTGGCGGGTCATGGTATTCCACCAGAGTTCTTTGACGTTGCGTTTGAGTTCTGCGCCGAGCGGGCCGTAATCCCAAAAGCCGTTGATACCGCCGTAAATTTCGGAAGATTGAAACACGAATCCACGCCGCTTGCACAGCGACACAATTTTTTCCATCAATAAATTATCTTTAGGCTCGGCCATATTGCGTGGGGAGTGTTTGCCAGCCGCACGGTGATGTCAAGGTGAGCAGAGAGCGTGAACTCAAGGTGTCAGCCCGCCGAATGTTTGATGGGAAATATCCTGCCGTGGGGCATTCAACTCCAACTCTCAATACGAGAAACACCAACCCTCAGTGAGAGGAGGTCATCACGAGGACTTGTTCCAGAGTGGAAACACCGTCGCGCGCGCGATCCAGCGCCACCATGCGGAGCGTTCTCATGCCCTGACCGACGGCGACCTTGCTCAGCTCACGTGTGCTGCCGCGCGAGATGACGAGCTTGCGGATTTCATCGCTCGCGGTCATGGCTTCGATGATTGCAAGACGCCCGGCGTAACCGGAGTTTTTACAACGTTCGCAGCCACGACCTCGATAGAATGTGACGCCGTCAAACGCGGTAGGATCCATCAGAAGGTCCTGGTACATCTTGGCTGGATACGTGACGGGCTCTTTACAATGCGAGCAGATGCGGCGCATGAGGCGTTGGGCGCAGGAAAGGATCACAGATGACGAGATCAAGAACGGCGCAATGCCCATGTCGTCCAGACGTGCAAACGCACCCGCGGCGTCATTACAGTGCATCGTGGAGAGAACTTGGTGACCCGTGAGCGCGGCTTCGATGGCGATTTCCGCCGTCTCCTGATCGCGGATTTCCCCGATCATGATGATGTCCGGATCCTGACGCAGAATGGATCGCAATGCGTTCGCGAATGTAAGTCCGATCTCCTTTTTCACCGGCACTTGGTTGATGCCGGGAAGCTGGAATTCAACGGGGTCTTCGACGGTGACGATGTTGAAGATCGGGTTATTGAGTTCGTTGAGCGCAGAATAAAGCGTGGTCGTCTTGCCTGAACCCGTGGGGCCGGTGACGAGAATCAATCCGTGCGGCGCATCTACGGCGTGTTTGAACTGCGTGAACGTGTCGGGATCAAGCCCGAGTTTATCCAAGCTGGCGGAGAGATTTGATTTGTCGAGAACGCGCAGCACTATTTTTTCGCCATGCACCGTAGGCATGATGGAGACGCGCAGATCGTAATCCTTGCCGGCAACACGGACGCGCATACGACCGTCCTGCGGAAGACGGCGCTCGGCGATGTCGAGACTCGACATGATCTTGAACCTTGAGATCAGTGCGAGTTGAAGCTGCTTCGGCGGCGGCGTAGCATCCATCAACACACCGTCCACGCGATAGCGCAAACGGAGCGTGCGCTCGAAAGGCTCGATGTGAACATCGCTCGCGCGATCCTTGATCGCTTGCATGACGATGATATTGGCGAGCTTGATGACGGGTGCTTCTTCGCTGGAGGCCGCGAGGTGGTCAAGGCTGACTTCCTCCTGCGCTTCCTTGACGTTTTCAATGTCGGTGTTGGAATCATCCACGCCGTTCTTCTGCGCGTCATTGATGATGTCCTCCATGCTGCCGCCCTTAGCGGCGTTGAGGCTGTTAAGCTTGTCGGTGATCGCCTTTTCAGAGGCAATCATCGTGGACACTTCGAGTTTGGTGATGCGCTTGACGTCGTCCACGGCGAGAACGTTCAGCGGGTCAGACATCGCGATGAACAACTTGTTCTCGAGACGCGAGACGGGGACGATCTTGTGGTTCTGTGCAATTTCCCTGGGAAGCAGGTCGGCGACTTCTGGAGCGATGGTGATGCGGGCGAGATTGATCGGCGGAACATTCAACACGCGCCCCATGGAGACGGTGAGGTCCTGTTCGCTGACGTAGGATTTCTCGGTGACGAGCTTGATGAAGCGCGTTCCTTCGCGCTTCTGTTGTTCGAGCAGTTCCTCGACCTGCTTACTGGTCAGCAGGCCGTCTTCGACGAGGGCGTCCGCGATGCGTTCGCCGAATGATTTTACAGGAGGCATGTTATCTAAAAACTTTGCGGAGGTTTTTTACGAGGTCCATCGGAGGGACGAGATACCAGAGCAGTCGGTTATTCGTGGCTTCAGCAAGTTCCTTCGCGGCCTGCTGGTTGAAGGGATTCGCAGTTGCGACCATGATGGATTTGCTCATGCGGTCAAAGGGCAGCACGCACCAGCGACGGCAGGTTTCGGCGGGAAAGGTGCGGGAGAGATCAATGTCCAGGTCGTACTTGTCCAATGGCAGGTAAGCGACGCGCGTGCGGTCGCTTAACAACTTCAAAGTCACATCCGCCACCATCACGCCCTTGTCTGCGAGGCGCTGGATGAACGGCTCGACGACATCCGTCAGAGGCACGGAGAGATCGGTGCTGGGCCAGCAGACATCGAAGTCAGATTGCGCGATGAGTTTCCCATCCACAAAAATCTTTTCCATCTGTTTGCGGCCGTCGTCTACTTGGGATGCGGGTCGCAAACCCGGTTTTTTGATGAAACCGGTGCTGCTTTCGGCGGAGCGGCGGAAGACCGCTGTGTCAGTGATGATGGGTTGGTTTGCGGCGGAAGACTTCGCTTCAATCTGTTTGAGAGCTTCCTGAACCTCAGCATCATCGGGGTTGTTCTGGAGGATGGTTTCGTATTCGAGGATGGCGGAAGAAAATTGGCCCGCGAGCACGTAAGCCTGCGCGATGCGCTTGGACGTGCTGGCGACATCGGTATTGCGACCGAGCTTGCTGTAAGCTTCCTTGAGGATTTCGAGCGATTGATAGTCCTGCGGCTGTGTTTGGGTGATGACCTCAAACATCTCAATCGTCTGTGCCAATTGGGCTTCCTCGCCCGGGGTGAATGTCGTTGCCATGTTATTCAAAAGCCTCCGCTGTCTGAACGAAACCTCGGGAACAGCACAACGGTGCCATGCTCACTTAGCAATCCTCCGGCCAATCTTGCACCCGCGATATATCAAGAAAACATCGCAGGTCGTCCCTCTGCTTTTCCACGAGAATAGACACCTTTGTCCTGTTCCGGCACGGTTTTGTGATTCGCAGAGGTCACCGCATTGATCTCGAGTTCAGCAAGCGGAATTTTTTGCCTGTCGGCCTGGGAATTACTTGCCCACTATTTCCACATGAAACCCATCCTGTTTTGCGCGTTGTTGCTGAACATCGCAGCCGCTGAATTGCCGCCGCTTCCAGCAAAAACAAATTCCAGCCAGACCATCATCACCCGGTTCGTCTCCGCGCCCTTTCCCCACTCAAGCCGGGCCGAAGGCCACAAATACAAGGAGGAGTTTTTCCCGGCGGACAAGCATTACGCGGACAGCACGGTGGCGTTGTTCGTTCCAGAAGGATTTACTGACAGAGGTCGGGTGGATTTCGTAATCCACTTCCACGGCTGGCGCAACACGGTGGCGGGCGCGTTGGAGCAATTCAAACTCACGAGACAACTTACGGACAGCGGGCGCAACGCCATTTTGATCGTGCCTGAAGGCCCTCGCAACGCACCCGATTCCGCTGGCGGCAAACTCGAAGACCCGGACGGCTTCAAACGTTTCATGGACGAAGTGTTCAACGTGCTCCGACAGCGAGGCGTGATTAACAAGAATTCCACCGTCGGTAAAATAATCCTCTCCGGCCACAGCGGCGGCTACAAGGTGATGTCGTCCATTGTGGAGCGCGGCGGGCTGCCGGATCAGATCAGGGAGGTTTGGTTGTTTGACGGACTCTATGCGGAAGGTGGGAAGTTTTTGGCGTGGTCGGAGCAAGCCAAAGGCCGGTTACTCAACATTTATACCGACAATGGTGGAACTAAAACGCGCGCCGAAGAAATGTTGGCCGAACTCAAACAACGCGGAACAAACCCGCTCGCGACCACGGATGTTGCAGTGACTTCAATGGAGTTGACCACGAACAGATTTATTTTTCTCCACACCGACATGACCCATAACGATGTGGTGGCAAAACGGAAGACGTTCCAAAAGTTTCTGGAAACAAGCTGTCTTGAGAAGATGCCAGAACACTGAAGCGGCAACCAGATCAGACCGGGGCCGACTTTAGACGTGAGGCTTCAGGCTTTAGCAGAGGGAATCCAATGGCAGCGTCCCGCTCATAGAAGAATTGCGTGGTAAAGCCAGCGGCTTGATTTGTCTCCAAAGACGGAAACGATTCATCCACTCCTCGGGGGAGAGATGTTCTGGCGTTGAAGCCCGATGTGTTCATGCCTTGTTTTTTGCAAGCTCCACCACACGGCCTTCCACGGCGGCTTCCACCAGCATGGGTGATTTTGCTTTCGCCACGATCTGCCGCGCGTGCGCGAGCATTTGATCAATCTTGGCGTCGTCGTGATCCGGGTCGTGATGGAAAAGGAAAAGTTGTTTCACGTCCGCCCGCAAAGCGAGTGTCACCACATCGTCCACGCAACCATGTCCCCAGCCGACGTGTTTCTCGTATTCAGCGCGGTCGTATTGCGCGTCGAGGATCAACACATCCGCACCCCGGATGAACTCCGTCATCTTCGCTTCCTGGCTGCGCGCGTATTCGAGTGACGCATCTTTGCGCGTGGGATGGACGTCGCCTTTCTCATCGTAGCGGCAATGCGGTTCGTTGTCGGGAAAGAAAACGATTGAGCCTTCCTGCGTCTCGATCCGGTAGCCGACGCAAATGCCCGGATGATTCGCGAACCACGCAGACACTTTCAGATTGCCGACGGGGAAATTCATATCCTTGAGTTCGTCCACCTCGATGTTGCCAGGCAGCTCGCCGAACGGCACCGGGAAGTAAGGGCTTTCCATCTGACCGGTCAACACGTTCACCAGTCCGCGACGCGCGCCTTCAAACCCCAGAATCCGTAGGCGGCAGCGCGGTTGATAAATGGGCGTAAAGAAGGGCAATCCTTGGATGTGATCCCAGTGCGTGTGCGAGAGCAGCAACGTGACGTTGAGCGGTTGATTCTTGAACTCCGCGAGCAGTTCGCGACCGAGCTGGCGCAATCCGGTGCCGCCGTCCAAAATAATTATCTCTCCGCCCGCGCGCACTTCCACGCAAGTGGTGTTGCCGCCGTAACGAACTGTGCCCGGCCCCGGCGTCGGGATCGAGCCGCGCACGCCCCAGAATTTCATCCGCGCAGGCTTGGACGGACCTGTAGGCGCGACGTCATTCTCCCGCGTCATGATCGTCGTGTCGTCGGTCAGGCGCGCGATCAATGCCATCAGATCGTAGGGTTTGATCGGCTTGGTGAGATATTCGTCCGCGCCCGCCTCCTTCGCCGCGAGACGATCTGAATCATAATCCCTGCCTGAAGTGACGATGATCTTGGTGTGGCGCAGCGTGAAATCGCCGCGAATTTTTCGGCAAACAAGGAAGCCGTTGCTGCGCGGCATCAACAGATCGCACAGCACCACATCGGGATGTTCCTTGTTGACCACTTCCAATCCCGCCTCGCCATCGCCCGCTTCCAACACGCGCCAGCCTTCCATCGAAAGAATCTCGCCCATCAACGCCCGATAATCGGCGTCGTCATCAATGATGAGAACTTTTTTGGGTGAAATCATTTTGCGATGTGGCGAATTCTGCGCGCACACTACGTCACTACTGCGTGCTTGGAAATTAAAATCCCAGACACGAACAAGCCCTGATGGTCGCACGCCGATGGGGACGGGAAGCCAGACACGAATTAACACGAATTCCGAAGCAGACAAATGCCCTTCGTGTTAATTCGTGAAATTCGTGTCTAAAAATCTCCACCCTAGCTCGCGTGGGAGAAGATGCGGCGCAGCTTGCCCAGCATCGCTTCCGAGTAACGCTCTCCCGCAGTCAGCACGCGACCGTGAATCTGGATTTCGTCCACGGCGGCGAGCGTCATGCAGAAGTCCACATCATGCAACGGGCGTTCGCGGCGGATGCGGCGGATCCAGCGGCGCATGTCGCTGACTTCCTCGATCTCGATCTTCTGGCCGGGATGGAATGAGATGCCCCACTTGGCTTGCTTGATGAAGTCGTCGCTTTCCTTCTTGTCATCAAACCACGCGTCGCCGAGCAGGATGCAGACTGAGCGACCCTTGCTCTCGCCGAGCCGGTAGAAAACGATGGGCGTCTCCGACTCGCAGAAGTGTTCGTAGGCGATCTCGATGGATTCCTGCGGCACAGGCGAGAAGCGCGTCTGGAAGCCGATGTGAACGCCGCCCGGCACGTCCGCCTTCCTCTCAAAGCAAAGATTCTCCTCGAAGATCCAAAGCAAGTCGGTGGACAACTTGCGTTCGGCGAGAAGCTTCTTCCACGCGTCGAGCGCGGTGGAAAGGTTCGGTCGGGAGACAGGCGCAACTGAATTCATTGCCGGGAGTTTAGTGAAGCAGGTTCAAATTTCAAACCGGTAATCGCGCAAAAAATTTAGCGACGATCTGTGACTTCCGCCTTTGTCGAGAAGTGTTCAACGCTCATTTCAGAATTAAAACTATACTGGACAGAAACTTGCACCCGGAATAGCGTCGCGACATGAAACGAGATAGACGTAAATTATCGCCGTCCATTATTGATTAGGCGCACGATATGTTTAAGCGCGGCGACATCGTTGAGATTGCCGGACAGCTCGCTGTCATAGTGGGGACTTTCGACGATGGCGGGGCTGCTGAAGACCACTTTGCGGTATGGTTTGGTGACCCTAAGACAACTAGAGGTGGTCCGGCAGGAGCGACGCCAGAAGTCTGGACCATTCCTGAAGAGCTTTTTGAGAACGCGAAAGACCCAAAAATCTTGCATTAGAGTTATAAGGGACACCTTCGCTTCAATTACCGGGATAGGCAGAAGCATCCGGTTGGTTCTGACAAACCCTCACCAAGACAGTAAAAGCGTCAACCTGTGACACCGGTTTTGCTCTGCTGAAACCACTCCACAAATAGCGGGACGCCTTCCGCAATCTTCACTCGCGGATTGTATTCCAGCTTCGCCCGCGCCTTGGACACGTCGGCGAACGTGATCGGCACATCGCCCGGCTGTGTGGGCTGGCGATTGATGACGGCTTTCTTGCCGATGGCTTTCTCCAATAACTCGATCAACTGGCTCAACGTGACGGTCTGTGATTCGCCGAGGTTGAAGACCTCGAAGCCAAATTCCTTCCGCGTGCAAGCCATCACGCCGTCCACGATGTCGGTGATGAACGTGTAATCCCGCGCCGTGCTGCCGTCGCCAAACACAGGGATGGGTTTTCCGGCGGAGATCAGATTCGCGAACTTATGGATGGCGAGATCGGGTCGCTGACGCGGGCCATACACGGTGAAGAAGCGGAGCATGATCACGTCCAGCCCGTAGATGTGGTGATAAACGTGGCCGAGCGCTTCGCACGCGAGCTTGCTGGCGGCGTAGGGTGAGATGGCTGAAAAAATTGGATCGCTCTCCGAGAACGGCACTTTGGCATTCACGCCATACACCGACGACGACGACGCGATGGTGATTTTCTTCACGCCATTGAGCCGTGCGGCTTCGAGGACGTTGACCGTGCCCTCCACATTGACGCGTTGATAGAGCGCAGGCTCTTCCAAGCTCGGCCTCACGCCTGCGCGCGCCGCGAGATGGATCACCTGATCGAACTTCACGCTGGAGAACAATTCATCCAACGCAGCGCGGTCCGTCAGATCGCCGTGGATGAACTCAAAGGGTTTGGCCAGCGCTTGGATGTCGTGGAGATTGCGCCGCTTGATGGCCGGGTCGTAGAAGTTGTTCAGCTCGTCGAACGCCCAGACGGAATGACCTGCGCCGAGCAAACGCTCGCACACATGAGAACCGATGAAGCCTGCGCCGCCAGTGACCAGAAAATTCACGAGGAAGATGATGAAGTCCGCGAAACAAAGTTCAAGGCGCAAAGTTGCGGTGGCCGAGTTGCAGATGAAGTCTGAATCCGTTAATTCCGGGCGACAATTTCTGTCCCCATGCTGGAGTTGACTCTCCGCTTGCGACGCGGAGTGGTTTCTCCAACACTCGCGCCATGAATTCCGACCAGAAACAATCCTCCCGCAGTCCGTGGTCGTGGGTGCCGACGCTCTATCTCATCCAAGGATTGCCCTTCGCGGTCGTCAACTCCGTCTCCGTCATCGTCTATAAAAGCCTCGGCGTGTCGAATGCGGACATCGCGTTCTACACAGCGTGGCTTTATCTGCCGTGGGTCATCAAGCCGCTCTGGAGTCCGGTGGTGGACATCCTTCGCACACGGCGCTGGTGGATTTGGACGATGCAACTCCTGATGGGCGCAGGCTTCGCCGGTGTTGGGATGACGTTGCCGCTCGGCTCATTTTTCCAAGCATCGCTCGTGTTGTTTTATCTCGTGGCCTTCGCCTCAGCCACGCACGACATCGCTGCCGACGGCTATTACCTGCTGGCGACGACCGAGAAGGAACAGGCGTTTTACGTCGGCATCCGCAGCACGTTCTTTCGCGTCGCAAATATCTTCGGGCAGGGCTTGCTGGTGATTCTCGCGGGTTATCTACAGAGCAACACGGGGTTGCCGAAGGTGAATCTGGAAATAGCCGCGCAACCCGGTGCTGCACTCGTGCAGAAGACCGCGCCCGATCAAATGCAGGTGGCGAAGGGTGAGTTACGCGTGCTGGTAAATTTTCCCCGAGTCGAGATCGCCCCGCAGCCGCGCGCGAAATCCGATGTTGCCGAACTCCTCGCCGCCGCCAAACAATCTAATCTCACCAACCAGTTCACGCGCACACGCCAGCAGACTTCCGCTGCTAAGAAGAACGACTCTCCCGGTTGGTGGACGCGCTCGATTTCTGCGCCGCTTGCGGGTTTTCTGCGAACACACTTCGGGCCAGACGCGAAAGCCAAGTCAGACATCGCAGGCAATGTCGGCATCGTGACCCTCCAACTCTCGCAGCCACCGGGCAAAGAGATCGTCGTCACGCCTGCATTCAAGTCCGGTGACAAGAGCATCTCGCTGGCAGAAGGCGCGCGGCTCGTATTCGACGATTCCAACTGGAACAAACCCGCGCTCGCCGTGATCCAACTTGATCCCAAACTCAAAACCGCCACATCCGCCACATTCGAGATTCGCTCCGGCAACATCGCGTTCTCGTGGACGATCACATTCTTCGTGTTGACCGCGTTGATGGTGGTGTTCGGTATCTGGCATAAGTTCATCCTTCCACGACCAGCGAGAGATCAACCCGGTGAGGCGCACAATATCGGCGCGTTCATCAAAGAATTTTTCAAGACGTTTGGCTCGTTCTTTGCCAAGGAACGCATCGGCATCCTGCTCGGGTTTCTGCTGCTCTATCGCTTCGGCGAATCGCAACTCATGAAGATGGTCGTGCCGTTCCTGTTGGACGCGCGCGAAGTCGGCGGGCTGGGACTTACCACCGGACAAGTCGGCTGGGTGTATGGCACGATGGGAATCCTCGGGCTAACGTGTGGCGGATTGCTCGGCGGCATGATGGCATCGCGCCACGGATTGAAGGCGTGGTTGTGGCCGATGGTTTGCATCATCCACATCCCCGACGCGATCTTCATCTACTTGGCCTACGCGCAACCGGACAACCTCATGCTCATCAGCGCGGCGGTGGCAGTGGAGCAATTCGGCTACGGCTTCGGGTTCACGGCCTACATGCTTTACATGATCTACATCGCGCGCGGCAAACATCAGACGGCGCACTACGCCATCTGCACGGGATTCATGGCGTTAGGCATGATGATCCCCGGCATGTGGAGCGGCTGGTTGCAGGAACTCATCGGCTACCAACATTTCTTCGTGTGGGTGATCCTCGCCACGATTCCGAGCTTCATCGTAGTGCTGCTGATTCCGTTAGATAAGGAGTTCGGGAAGAAGGCGTGAGAATT
>CAMCWI010000070.1 GCA_945882065.1 Akkermansia muciniphila
CGACGGGATGCTGACGCTCGTGATGGCGAGCAATGCCTCCTCGCGCAGATCAATCGCCGGAAAGGATTCCACCCACGCCAGCGTGGACGCGCGGTCCGTCTGCGCCCAGCGTTGCACCACGCCAATGACGGTGCGGTTCTGTTGCGGGCCAGCTTGGGTCTGCGTCGCAGCGATATTTGCGGCCAGAGTTGGATCACGATCCGCGGCGGCAATGGCGAGGTCAACGAAAGCCCGATGACGCAGGTCGCCGTCTGGCCATTCCTGCAACCACGCGTTCGAGCGCTTCGCGCAGATATCCGCAGAAGTCCGAACTGCCAGATTCTGTTGGCGATTTTGAGTTCGACGCCGATGGCTTTGACAGCGCACCCGCGGGATAAAACAACGCTGGCGTCCGGCCTTCGAGCACTCTGACCACATGGTCGGTAATGCGCCGAATGCTGTCTTCCATACGACTCCTTTCGTCCACGGCAGGCCACTGTTCCCACCCGGCTGACAGACTGCCATTCGTCTTTGCCGCTTGGCTGACCGCGGCTGCGTTGGGCGTGCGGGCCAGCATTCGTTTCATCGCCGGCAGTGCGGGCCGCGCCAGTTCGCCGAGGCGATCCAGCACATTGGCCGCCTGCAACGCGAAGGCAGGATTGTCCGTGCTGGTTAACTGTCGTTCCAACGTCGCCAATGCGATATCAGTCCGGCCCATCCACGCCAAGGCTTCCGCTGCGGCGACCTGCACCGCACCGGAGGAATCCTCAAGCCGGCGGCGCAAGACCCGCTCCGCTGGCAGCGCTTTTTCGCGGAGCATGGCGCACCCTTGCGCGGCCCACCACCGGATGGCTTCATTCGGGTCGTCCAGTGTGGCGACAAACTCTGAAACATTCGCGGCATCGCGCGTGGAGGCCAGCACGGCCAGCGCATAAACCCGTTCGACCGGAAAAGCACCAGGTTGACGCGAGGCTTCGTAGCCCTCGGCGGCCGAGCCTTCCGGGAGAAATCCGTTGTCCACAATCTCCAGCGTGTGTGCTTTCAACGCCGCCCGCATCCGTGCGAGCACCGCTGCCTGGGCCGGATCGGCGGCAAGGTTCTTCACGTTGTCCGGGTCATTGGCTAGATCGTAGAGTTCCTCCGCGGGTTTCTCCCCCCAGAATTGCGATGTGGCGGGGGTCAATTTCCCCTCGCGCGCCACCCGCGCCCAGGATTGGTAGCCGCGCGCCTTGAACCGGTAGTCGAATGGCTGCACATACGGCAGATCGGGGCGGAAGTTGCGGATGTAAAGCCAGCGTGAGTCCATCACCGAGCGCACCATGTCGTAGCGTTCATCCATCCGGTCGCGCGTGCAAAAGACGAATTGATTCGTCGCCGCGCGCGGCCCGGCGAAGGCGCGACCCGGCATGTAATCGGGGATTCTCACACCCGCGAGCGACAGCACCGTCGGCGCAAAATCCACGAAGCTCACCGGTTGGGCGAGGCGCGAACCCGGCGGTGCGGGCGCGAGATGCCGCCACTTGGGCGGAAAATAAACAATCAGCGGAACGTGCGTCCCACTGCGTTGGAGAAAACTTTTGCTGCGCGGCAGCACCCCGCCATTGTCGGCGTAGTAAAACACAATCGTGTCATCAGCGAGTCCCGATTGGTCCAACTCTTTCAGCTTCGCGGCAATCTGGGCATCCAGGAGCACCAGGTGGTCGTAGTAACGCGCCCAATCGGCCCGAATCTCCGGCGTGTCCGGCTGATACGGCGGCACGCGGATTTTCGCAGGATCGGTCGGCTCAAAATCCAGTGGGATATCCTGCTCTGGAAACAGACAACCTTCGTGCGTGACCTCGTGGTTGAACACGCTGAAGAAGGGCTGCTTTGCGTCGGGGCGGTTGCGATAGTGCGCTTGGTGGTTGGACTCGTTCCAAGTCTGCCGCAGATCAATCGGCGCGTTGTAATCAGTCTTGGCATTGTTCACGGTGTAATAGCCCGCCTCACGCAGCAGCGCGGGAAAGGCCTTGAGCCACGGCGGCGTTTTCCCCTGCGCACGCATGTGCTGCGCCGGGCCGGACGAAGCCGAAAACGTGCCGGTGATCAGAGTGAACCGCGAAGGCGCGCAAACCGGCTGCGCAAAACATCGCTCGAACAGGACGCCGCCGCGCGCGAGCTTGTCGAGCGCGGGCGTACGCGCCAGCGGATCGCCATAGCAGCCGAGCAATGTCGTGTTGTCTTCACTGACGAGCCAGAGGATGTTCGGCCGATCTGCCGCAGCGGTGATGCTGTGGACCGCGAGAAGCGCGAGCACAAGCAGAAGGGAGCTTTTCGGCACAGAGAAAATCGGCTTGGAATGTTCCGAGGCAGGACTGTGCGGCGCGCCAGCCACCGAGGCCGTCTCGCGAATCGCAGGAGCGAACCGCCCTGAATGATTTAAGTTGATCATGGTTTCGCCCGGGCGGCTTTTGGCGCGGCGTCCATGCCTTTGCGCCAGTTCCACATTGTCTCCCAGCTTTCCATGCTGGCCGTTGCCGGATCGAAACGGCTGGCATCCACATTCAGATAAAGCGCCCGGAACTGGGCCGGGTCGAAATCCGGATTGGGGCGATTGCCGGCGGCGCCGACTTCCCTGCGCCACGCGGCGAGGGCGGCGCGCATGGCGGTCAAGCGCGAGGCTTCCTGCGTTGCGAGATCACGCCGCTGCCCGGCGTCCGCGGCGAGATTGTAGAGTTCCACGGCATCCGAATCGTAAAATTCGATCAGCATCCAGTCGCCCTCGCGCATTGCGCCACCGGGCCGGCTGCCTTGATTGGTATAGTGGGGGAAATGCCAGAACAGACTGCGCTTCTCGGCCTTGGTACGTCCGGTGAGCAACGCGGCAAAACTGACTCCATCCAGTCCGGTTGGGAGCGGTTGTCCCGCCAAATCCAAAAGAGTCGGAAGCCAATCGGTGTTGATGACCGACGAATCCAGCACGCGTCCGGCGGGCACCTGACCCGGCCAGCGCACGATCAACGGCACCCGTAATCCGCCCTCGAACAGGAATCCTTTGCCCGCCCGGTAAGGGGTGTTGTGGGTGATCCGCCGATGAGTCCACTCCGGCACGTGGAGGCCACCGTTGTCCGAAGTGAAGATGACGATGGTATTAGTGGCGAGATTGAGCGCTTCGAGTTTTGCCATCAGCCGCCCCACGGTGTCGTCCAGGGTTTCAATCACAGCGGCATACACCGGCTCGAAGGCTTTTGAATTTCCTTCAATCCGCTCGGACTGCGCGTCGTAAGGGATGTGGGGGGTGTCGTGAGCGAGGTAAATCAGAAACGGACGATCACGATTGGACTCGATGAATCGCTCCGTCGCCAGGGTCAGGTCGTATTCCCCTTTGCCGCCCTCAGTGGCCGACGGCGTGGTATTCACGCGTCCGGGATGATAGAGATCGAACCCGTGCTCGCGCGGGCCGAAGCCCTCTCCCCCGACGTGCCATTTCCCAATGGCTGCCGTGGCGTAACCCGCTTCCTTGAAGTAGCGCGGCAGCAGTTTTTCACTCAAGGGCAACTGCAGCGGAATCTCCGGATGCAGCATTTTTTGCGCGGGGCAATCGGGCCGCCCGGGGAGAAAGGTGGTCAAGTGCAGACGGGCCGGAGTCTTACCAGTCAGAATCGCCGCCCGCGAAGGGGAACAAATCGGCTGGGCGCAATAGGCGGAAGTAAATCGTGTGCCCTGATTGGCCAACCGGTCGAGATTCGGTGTGCGATGGTCCTGACGTCCGTAACAATGAAGATCATTGATCCCCAAGTCATCGCAGAGAATGAACAGAATGTTAGGTGATTGCGGCGCGGCCAACGCCGCGCAAGACAGCAGGCAGAGGCAGAAGATAAACAGGTTGCTGGTTCTCATGGCGGGTTTCATTCCGGATTGTTGGCGGCTTTGCCATTGACGGGCGGCGGTTTGTTTTCCTTGGGCAACAGTTTTCGCAAATCAGTTTTCGCGGGGTGGTCAGCGCCGGCAACGCGCACCAGATTCGTCCATTCGTAGGGATCATTTGACTCATGATACAATTCCTCACCGCCATCCGCATAGCGGGTGTAGCGCCAGTCCTCGCTGCGAACGGTGTGATTGTTCCGTCCGTAAGTCGTGATGGCGGGCGACCACGACACGGTTGGATCCGCCAGCAACGGACGCAGGCTTCTGCCTTGAACGTGAGCCGGCGTCGGAATGCCACAGAGATCCGTCAGCGTGGGGTAGATACTCATAAAATCCACCGTCCGATCACAGCGCGTGTCCGGTTGGGTGAGGCCGGGCACCACCATGATGAACGGCGCACGCGTGCCTTCCTCCCAGAGCGTGAACTTGCGCCAATGATGCTTCTCGCCCAGATGCCAGCCGTGATCGCTCCAAAAGCAGATGATCGTGTTGTCGCGCTCAGGAGATTTTTCGTAGGCGTCGAGCAAGCGCCCCACCATGGCATCGGAGAAGTTGATCGTCGCCAGGTAGGCGCGAATGGCCTGCTTCCAGACATTCGTCCCGCCGGCCCTCATGATGGCGGGGTGATCATCGGCAGGCTGGTTGACAAACTCGCGGGCGATGGGCGGCAAATCGTCGAGATCGTCCTCCTTGAACGGCGGCAATTGGATGCTCTCCAAGGGAAACTTCTCGTAGTATTTCTCGGGCACGCTCCAGGGCAGATGTGGCTTGGTGAGGCCACAGGCGATGAAGAACGGACGGTCGTGCTTCTGGTTCAATTGGCGGATGGCATAGTCCACATATTGCGAATCGCGCATTTCCTCGTCGCGGCAATCCAACGGCGCGATGGGCAGGTGTCCCGCGTGCAACGCCTCCGGAAGACGGATACTTTCCTCGCCCTTTGGCGTCTTGACGTTCCCCAGCCAATCGTCCCACTCACCAGTGCGGCCTTCCACATTGTGAAAAATCTTTCCGGCGCCGCAGACGAAATAACCCGCCTTCCGAAACTGCGTCGGCAGGGTGATGTCCACCGGGATGGCCGCCTTGTAATCGTGGTCATTGTCATAAACACCGCTCGCCCCGGGACGCAATCCGGACATCAAGGCCGCGCGACTGGGATTGCAGAGGGGCGCGGCGCAGTAGCTGCGCGTGAACCACATCCCGCGCTTCGCCAACCGGTCAATGTTGGGTGTGAGCGTCTGCGGATTGCGCCCAAGGTAACCCACCCAGTGATTGAGATCATCCACGGCGATGAACAAGACATTCGGACGGCGAAGTGGCTGGGGCTCATTGGCCGCAACCGCCAGCTCGCACAGCGCGACCAGCGATAGAACCATCAACGAAATCCCTTTTGCCAAGGGGATAAGTCCTCGAGTTGATGGATGATTCATGTAAGTGCTAATCCCAGCAGGGTTACTTGATGGGCCATGGCGATAGGTCATGGGCTGATGTGGTTCCTGTTAGTGTCCTAAGCCGAGGGTTGCTGATTCATAGCTCGGCTCATACTCATGGTGACCAAAGAAAAGTTCCAATCGCCCGACCCTTGAGGCGGACGGAAACATTCTGTCCCGAGCAGGCCAGGTCAAATGATCGCTCCTGGCTCTCGCCATTCACCACTACCAGCACCAGCGTTCCATCCGGGTTTCGGAAGGCGACATTGGGCATACTCTGGGAACTATTGCTGTCAATCCGCACCGCGCCGCGCTGGATGAATTTCATAAACTGACCGGAGAGAAAATAATCAAAATGCTCCGTGGGCTTCCCTGTTGTTGTATCGAACGTGATGATCGTGCGGCTCGCTTCGAACGGCCCATTGTTTGGTTTGCCCTTATCATCGAGGATCGTGACCCAGGCATTGTAGCTGGAGGCCCAGTTACGCAGTTTGTAGATCAATTTGACGCCGCCTTTCAGGTCGAACACCGACCCCTCGGTGAAGTGGAGCGGAACTTTCTGGAATTCCTTTTGGAAGACACTCATGCCCTCCGGCCCTCCGGCGTAACCGTGGAACGCCACCCCACTCACAAACTGTGCGGCTTCACGATCACTCAGAATCGTTCGTGGATAGGCGATACCCGGATCGACACCACGCGTCTTCACGTTGTAGTTGTGGTCATAGCACCAGATGCGCGTCGTTAATCCGTGGCGACGCAGGGCCGGGCCGAGGTGGTCGCGGATGAAGTCCCGCTCCTGTTCTCCGGTCCAGTGACAGGAAGGATAAAACCACTTCGGATCCTTCTCCTTCGCGCGGTCCACGCCCGGTTCGTTCTGAATGGTCACGGCGTAAATCGGAATCCCCTCGGCCTCGTAAGCTTGAATGAACTTCACGAAGTATTCCGCATACGTCGCATACCACTGCGGCAATAATTGGCCGCCAATCATCGTGCCATTACTTTTCATCCAACCGGGTGGACTCCACGGCGACGCGAAGAATAACAGGTCCGGGTTCTTCTGCTGCGCCAGTTTGAGCACCGGAAGGATGTAGGCGCGGTCTTTCTCGATGGTGAAGCGCTTCAGTTCCGGATCAGTTTCACCCCGGGGCAAATCGTTGTAGGAATACCACGCATCGCCGGTGAAATCCGACGTGCCCATGCAGAGGCGCATCAGGTTCATGCCGATGCCAGAGGTGGGGCTGACCAGACGCTCGATGGTTCGCTCGCGATCGGCCGCCGACATCCGCCAGAGGTTCGAGCAGGTGGAAGACTCCAGCGATGAGCCGAGACCGAGCATCTTCTGGAACTCTACCTCCGGGTTGATCCGGATCAGATTCCGCGAGGTCGCAGGAGTGTTTTGCCACTCGATCGCGGTTTGTTCCGCAAGTTGTGATTTCATGTCGGCGGTACTTAGCCACCAACGAATCGTGTCATCCGCCTGAGCCGATAAAACGGAAACGACTGTTCCGAGCAGCGCCACGCCGATAGCGATCACGGTCTGCTGGTGGCAAGTTGGTATGAAGCACTTTTGTGATGTAATCATTGCATTCTCCAAGTTGGGGGACTAATCGGTGAGCGTTTCCTTGCCCTCGATCAATGCGGGCGTGGTTTCGTGCAAATCGAGGACGATAATTTCGTTCGTGCCGTGTCGCAGCCACGGCGCGGGACAATACAGCCGCTGTTGCGGGCCGAGGTTCCAATAGCGGCCGAGGTTGTGGCCATTCACCCACACGTAGCCTTTCTGGTAACGCGACATGTCGAGATACGTGTCGGCAACTTGGCTCAGTTGAAACGCGCTCTTGAAGAAACCGCCGGGCCGATCCGTTGTCGTGTTACGGGCGGGCAATGATGTGATCCACTTCTCGTCCAGCGGCAATCCGAAAGCTTCCCAATTCATCAAAGTCATCCCAGCCAGCGACGCGCGCTCGGTGATGCCTTTGCGGTCAATCATGAACTCGCCGAAGTTGATGTGCCCCATCGCCTCGACAAGGATTTCCAGCGTCGGCATGGCGTTGTCTGTCGGCGGCAGTTCGATGGAGTTTTGCCCGAGTCGGCGATCCAATGTGCCGATGAATTTGCCATCAACGAACACCAGGCCGTAGTCGTGCAAGTCGCGCAACACTAGCAACCCAGATTTCCGGCCCACCAACTTCGTTCGGTAGAGCATCAGCCCGTGCGTCTGGCCGAGCATTTCGAAGGGCTTCGGTTGCGCGATTTTCACGGGCTTGGGCAGGTGATTCCAAAGCGTCGTCCAGCGGGTCAGTTTGATTTCGGGAATCGCCATCGCCGGAATCGGTTCGGGCACAGCGGGCAACGCTTCATCGGGCGGGAGGTGCGACGCAATCAAGTTTCGCAGTGCGGTGTATTTAGGCGTGGATCGGCCCTGCTCGGTCACGGGACAATCGTAATCATAGCTCGTGATGTCGGGCATGAAATTGCACGCGATGCCGTTCGTGGAATTCGCAAGCCGATCTGCATTCGCCCCGGCGGTGAAACCGAAATGCGTTCCGCCGTGAAACACGTAGAGGTTGAGCGACTTTTTGTTTTCGAGCAGGAACTTGACGTCGCTGCAAATTTTCTTGCTCGTCACGCGTGCCCACGGTTCCCCCCAATGCGTCAGCCAGCCGGGATAGATTTCTCCGCCGAAGACCGGCACGCCAGGATTTGTTTGTTGGGCGAGTGCAAATTCCTGAGCCGTCAATCCGGGGTCGAGTCCTACCGCACAGCCGGGAAGCGAACCGGCTTCGAGCATGTGTTGCGTCGGGCCGTCTGCCGTCGTGAAAGGCAAGGTGATGCCGAGTTTGCGCCAAAGGTCGTGAAGCCACTGCAAATATCCACGGTCGTTCGCGTAACTACCGTATTCGTTTTCAATTTGAAGCAGAATGATCGGCCCGCCGTTGTTGAGCTGCCACGGACGGATGACTTTCGCCAGCGCGCGGCAGTAGCGCTCCGCCGCCGCCGTGTAGCGCGCGTCCATGCAGCGAATCTTCAAGTCGGGATGCCGCAACAAATACGGCGGGATGCCGCCGAAGTCGTGCTCGGCGCAGACATACGGCCCCGGCCGGAGGAACAACCACATGCCCGCCTCCTGCACGAGCCGGAAGAACTCTGGCAGATCGCGGTTGCTGGTCTTGAAGTCGAATCTTCCTTCCTCCACCTCGTGGTGACTCCAAAACACATAGGCCGCAATCGTGTTCAAGCCCATCGCCTTCGCCATCTGGATGCGATGCCGCCAGTATTCCTTTGGGATGCGGTTGGGGTGAATCTCGCCGGAGCGCATTTGGAACGGCTGGCCGTCGAGCAGGAATTCGTTCTTGCCGAGTGTGAAGGTGCGTTTACGTGCCTTTGCCTGGGCGTTTTTCTTGCGGCGCAGTTTTGGGGAAATGCTCATGCGTTTCTATTGCTACGTCAGGTCTTGCGATGTTTGCCGTCGAAGTAATCTTCGATTTCCTCGAGCGTCTTGCCTTTCGTCTCCGGCATGAAAAACGCCGCGGTGACGAAGTAGATGACCGTGCAACCGCTCCAGATGAAGAACATCGCGTGAAACCCCTGGCTGCCCACCACGATGGGGAAGAACATCGCGCTCAGGAATTGCACACCGTTGTTCAAGACCATGGCGATGCCCATGCCGGTGGACCGAATGCGCGTGGGCATCAACTCGGTCAGCGCCAGCCAGACGCAGACGCCCGGACCGATGGCGAAGAAGGCGATAAACCCACAGAGAATGATCAAAACCCAGCGACCCGTTTCCGGCGACGCGATCGGGCCGTAGCTGGCGCGGAGCAGTTCCAATTTCCCGCTGTCCTTCACGCGCGTTTCCTCGACCTTCTTCCCGTCCACCGTGACCCATTTTTTTTCCGACTCGGGCTGGAGGGAGAGCATGCGGTACTTTTCCTCCGCCGCGTTGGAAAAGGCGGAGGCGATTTTCGGCGTGCTGTCCTTCTCAAATTTGTAGGTCACGCTGAGCTGGCTCGGGACATCACTCGCGAGCTTGGCGAGACGCGCGTCCACTTTCACGGAGAGGCTGCGGCCGTCTGCCGAAATTCCAGCTCGGACCGTGTCGAGCACATCCACGCGCTTGGACTCGAAACTGTAGAAGAGCAGACCGGCGCAGGCCAGACAGACGATGATGCCGCCGGTGCCGATGGTCAGGAGAACCTTGCGCCCCCATTTGTCCACGAGCAACGCGCCGACGACCGTCACGGCGCAATTGATGCCGGTGATGAGTTGAAGGTTGATCGCCGCCTGCTTCTCGGAAAGTCCCGCGCCCTGAAGAATCTTGGCGGCGTAGGCGAGAATTGAACCAATGCCGGTGGCCTGGTTGCAGGCCAGCACGATGCAGGCGAGGACGAAGGGCACGACGTATTTGCGCTGGAGCAGCGAGCCAGCGGCGCTCGTGGTCGCCGCACCACTTTCCGGTTGGCCGCCGCGATCTTGCATTTCGCTGATTTCCAGTGCGGCCTGCTCCTCCGTGCGCGTAAACCGCAGGATGCGCTGCGCCTCCGCGACACGTTGCCGGCGGAACAACCAGCGCGGGGATTCGCTCACGAGCATCGCCGCAATGGTGAACAGCACGCCGGGGACGCAGGCCGTCAGGAAGATGTAACGCCACGCGGCATCATCGGCGGCAAAAACTTTTTCGGGGTCGCTCAGTGCTGCTTTGACTGCGGCTTCGTGCACATCAGCAAAATGCGTGGCGATGAAGGCCGCGAGCACAAAGCCGAGCGTGAGCAGCAATTGAAAAACTGACGTGCCACGTCCGCGCAAGCCAGCGGGCAGGCACTCGGCCATGTAGAGCGGCACGACCACACAGACCACGCCACCGGAAAGCCCCATCAGCACGCGGCCCAGCAGCAACGCTGCGTAGCCCGACGAAATGAAGATCAAACCAATGCTCACCACAAACATCAGCCCGCCTACCAGCATCATCTTTTTGCGCCCGATCGCGTCGGCCAGCAGGCCAGCAAACAGCGAGGCAATCAGGCCGCCAAATACATAGATGGACACCATGAACCCTTGCTGCGCTGGAGACATTGGAATCGTCTTGTCCAGGTAGAGCAGCGCGCCGGCGATGATGCCATAATCAATCCCCGCCAGCAGTCCGCCCATGCCAGCGACGAAGATCAGATAGTAGAGATAGGACTTGCGGATGCCGCCGGATGACACTTTCAAATTCGAGTTGGGGGTGATCACTTTGGGAGTGGAATTATTTGGTGGTCGGATTTAGCAATTGTTTCAACACAGCTAAGTCCGCCGGACTGTTTCCCGGATCAAACGCGTAGGAATCTTCTTCCGCAATCAATGCTTTGCGCCGTGCCTCGATCCGCTCGCGTTCGCCGACAGATGTCGCTGCGACATAGACCGCGGTGCGGCTGGTTCGGTCTTGGATTTCCAAGCGTCCGCCGGCCACTTTGTATTTCATTGCGGTCACGCCATCAGCATCCACGCGGAACACTTCGGTCGGATTGCTTGCGTAGGCCGGCAGCCGAAAACGGAAAGTCACGTCACGTGGCGCACCAAATTTGAAAATCTTTTCTTTCGGATCAGGCTCGTAGTTGAGGTCCAGCGCGAACATCAACGCTCCGCGTGGGCCAGCCACCACATCCAAATCCCAGTCCGGTTTGCCATCGCGGAGAATGCGCTCGTGACTCGTGGCGTCTCCTTCGAGGTAGTAGTCATCGAGCATTCGGATTTCGCGCCCGACGCGCGTGATCGGCTCGATGAGATCCGGGAATTTCAACAGGGATTTCAGGCTGAGGTTGAACCAGTAGAGCGAGGTGATTCGGCTGGCGAGCGCATGATACGCCTGACCGCGCAGTTCATCGGGGGTGGGCGAAGTGCGCTGGCGTCCACCGTAGCTGTCCCAGTTGTTTGGGCCTTGCGACCAGTAAGCAATGGGCCGCGGACGATTCAACTCCCGCAGGGAGCGGTTCATGTCGCCAATAGTTTCGAGCGGCGCGCCCCAGCGAATGGTCCGTCCGTTCCAGCGATTGTATTTGCTCCACGCGTCCGGTGCTGGCGCGTTGACGCGGTAGGCATCGTAATGCGGATAGTCCGAGAGCCCCGCGTAGTAACGCCAGATGCGCTCTTCGCTGTGCGTCACTGTTGTGGCAAGCCGGGTGTGCTGATAGGGCGCGAGTTTCTGCCAGACTTCTTGCGGCGGGACGGGCCGACCCCCGCCATACTGCGGTTCGCCGAGGAACTCTACTGCGTGGATGCGTGGCAGCATTGCGTCGGTGTCGTAATGGCTGAAGGGTTCAAGCTTGTTGAAATACTTGAGCGGGTATTTTGCATACTGCTCGGAGTTGTCCGTGTAGCCGGGCGTTTCCGCAATGTGACCGGTGTTGATGTGCATTCGGCGGAGAGTCTTGAGATATGGCTCGCAACAAAGGGTGTTGCTGGTTCCGAGTTTTGACGCCACCCAGCCGCCACTGATGTCAAACACTTCGCGTTTCACCCGCAGGTGCGACCACAGGGTGACCGGTTTGCCGTCGGGCCCGGCGAGTTGAATTTCAATCGCGGTGTAGGTCAAAGGCAGCGGCCCCGTGACGACCCTCGCCCCGCCACGGTCTTTGGGTGGAATAACGCCGTTGCTCGGGAAACAATCCATTTGGGTAACTGGTTCGCGCGGCAGTAGCGCCTGCCAGGATTCGTGGGCAGCGGGCAACCATAGTCGGCACGACTGGATGCGCAACGGCACGTCGGATTCGTTCGCCACATGAAAAATGAGGGAATCGGGCTGAACTGAATTCGTCGGGCCAAGGAAGGTGACGGCGGACAGCCACACTTTTGGTTCATCGAAAGCCAAGTCCATTTCACTCGCGGCGAGTCCACTCGTTGGGCCGATTGACAGCTTGGCGCGTGTGCCAACACACCAGTTGGTGCCGCGCGTGTTGAAACTCCACACGGTAAGCGCGCCCGGCGGAAGTGAAATCTTTGCTCCGGGCCACGCCGCGGGCGTGTCGTGCCAGGTCCAATCGCCGTTGGCCAGCAGTTGCGTCGGTGTCACCCCTCGCAGGTGGACCGCGAGCGATTCGTCAATCGCCATGGCTGATCCGCCGGTATTGCGAAGAAAAACGCGCGCGAGAACCCCTAGTTCTGGATTACCTGCCTGGCGATACTGCATCACGCTGGATCGCGTGTGAGGTATGACTTCGAGGCCGCCGATCTGGAGTGGCACAGTCGAATCTGCGGCGCGCGCCTTCACGGTCACAGCGAGAATGAGTGCAAGAAAATGGAACGGCCTTCGTCGTATCATATCAATGGATCAGCGATGGTGGTTGGTGCAAACGCGCCGAAAGGAGATCGCCTCGTTTGTTCACTGCTTCCGAAGCAACCATTCAACCGCCCGCGCGCAGTTGCGCTGGTTTCGGAGTAGCCTGGCCTTTGGCGGTGCCGATGATCTGGTTAGTGCCGACCACGAGGCAATAAATGTTGCCCTCGAACTGGGTCTGAACCGTGACTGAGCCACCCCGCGGAAAGGTCTTGGAGTAAATCGCGTAAAACTGGCTGACCGATCTAAATCCTCCTTCATAAATGCAAAGGTAGTCGCCGCGATTTGTGCCGTTCAACTGCGGTGAAATCCCTGTGTTCACCCGGCTCCAACCATCCCGCGTGATCCACTCGGTGTCCGGCGGCCCAAAGTTGGGATCGTCCAACGAGGACGATTCAGTGAAGTCGTTCACACGATTATCCACCAACAAATAAAATGTCACCGGGCAATCCACGCTGACGGTGCAGGAATAATTCGTATAACGGCGCACATCCTGCGAGAACGACACATATGGATTTCCAGTGAGGTACTCCGGGAAAGGCGATAGCTTGTTTTTTTCAGAATAGCTCAAAGCTCCAGATGAATCGAAGGCAGCCGCTTGAATCTCATGACGCCGATTCGGGATCGGAGCCGCGCCAACTCTGAAAAGATTCGTACTCAGACTTGCCGCTGGCAGCGTCATTGGTGTCCCGGAAACAAAATCGCCCCCCTGTCCTTGATCGTGGACATTGATGTCCGCGCCAATAACAACGATTCTCGCTCCGAACAGAAGTATCATTGCGACCAAACAACAACAACATTTCGATGACTGGAATACATTTCTCATCTTCAAACTACCTCGGGAGACTTGTTACGTTCAATTGTTAATAGGCACGGGCACTTCTGCAATGCCTGAGCCATTGTAAAACATTTCTGTGAAAGCACACCACCCATTTTGCCTCTATTGCCCTAGAGGCATTTGACTCTAACGCGCCAGCCGTAGAAAGCTTGCAGGCGCACGTCAGGAATAATATACAACGTGGGCGTTTCATGAATTGGCAATCGTTCTCCCGTAATCCTATCCAACACTACGCGCCCGCTTGGGCAGTACTCCTGTTGGGGGTGGTAATCACGATCGCCGTTTCAACCCGGCTCCGCCAACAAAGCCGGGAGGCAGAGCAAGCCCGCTTTGAGCGGGCGGTTCATCAGACCGTCGGCGCGATTCAAGGCCGTTTACACCAATACCAAATGGCGGCTTCCGCCACGGCGGATTTCTTTTCCGCTCGCGAAACCATCAGTCAACCGGAGTGGCGGTTTCGCGTACAAATGCTCGGCAACGACCAGAACTACCCCGGCTTGCTCGAAGCCGGATATGCTGAACTGGACCTGACCGCAACCAATGAACCCGCCGCGACTGTTACAACGACAATCGCCCCGGCCTCGTCATTCCGAATTCGCCACGCCTGGGCACGACCGCCTTCAGCCATGAGCGGCGTTGACCCGGAGTTTCTGGCCGCGCCGGCCCAAGCCGCCGCCGCTTGGGAGTCAATTCGCAGTTCCTCAGCGACCATGAGTGACCAGCGCGAATTGTCGGCGGAGGTCAACGGCGAGCCGGCCATGGGGTTCTCCATATTCGCGCCGGTCTTCTCGGTGACCACTTCCGCCTCCGCATCAGACAAGTCGGCCAGCGGCGAGAATGAAGTCACAGATCACCGCGGTCGTCCGCACGGAGTAAGTTTCTGCGCCGTCGCACCGGGACTGTTGCTAGAGTCACTCTTCGGCGAAACCCCGCGCGAGATTGGCTTCGAGCTATTCAGTCAGCCGAACCCAAACGCAACGCATTGGCTTAATCCGTCCGCGAAAACACCACGCCTTCTCAATCAGGACTTCCGCGCTTATTTCCAGACAAACTTCCCGATCCAGATACTGAACCAGACTTGGTTCATCCACTGCTACACCACGCCGCTGTTTGAGCAGGAATCGTCGCTGTCGCGCCCGTGGCTTGTGCTTCCGCTGGGTTTAAGTTTGACATTAGCACTCACGGGATTGCTGGCGATCCAGATTCATGCCCGTATCCGCCAACATGCCGTGGCAGTGGAATTGCGATCCGCCTGCGACGAACTCCAGCAGGTGCAGAGCGAGCGGGAGCGCATGAGCCGTGATTTACATGACGGCGCCATCCAGTCTTTGTTTCTTTTGCAATTGATGATGGGCCGTTGCAAGCGTCTGTTGCCAACAGACGCCGCCGGTTCACGAGAACTCCTCGGCCAGATTCGATCCGGCACCGACGGCCTGATTGCCGAACTGCGCCGCTTCCTCCTACAGGACGACGTGATGACGGCCGAGCCGGTGAAATTCGAGCAGGCACACACCACCTTGCGGCAGCTCGTTCAGCGACTCATGAGAACGGAATCCATCGAGATCAAGATGACTGGACATACATCAGCTCCCGCCTTGCTGACTTCAGCACAACTGAATCACTTGAAACAAGTCGCCCAGGAAGCCATGAGCAACAGCTTGCGGCACGCCCAAGCGAAAACCCTGAGCCTCGACCTCACCGCTTCCGCCTCGGTAATCCGGCTGAGCATTGTGGACAATGGCCAAGGCTTCAATCCGCAAGAACACTCCGGTTCAGGAAATGGTCTGGCTAACATGCAAGCGCGAGCGACCCACTTGGGTGGGACTTTGAAAGTTGACACTAGCCCCGGTCGCGGCACCGCGATCACGCTGACGTTCCCCGCAACCCCAATCTCCGAAACACTACATGAAAAAACAAAAATCCATCCGACTGCTGATTGTTGATGATCATCCCGCCTTGCGGAAGGGCTTGCGGGAGGTCGAGGAAATCAATTCTACAATTGAAGTCGTCGGCGAAGCTGGCACTGGCGCCGAGGCAGTGAAGCAGGCGTCTGCCTTACAACCCGAGGTGGTGCTCTTGGATAATCGTCTGCCTGACCTCCCCGGTCATGAAATCTGCCGCCGCCTCAAGGAGAAGCATCCCACGCTGCATGTCCTTTTCCTCTCGTCATACGCCGCCGAATCAACCGTCCGAGCCGCCTTCAACGCCGGCGCGTCCGGCTACCTGCTCAAAGAGAACGACGCGCAGAAGATTGTGGATGCGATTCTCGCCGTCGCTCGCGGTGAGAAGGTGGTTGATCCCACGATCGCGCACACTCTGCTTTCACCCAATCTGGCCCGCCCAACTACCTCGGCTCAAAAACTAGGAACCTTGTCTGCGCAGGAAAGGAAAGTCATTCATGAAGTCGCTACCGGCAAGACCGACAAGGAAATCTCGGGAGTTCTGGGCCTGCAAACCAAGACCATCAGGAACTACTTGGACCACATCTTCGCGAAGCTGGAGGTGCATAACCGGACCGAGGCCGCAGCAATTTACCTCCGCGCGTCCAGCAACGAAGATTAGCTTTCGATTGAGGTTATTACTGATTCAAGTGTGGCGCGTGGTTTTGTCAGCATCCCTTGGTTATTCGGCCAGTTTCGCACCGGGTGTGACTGGAAGTGCCGCTCAGTTTTTTGACCAGTAGGAGTTCCAGAGGTTATTGGAGCGAGCGACGCGCAGGTTGAGCATGGCTTGGGCGTGGGTTTCCTTCCACCAAGCACCCGCCAGTTTGAGGCGTTGTTGGATGACGTGA